>JBEKJM010000035.1:0-13020 GCA_050011215.1 Nitrososphaerales archaeon
GACCACCTCGACCGGCACTCTGACTCCCTTCTCACAGAGACGCGTTGAGAACTTCTCCTCCGACGCGACAATGGCGACTTCCTTCGCACTGCTCATGACGATCTTTTCCCTGAGGAGAGCTCCGCCACCCCCCTTAACGAGGTTCAGGCCCGAGTCGACTTGGTCCGCCCCGTCAACTACGAGGTCCACCGATCCCGTGAACGGCACTAGACTGATGCCGTTCCTTGAGGCGACCATTTCGATCTGAGTGGACGTAGGGACCCCGCCGATGCCTTTCGCCTTCATCATGACCAGAGGCGACAGCTCTTCGATTAGCGCAGCGACAGTCGAGCCGCTCCCTAGGCCGAGGGTCATCCCCGCCCCGACCTTCTTCGCGAGGATCTGGGCTACGCCTTCCAGAGCCTGTCTGTGTTTGTCCATCAGTCTTCCTGCTGCTTCTTCTCGATGTCGATCTGCTCTAATCGCGTCAGGGCCTCCATCACTTCGTCCCTGATCTCCTTGACCCTCTTTTCGGACTCTGACATCTCGGGCCTGGCCCTCTTCTCGACGGCCCTCTCCAGGTCCGTCCCGCGGTCGACCTTTGGAGCGACTTCTTTCTTGCCGACCCCGGGCGCGACGACCCCTAGTCTCTGCTTCGCGGTGTCGAGCCTTCCCTCGATGTTCTGGATCTTCTGCTCAAAAAGCGTGACCAGTTCGTTTCTCAGGCCCTCCAGCTCTCCGACCTCGACCACCAGTTCGACATCCTTCAGCTTCGCTTGGAGGTCCTTGATCTGCTCGCTGTACCGCTTCGAAATCATCTCCCTCTCTTCCTTCGTGATTCTGCCCTCGTTTTCTGCCTCGTAGAGCTTCATCAGGGCTGACGAAAGGAGATCCCTCTCTACCATGATCGTCCTCATCTCTCTCCTAGAGCGGTCGAGGTCAGAGGAAGAGACCGTCGAAGTCGTCATCCCGCCGCTCGCGTCCCTGGAAACCGCGACAACCTTCTCAGGCTTCGGTCGCGAGTAGAAAACGAAGTACGTGACCACGGCACCGAGACCGAGCCCCACTGCGCCGGCGACCACGGCAGTGATCAAGTCGACCATGGAGACGATTCCTTGTCCGTCCTGCACGTGCTTCGGTATTAAAGGTAGATTCTAACTGACTTTCACGAGTGTCAGAAACAACCGCTGCTTCTCTCAGATACTCGAGCGGGTGGGGAATGGCCTAAGTGGGCTGACGTTCCCGACTACTGGATAAGAAACATTGCAGGCCCTCAGCCTGGCGGTGGAGAGATCATTATGATGTTGTCCCCCCTGACGATCAGCGTCCCCAAGGAGCTCGACGCACCATCCTCTGCGACCTCTTCGGCCCTCTCGAGGGAGAGGTTCATGTGCTGGTCGAAGCCCTGTAGAGCGCCTCTGATCACCTTCCCTCCCTTCAGCTTGATGAGGACGACTTTCCCGACGCTCTCATCGAGCACTTTCACCGCCATGTCTGCTGACAAATAGGTGCCCTTGTTCTCGCCTTCGAATGGATTTATTTAAGCAATCAGATTTGCGGCATTGAATGAAAAAGTGGGTCCTGTCCAGGCGAGATTCCGCTGAGATGGTCGGGAAGATCGAGTCCTCGCTTGGCAAGGCTCTGAACCTGCCGAAATCGGCGCAGGCAGAGTGCGCGGAGCCTGAAGAGGGTGTCGTCTTTGTGAACCTCGACAGCTTCACCTTCGTGAAAGCAGAAGGCAGGTTCGTCCCCTTCCTTGGGTCGCCCAAGGTCTTGGAGTTGTTCCCTACGGCCGTGGTCGACGAAGGCGCTATCAGGTTCCTCTTGAATGGTGCGGACGTCATGCGACCTGGGATCAGGAGGTTCGACGAATGGGGCGCGTCGGGAGCCGTCGTCGTGGTGAAAGAGGAAAAGAAGGGACGGGCGATTGCGATTGGTCTCTCCATCGTTTCCAGTTCTGAGGCGTCTACGATGACCAAGGGCAGCTGCCTGAAGAACCTCCACCACGTTGGCGACCGATACTGGACCCTTCACAAGAGTGTCTGAATTCGAAAGAACGCGCTGTCATTGCGGGCGCGGCTACGAACCATGAGTAGTTTCGGCACACCCTCCCCTTATATGCTGAGCACGGATTCCGCACCTTCTGAAGAATACTGTACAAGTTGGTCTAACAAATTCGCGGTGTTGACAGAATTGCGGGACCGGTTCACGCTTAATAATGGGTTTCGGGTCAAAGGAGGAAAAGCTATCAATGTCAGGTGTAGTACAGGAAAGAAAGTTGGAAGGTAAGAGCAAGGAGATACTGCTGAAGGCGCTTGCTCTGAGGAGCATCGAAGACATCCCTAAGATTCAGGAGGACGTGACGAACAGGACGATAGTGATTCTGAAGGTCACCCCGCTTGCTCAGAAGAGCTTGGAAGAGCTGAAATCCTCGGTCGAGCAGCTCTACGAGTTCGCCACTTCCGTCGGTGGCGACATCGCGAGGCTCGGAGACGAGAGGGTGGTGATTACGCCACCGGGCGTCCGGATCTGGCGCGGTCTGCAGTAGCGGAAAGCGAGAGCCGACCTATTACTCGAGTTCAGTGCACATCTCTGAGCTCTGCTCCCATCCAACTTCCTGTAGACTCCCGTGTTCTTCGAGGCATGGAGGTTCATTGAGGGATAACCGCTGGCGCGTGCGCAGCTAGTAGACCCTGATTGCTTCTTGGACCGCAGGATGAAGGGCCGGCACCCTGTAGATCCTCTGGATGGCATATGCTAGGTTTTCCGTCTTCCTCTTCTCGCCGTGGTTTACGAGGACAACCTGTAGCTTTGGCCTGAGCTTTCCGACGAACCTGATTATCTGATTGTAGTCGCTGTGGCCGCTGAAACCTTCCACCTTCTGTACAGTCGCCCTGATGTCCACAATCTTGATCTTGCCGCTCTGGTCCATCAGGCTAGCCTGGCTGCTGCCATCCAGCACCCTTCGTCCGAGAGTGCCTTGGACCTGGTATGAAACGAAGAGGATCTTGTTCTTGTCTGACGGGGCGATGTTCTCGAAGTAGTCGAGAACGGGTCCCCCTTCGAGCATCCCTGACGTGGCCATTATTATCGCGGGCCCCTCGCGGTATGCCTCCTCTCTGTTCGAAGGGTGCTCTACTTCGGTGAAATACTCGGACTTGAACGGGTTGACGCCCTCCTCCAGGATCTTAGTCCTTAGCTCTCTCGATAGGTAATCTGCATATGAGACATGGATGGCTGTCGCCTCCGAGATCATTCCCTCGGTGAAGACTGGCGCCTCGACCAAGACCTTGTTCCTCATGTACTGGTCGATTACCAGAAGAATCTCCTGCGCCCTGCCCACCGCAGGGACAGGGATCAGTACCTTTCCTCCGCCCTTAAGCACGCTGTTGATTGACTCGACGAAATTCGTCTCCACTTCTTCCCTGATGGGCATGATGTCTTCCTTCGCCCCGTAGGTGCTCTCGGTGATCAGCGTCTCCACCCGAGGGTAGTTCCATGTTGCCGAGTCGAAGAGTTGGGTCCTTCCATACTTGTAATCGCCTGTGTAGACGATGTTGTGGGCCCCTTCCCCGATGTGCAGGTGGACCGTCGCAGATCCAAGGATGTGCCCTGCGTTGTTGAAGACCAGCTTGATGTCAGGCGAGATATCGGTGACCATCCCGTACGGCAGGGTAATCGCGTGTTGGATCATGTCCCTGATGTCTTTCTGATCATAGATCAGTCTCCCTCCTTCAATCTGTGCTATCTTCACGAAGTCGTTCTGCAGCAAGGTCATCAGCGGCAGGGTCGGCTCCGTGCAGTAGACCGGCCCGTCGTATCCATACTTGTACATCGCCGGGAGGAAACCCATGTGGTCGAGATGGGCATGACTGATCACGATGGCGTCGATGTCCCTCGGCGATACGTCGGCCCAGTCTAGCCTGGGATAGGCGTCCCACGCATTCCTCGAGCCCGGGTGGATGCCGCAGTCGAGGAGCACCTTGCTCTCGGCCGTCTCGACGAGCAGGCACGACCTCCCGACTTCTTGGAATGCTCCGAGCGTCTTGATCGTAACGTGCTCGGCCGACGTGAGCCTGGGCCTGAAGATGGCCTCCCCTAGCTCCCTGTAGAACTTCTCCCTAACGTCGCTTCCGACCTTCATCGCGTAGTAGACGTTCTGAATCGCCGTGGACTTGATGTGAGGTGCCTTCCTCACCTTCACCTTCCACCCAGTCTGCTCCATCGATGCTCCAAGGTCAAAGCCCGCCTCCTGAGATAGGAGTCTGGGATTCCCAGCCTCCACCGTTATCTCACCCAACGCGTCGTCGAAGAAGAAGTTGCTCGCTTCAGCCTCTGCGGGGAGGCTCTTCTCGAGTATCTGCCTGGCTTCGCTCTCCGGTTTCCTTATCGATTTCTCTGTCCTGGTGACCACCCTCTTCTTGAGGGAGTTCACTATCTCGGAGATTACGTAGCTGTTCTTATGAAGGAATGCCGGGTTCTTTGTGTATAGGGCTATCCTGGGCCCCTCGTATTCAATCCGTGTTATCTGAGCTTCCGCTGGGATAGTGTTCAGTATTGCACTCATCAGGCTTGCGCTGTTCGCTTTCTGTTCCAAACCTAATCGTCATTCTTGAACTGGGCAAGGAGTCTTTCCTTCTCCTGCTCAGGTATCTCTCGGAATCCGGACTTGTCTAGCACCGCGATGTCGAAGTGGTCGCCCGTGAACACGTTCCTCCTCGTTGCTGCGATTATCGCCTTTGCGGCAATCGGGTAGCACTCTGACGCCGCCATGCCTTCCTTGTACTCTGATTCGAGTATCCCGTACGCCACGGGTGAGCCGCTCCCCGTCGCGACAACCTTCTCTTGGTTCATGGAACCAAAGAAGTCTACGCTGAAGATTGAACCGCCCTTCGAGTCGACCCCTCCGACTAAGACGTCTGCGATGAATGGGTAGAGTCTCGACGAGAAGAGCACGTTTGAGACGACCTGCGCGGCGGCCCTGACCGGCATCTGTCTGCCCCTCTCGATTCTGTAGATGTTCGTGTAGTACTTCAGAGTGTCAACGACATTCTGGGCGTCCGCGACCCCTCCAGAGATTGTCATCGCGATATTGTCGTCGATTCTGAGAAGCTTCTTTCC
This sequence comes from Nitrososphaerales archaeon, assembly GCA_050011215.1. Classification (GTDB taxonomy): domain Archaea; phylum Thermoproteota; class Nitrososphaeria; order Nitrososphaerales; family Gagatemarchaeaceae; genus UBA183. The sequence continues at coordinate 5,101 of JBEKJM010000035.1, forward strand.
CCTCTTATGGGCGATGAATCCCCCGGCCGTAACCCTGGTGTCGGTGGCCAGCACCACACCGTCAGAACAGACCAGACCCACTGTGGTGGTGCCGTGGTAGACTGCAGACCCTAGCGTCTTCCCACCGATTACCTTGGAATCTCTTGAAATCATGCTCACAAACACGTTCAGAACGGATGAGACCGCCGTGAGCCAGTTCCTTATTTAATGTTTCCCGGCAGATCATGAAAAAGCGAATCTCTTCTCCACATCGACTCAACTTTCACGATGACGGCGCGGGTGAAATCGGCATCTGCTGCCCGAGAGCGACCGCGGGGGCTCCGGCCGGAAACGGGTTCGTGGAAGAGGGCCTGAACCTCTTTTCTTGCGTACGCAGCGAGCTTAAATCGACTCTTTAGTCTTCATCGAACGTGGCTTCATCTTGTCACCTGATGGAACTCCCGACCAAGGTGCTCATCGGTGATGGCGTTCTGTCAGAGCTGGGTGAGTTCATCAAGGACTCGGCTGGCAGGAAGAAGGTCGCAGTGGCATCGGGGTCCAACGTCCAATCAAAGGTTCGTGATGTTGTTGATTCCATACTGGGCTCGCGGGCGATATGGGTCGAGGTCGGTGCCGCTGACACGGAGAACGTCTCGCGAGTGATGCGCGAGAGTGCGGGGTCGGGCTGCATAATTGGGGTCGGCGGCGGGAAGAGCGTCGACGTCGGCAAACTGGCAGCCTTCCGTAAGCACCTTCCCTTCTACTCAGTGCCTACGAGCGCTTCACACGATGGGATATCGAGCCCGTTCGCATCGCTCAAGGGACTCGACCGCCCCTACTCGGTTATGGCGAAGCCCCCGGTAGGAATCCTCGCCGACATAGATGTGATAGCATCTGCTCCGAGACGCCTCCTGTCCTCTGGCTGCGGCGACCTGGTCTCAAAGCTGACGGCGGTGAAGGACTGGCAACTCGCAAGTCGTGCGACGGGCGAGTACTACGGGGGCTATGCGGCCAGCCTCGCTCTGATGAGCGCGAATGTCGTGATCGATGGTTCCAAGAGGATCGGGAGGTTCGGAAGGGACAGTGTCCGAGATCTGGTCGAGGCCCTGATCAGCACTGGGGTCGCAGCGGGGATAGCCGGCAGTTCGAGGCCATGCAGCGGCTCGGAGCATCTCTTTAGCCACTACCTAGACCTACTCGTCCCGGATTCGGGACTGCACGGCGAGAAGTGCGGGATCGGGACGATCATGATGGCGAAACTTCACGGACTCGATTGGCGGGGGGTCCGCTCTGCGCTGATCAACGTTCACGCGCCCGTGGCCGCCTCCGAAATCGGAGTTAGTGATGGGAAGATCATCGAGTCTCTAATCAGGGCCAGCTCTATTCGTCCTGACAGGTACACCATCCTCTCGCGAAGGAAGATGACGAGGAACAGCGCCGCCGAGCTGGCGAAGTCGACTGGTGTAGTCTAGGCTGTCTGGGCGGGGGGTGCGACCTTCTTCCGCCTCGACCTTGGCGTGGGTCCAGCGGGCGTCTTGGATTTCTCTTTCGGGGCTTCCAGTTTCTTCTCGACTGGCTTCTCGTTGAGGAATCTCTCCACGAAGGTGAGTTCCGGGACCGTCGGGACGAACTTGAACACGTCGCTGGACAATCCCCTCTTGATGATTTGCAGCCCCTCGAGCAGGAACAGCTCCTCCGGGACCGACAGCTCTAGGACTTTTTCACTGAGCTTGAAGCCGACCTTGCTTCCTTCCCCCCCGAACCTTCTGTCGATCAGCGCCCTTATCTTGTCGTTATCAGTCTCGACCTTCTTGACGACCTCGAAGTCGTAGACTATAGACTTCCCGGCGAGCCTGTGATTGAAGTCAACTTGGGCCCTCCCCGAGCCTATGAACCTGATGATGCCCATTCTGTTGTCGATGTCGACCGAGTCGCCGACCTCTAGATCGTGCGCTTTCTCGCCGAACTTTCTGAGGGGGACCATCCTCATCTGAGTCGGGTCCCTCAACCCGAACGCCTTCTCCGGCGAGAGTTCTACTTCCTTCTTCTGTCCTACCTCCATCTTCTTGACCTCTTCGTCCAGACCTGAAATGAGCCAGCCTTCTCCCACCGCCTCAAGCCTAGGTTCGTACTTCCTCGTGGCGTCGTAGATCTTGAGCTTCTTCGCTTCTTCCTCGAGGGTCGTCTCGATTCCTTCGCCTGTATCCTTAACCTTCGCCGTGTAGTTAGCGAAGATGAGCATTCCCTTCTCAAACGTCATGGGCTTCGACCAACCACTCAGTTGGGTTTATAGGCTTTCACGCGTTCTTGACAGATGCCAGTGTTTCGCCAACAGCCTTCAGCGTCCTGCTCACGTATCCCTCGTTGATCTGGCCCATGCACCCTACCCTGAACACCTTGCCGGCGAACGGACCGAACCCCCCTGCGACGACGATTCCCTTCTCCTGGGCGAGCGTCTTCCTGAACTTAGCGTCCTCGACTCCTTGAGGATAGTAGGAGGCCACGACCGTCTTGGACCTGACGCTCCGCTCGGCGACTGGCTCAAGCCCAAGCCCGGCAAGCCCGTCGTAGAGAGAAGCGGACATCCGGTCATGTCTCTGGACCCTATTGGTAAGGCCCTCCTCCAAGAGTTCTTTCAGGGCCTCGTCAAGGGCGTAGATCAATGGCAGGGCGGGTGTAAAAGGCGTCTCCCCTCTGGTTCCAAATTCGAGGTATCTGGGGATCTCGAAGTAGCGCGTCTTCGGTGGCGACGCCTTCAGGAAGTCCACCACTCTCTTGCTGACTGAGAGAAGGGCGAGCCCGGGCGGGGCGGCCACGCACTTCTGACTGCCAGTGATACAGATGTCCACGCCCCATTCGTCCACAGGAATGGCGTAGCCGCCGAGACTCGAAATCGCATCGATGACCGCAAACGCGCCGTGGTCGCGCGCCATCTTTGAGGCCTCCCTGAGGTAGGGGACCGCCACCCCAGTGCTGGTTTCGTTGTGAACGAGAAACAGCGCCCTGAAGCTCCCCTGCTTCTCCATTACCTCTCTAAGCTCCTCGAGAGAGGGCGCCTTCCCAAACTCTGCGCGGACCCGGACAGCCCTCCCACCTGCCATCTCGACGGTTTCAGCGAGCCTGTTGCTGAACTCGCCAAAGACGGCCACCACTGCCGAGTCCCCCGGCCTGATTAGGTTCCAGACCGCAGCTTCGACCCCGCCCGTCCCGGAGGAGGAGAAGACGACAACGTTGCCTTCAGTCTGGAACAGCTGTTGTGTCTTGACAAGAATGCCCTTGTATAGCTCGCGGAAAGAATCTCCCCTGTGATTGATTATCGGCTTTAGCATCGCTTTCATGACCCGTTCCGATACGTTGGTCGGACCCGGCAGCATGATCAACTTCTGGTCGCTACTCATGACATCATCCCCCTAGATCCTTTCGCATAAGAGCTCTTACCCTCTCCACGCCTCCGAACTGCTTGACAAGCGTAGCCACCTGGGGAGGGACGAGGTTCTCCCAGTCCTTCCTTTCTAGGATTCGATCCCTGACGTTCGTCGCTGAATACGCCTTCCGTTCAACGTAAGGGACAGCCGCGACACCGATCTTCTCTTCCTTGAAGAGCGAGAAAGTGAGAGCGTCGTTCGTGAATACCGTGTCGAACTTTGGGACCATCGATTTTACTGTGGAGACCCAGAGGGAGTGGGAATCGGCATCCACTATCGGGATTGCCATCCATTTAGACGGATCTATCCCATTCCCATCAAGAGCACTCTTGATCATGGTTATCCTCTCCCCGGCTGTAAACGGGTTGTCTCTTTCGTGGTTCCTCTGCGCGCTTCCGACGATGATGTAGAGGTACTGAACCTCATTCAGCGCGTACCTCACAGCAGCAAGGTGGCCTAGGTGAAACGGCTGGAAGCGGCCGACAAGCAGACCGACTCGCATTCCCTTTCGTTTTCGGCGGCTTCCCGAGGTCTATTTAAGAAGATACTACGTATCGCTTTATCTCGGCGGTTTTCAGAGTCTAGGGTGGAGTTCCTTGCCGTAGACGGTTCCTACGGGGAAGGGGGAGGCCAGATTCTGAGGACCGCGCTCGCGTTTTCAATTATCACGGGCAGGCCGGTCCGCGTGTCCAAGATCAGGGCCGGTCGGGAGGTCCCTGGTCTGAGGAGGCAGCATGTATCATCACTAAGGGTCCTCGGCGCTGTCTTCGACTCCCGGCTGGACGGAGTCGCAGAAGGGTCCTCTGAGGTCTCGTTCGTGCCTGGTCCTCCTCGCGCCGACTCGATCACTCTTGACATGAAGACGGCCGCAAGCATAACTTTGGTGCTTCAGGCAGTGGTCCCGGCCGTCGCCCTCACACACTCTCGACTCACCTTGGATTTGGTGGGAGGGACGGACGTTCCGTGGAGCCCGACCTTCGATTACTTCGACACCATCGTGAGGAGAGCCTACGGAGCGGTCGGAATCAAGTTTTCGGCAAGGGCCGTCAGGCGAGGCTACTATCCGAGGGGAGGGGGCCGGGCCATTGTAGAGGTGGAGCCCTGCGAGGCTCTGCGACCTCTACAGTTGGCCGAGTCACCACTGGTGGAGGCCGTCAACCTCACGAGCAGATGTGCAATGCTCCCCAGGCACGTGGCCGAGCGGCAGCTAAACTCGGCGGCCGCAGTGCTGAAGGAGAAGGGTCTTCGCATCGGACACAGTGTGATCGCAGATGAACAGGCCGACTCTCCCGGATCTTCCGTCCTGGTCTCCTCCTCAGGCGGTTCGTTCTTCCTCGGGTCGGACGAGCTGGGCGCCAGGGGACGCCCCTCCGAGGAGGTGGGAAGGTCGGCGGCCCAGAGATTCACGTCCCTTGTCCAATCCGGGGCATGCGTCGACGACAATCTGGCTGACATGCTCGCCCCCCTACTCTCCCTCGCGTCGGACGCATCAGCCCTGCGAGTCGCACGCGTTTCGAGACACATGGATGCTGGCTTCTACATCGCCAAGCTCTTTTCAACCTGTGAATATGACGTTCGGGAAGAAGGTCAGGGAGCGGTCGTGGTCGTAAGACCTGAGTGACTCGCGGACCATTTTTCAACACAAGGTCTAAAAAGGCGGACCTTTTCAGTGGAACGAGTAACCATGTCCTATGAACAGTATCTCCCAGGCGCCACGGCGGTCGGAATCACCTACAAGGACGGGGTCGTTCTGGGCGCAGAAAGGAGGATCACCCTGGGTAGCTTCGTGAGGAGCAAGTCAGGACGGAAGGTCTTCAAGGTCACCGAAACCGTTGGGGCCGTCTGTGCAGGCATGGTCGCTGATATGCAGAACCTCGTGAAGGAGGTGTCGGTCTACTCTAAGTTGAAGGAGCTCGAATCGAGGAAGGCGCTTAAGCCCAATTCTGTCGCGAAACTGATGTCCACACTCATGTTCCAGAACCGCTACGCACCCCTGCTGACTCAAGTCATCCTGGGTGGCGTCGGTACAAAACCGGTCGTCTACGTGCTCGACCCACTTGGCAGTGTCATCTCTGACGTGTACGCGACAGTAGGGACAGGTGAGGAGACCGCAATCGGCGTCGTCGAGGCGGGCTACAGTCCGGCCATGTCCCAGAAGGACGCGAGAGATCTGCTCGTCGCTGCGATAAAGGGAGCAATAGCGAGGGACGCGATGAGCGGCAACGGCATCGACATCCTCACTGTGGACCGCGCTGGTATCAAGGAAGAATCAGTGGATCTCTAGGCGACCTTGGAATTGTGGGCTTACAAGGGCGTGAATGTCCATTGGCTCGGGCACGATTCGTTCGTGCTGCAGGGCTCAAGGACGGTTATCATCGACCCGTTCAAGGCGAAGGGTGACTACAAGGCTGACCTACTTCTGATTTCTCATGAGCATCAGGACCACCTCAGCGAGGACGACATCAGGCGTTTCGCCAACGCCTCGACCGTCATCGTTGCCCCAACCATCTGCGAGAAGCCGCTGAAGGCATTCACACAAGAAAAGAAGTTCGTCGTACCTGGTTCGAAAATCGAGGTAAAAGGTGTCTCTCTCGAGGCCGTCCCTGCTTACAACCTAAACAAGTTCAGAGAGCCCGGCAGGGTCTTCCACCCAAAGGCTGACGGTCGCGTTGGGTACGTTGTGACCCTTGACGGAGCACGGTTCTATCATTCGGGCGACAGCGATGCCACACCGGAGATGAAGTCGCTCGACGTGGACGTCGCATTTCTACCCGTCTCAGGAACCTACGTGATGACCGCTGAGGAAGCGTCCGAGGCCGCGAAGGCGATGAAGGTCGAAGTCGTCGTTCCGATGCACATCGGAGCCATCGTCGGAAGCAAGGCCGACGCTGAGAGGTTCAAGATAATAGGCGAGAAGCTGTGCGCGGGGCAGGGCAAGCAGTTCATAATCCTGGACAAAGAATAGTCAAGACTTACACTTCCAAAGCCGGACGCCTATCCAACGACACTTGGACGGCAACCGCTCAGATTAGTATTCCCCTGGCTGAACTGCCCCGCTACAATTGTCAACTCAGTGGTTGGACTCCTGTTCTGATTACTTATACAAACGCAATCAACTTCACTTTTCCGCGACCCGCCAACTAGCAGCCCGCGCGCTTCAGAACCCGCGCTAGGATAGAGCGCGCGCGCTCCACAAAGGAAGAAATAAGACCAGCAGGGTGCTGGAGGGGTGTCAGTCCAGGCTTACTGCCCGAAGTGTGGTCAGCCCTACCTTATTGGACAAGATTTCTGCCGCAACTGCGGCCAGCCGCTCAAGCAAGACCATCCAGAAAATGCACCTGTGGTGCCACCTCTAGAACGTCAGCCTGCAAGCCATAGAAAGAGAAACATTCTTGTTGTCATCGTGGTCGTCGCAGCACTTGTCGCATTGGGCGCGATGGGTGCAGTCATCCATCCCAATACTCAACCCGAGCCTATCTCTGTGACATCGTTGAACTACATCTACGAGTGTTCGAATTGCGCTTCTAACACGTGGAATTATAGCTTCCCGTTCAATTACGTTGCCGGCGAGGGTTCTACGTATTCCGGGTCATCCGCGCTGACTTGGCCTTCGACACAAAGTTGTTCGGCAGTGTTTACGAATGTATACTCGGTAACACCTGGATTTACTTTTACGTGGTCACCACTTCCATTCACTGCAACCCCCGGACAGTCAACTCAAGCAACCATTGGAATAACATCTCCCACCACACCCTACTCCGGCCAACTCAACGTGGTAATCGTCATGAACCTGAGTTGCTGAGTAGGAGGGAGGACTTGAGACGGAAGTGAGTCGCCTTCGATTTCGATTCTTTCCCAGCAGGCCCGTGTTAGTTCAATAGACTCCTACCTCTCTCGGAGACCTAACTCCGACCATTCCGATCCTCTTGGCTACGCATCTCTCACATAGGCTCGATGAGACGCGCGCACGAGAACCGATGGATGCAGTTAATCAGGGCGGCCAAAGCAAATCAGAGACCTACGATAGAGTAGGTGTAATTCGTTAGATATGGGGAAATTGTGTACAGAGTGTAGGCTATGGTGGTCACGGTCAAGAATCCACCCACGCCAAACGCCCAATATGTGACCGAACCATATCCGGAAGTTGTTATGCTACTTTCAATTGTGTGTGACGAAGTCTCGCTGGTCTTGACGGCTGGAACGAAGAACAAGAGAAAACCTATGAGCACGACTATCCCTGCAAAAATCAGCGTCCTTCGCGTTCTCATAGCCGAACCTTGGTTGCTACTCTATTACGGATTTAGCGAGCCCTGAGAACGCATGCACACAAGACCCAACACGGAGAACGACTAGCGACCATGCACAGGAGACCCATTAGAACCCTCGCTAGGGCTCTGTTACCAAACCATGCGAGAAAGCCCACAGGCTTCAGTCGTGGGATGAATCGCATTGGTGCTTAAATAGAAAATCAACCCATGAGGGATGTGGACCTACACGTAGGGCAGGACATGCCCGA
>JBEKJM010000036.1:0-13007 GCA_050011215.1 Nitrososphaerales archaeon
GAACGTTACTGGGAGAGTCCCAAATGACGAAGCCTTCGTAGCCGTTGCGGTTCGCTGTGTTCCCGGTGAGGGTGTTGCTGGGAGAAATGAAGATGTCGAAGCCATCGTTGTTGCTGTTGTTCGCGATGTTCCCGCTGAGGGTGTTGGTGGAAGAGTAGTCAAGCAAGAAGCCGTTGTTGTTGTTGGCAAACGCTGTGTTCCCGGTGAGGGTGTTGCCGGAAGAGGCTCCGAGGTAGAACCCGTTCTCAAATCCTATGGCGCTGCAGTTCTTGACCGTGACGCCTGTGTGCTCCTCGAGGTCAATCCCGTTGGCTCCTGATTCTGCGTACGTGCCCGTTATGGTGTAGCCGGCGCAGTTTAGGACTACGTTGTTGGCGTCAATGTTGACCCCGTTCCCTGAGCAGGGGCCGGTGTCGGCGCCAAGAGTCGTGCTTGTCGTGATCGTTTCGCAGGCTGGGGCCTGTATTGACAGAGCTGAGACCGTGTTGTCGAGATTGTTGGCCACCCACAGGGTGCTAGTGGAGGAGTCGACCGCGTCGAAGAACGGACCGCCTCCGACGTTCACCGTCGTCGCTCTGAGAATCTGGGGGATCACCTTCCCGTCGATCACCGAGGTCGTGTTGTCAGCGTTATTCGTAACGTACACCAAGTCCGTGGTCGGGTTGACCACTACGCCGAGGGGAGAATCTCCGACGCCGATCGTCGCGATGACCGCGTCCAATGGATAGGAGACCGCCAACGACTCGTTGATCACCGAGATTGCGCCGCTGTCGTTGTTGGCGACGTACACCACGCCCAGGCTTGGGTCGACCGCCACGCCGACAGGATAGGATCCGACTGTAATCGTCGATTTGACCGCGTTCGACGCCCCGCTGATCACCGAGACCGTGTCGTCAGGGTTATTGGCAACATACACCATGTCTGTGGTCGGGTCGACTGCCACGCCGACAGGATTTTCTCCGACGGATATCGTCTTGGGGGTGACCGTGTAGGGCGACGAATCCTCCATCACTGAAACGTAGCTTTCGTTGTTGGCGACGTACACCACGCCTGTGGTCAGGTCCACTGCTACGCCGGTGGGCCCGCCTCCGACGGTCACCGTCGCGACGACCGTGTTGAAGGTGGAGCTGTCGGCCGGGTTCGCGTCGATCACTGAGACTGTGCCGCCACCAGTGTTGGTGACAAACACCAAGTTTGTGTTTGAGTCGAATGCCGCGTCAAAAGGATGGGTTCCGACGGCTATCGTCGCCACGACCGAGTCCGACGGATCGGATATCGCCAATGACTCGTTGATCACCGAGACCGTGCCACTGTCGTTATTGGCAACATACACCATCCCTGTGGTCGGGTCGACCGCTACGCCGGTGGGGGCTTTTCCAACCGGAATCGTACCTGTTTGGGCGTGCACGGGTTGGACGAGCAAGCCTGACAACAGAAGCGGCAGGCCAGCGACGAGCAACACCAAGAAGACCGTCGTCACGATTGGTGGCTTCTTTCCTGTCAGTGAGTTTGCGTTCAGCATTCCCTATTCCGTTAACGCTGGCTTACTTCATATAAGGCATCAAGACGAATTTGTTTTACACACACGATGCGTGTGACTGCATCCGCTGCTGGACGCTTCTTTGTCAGCCTGTAGCCAACCGACGTTCTTTCAGTGCGCGCTATCTGTTGTTACCAGCCGAGCTCACCCCGAACGAACTGGCGCTCCTCGGGAGGATTGCGTCACTCTTCCTCCGCCACGAGAGATGGCTCGTAGGCTTCGGGGCAAAGGACGGGCAACAGCCAGAGTGGGCACAAACGGTGGCGTCCTACTTCTTTCGTCTTCGAACAAAATAGCCAGTCGCTGCTGCTAGCCCCAGAGCCACGCCGACAGCGAGTGTCTCGGCGACCACTGTGGTCGAGAGATTGCCATTGACAGTCGACGTTGTCGTAGTTGTCGATGTCGAGGTGACCGTGCTTGTAATCCTAGACGTTGTTGTGGTGGTCGAGGTGATTATCGTCGTGATTGTAGTTGGCGGCACAACCACGGGGATTACCGAGCCCAGTTTGTCAGCTGGGTATGGTGCAGGACCGTTGGGACCAATCAAGGTCACCGATCCACCCGAACTCCCATTGGCGCCTATGACGAGCAGATCGTTCGAGTAGAGAATTAGTGTCAGATTGCAGCCTTGCAGGGAAGAGATTCGATATCTCGTTGCGGCCTCCATCTCTTGTTGAAAGAGGAAAGTCGATAGCATGTAGGCTGGCAGGCCCTCTGTGTTTGCGAGGTCTCCGCGATAGGGCTGGGCGAGTATTGCCCCGCTCACATTTGACTGATACACGGCATTCATGGCATCAAGAACGATCGGGCTGTTGAACGAGACGCCTCCGAGCAAGAGCCCCGAGGCAGTCTCGCCAAACTGGAAGAGGTAATCTTCGGAGGGGAGCTTTGGAACGATGGTAAGAAACGTGGAGCTGTTCGCAACGAAAGCGTCGACAATATGTTGGTACAACACCTTGTCACCTGGGAGCCCAGAGCACTGGTAGAGCTGGTGGAGCGCCGCCGCCGCCCATCCGTACTCCTCGATCGAAGCGCCCGGGTTTCCTCCCACGAACTCCCTGGTGAAGCTTTCGACCGTGGAATTGCATCCGTACAGTTTGAATCCAGCCATGGCGAGAAGGTTGGTCGACCGTGAGTAGGCATTGGAGAAGCCCGACGGGTCGTATCTGTCATAGTAGTAGTTCCAGTACCCGCGCGCAAGGCTCACTAGCGTTGCATTCTGAGGGTTCGATGCAGCGTCCAAGGCGAGACCATAGGATACGAAACCAAAACCTACAGGCGGTGAAACTGCGACGCCTACCGGGTTCGAAGCGATGTACTTTGCCGTGTCGTTCACAAGACGGTAATCGAGGTGTTGCAATGGATACACGTCCGAGTAGATTGGCCGAGAAAGCACGCCGACGGAGTTTGCCGGAGCGTCATAGGCGATCCCGACCCAACTCAGGTCATCGAAGGCGCCGTCTTGGTACCAGTGTTCGAAATCATTCACGGTCGCAGTGGAGTTGTTGAAACTCACCGCGACCGAATCCTCAGCCGGTGCGCTGAACCGTTCTGAGTATGAGACTATCAGCCCCCTTTGGGCTGAAGGAGATCCGCTGTTGTAGGCCAGCTGTCGCAGGAAGCTCCCGTGACTCCCGTAGAGCGAAGCGTTGTCGAATTGTCCCGAGGATGAGAAGACCTGGAGGTAGAGAATGTCGCTTGAAGAGAGCGACGAGTTCAGGGGAAGAGCCTGGATGCTCACTGATGCGTAGGGTTTGCCCGCTGCGAGGGTCGCGTTGACGTACAGGTAGAAGTCGCCGTCACCCGTTTCGAAGAGCGACCGTTTCGAAAACCCGCCGGAGATTGGAGACACACTTGAGCTGGTGGATCTGTAGATACTGCCAGAGACGAATATCCTGTCCGAACCGAGGTAGCCCATCGTCTTGCCTCCCGCATAGTAATCTCCGATCGCTAGACTCTGGAGGCCAGAAGATGTGGTGTTCTTTACGAGTTGCACGATCCTGTTGGTGACCATGGTACCATTCTGCAGCTCTAGGATCGAACTGTTGACCCGCACCTCGGGCAGGTAGTATGGCGGTGAAGACGAAGAAGTGGAGCCCAGCCCCAGCGAATCCAGGAAGCTCAGCGCGTGAGATGCGTCGGTTGCGTCGCCAGTCGTCGCAGCCATCGATAGGATCTTACCGGCGTTGTCTGTCCAGAAGTTCTGGTAGTCTACGTCACTGGCGTTGAGCTCATCCCTGTAGCCCCAACCCGGAACCCAGTGCGAAGCGAGGATCTCCTGCGGTGATTTCTGAGACGCGGTCGCGGTGCTTGTGGCCGAGGAAGTCGAAGTCGTGGTCGTAGTAGAAGATGACGAGGAGGACGTCGAGCTGGCTGGACTGGAGTGGGAGCCCGCGAAGTAGCCAAAGACAGCCGCTGAAAGAAGCAGGAAGACGACGACGGCCACGGTCAGACCTCTCGAAGCCATCCCGCCAAGCTGCGCGGGAAGGTGATTTGAAAGTGTGGCCCGAGAGTCGAATGTCAGGAACTACGTCCTCCCAGAGCGGAGGCTTGAATCAGTCGCGGGGCGTCACCCAGATGATCCAATGCGGGTTCGAAAGCCGTCGTCTGGCCAGGTGACAGACGATGTTGAGGGCCCAAAGCAGATCGTCGTGGCGGCCTTGGGGATGATCGTAGATGGCGCTGGTCGGCGCTGATGATTCTCTCCCGCTCCCTCATATGCGCGCGCTCGCGGGGTGCTGCTCAGCCGGGGAATGAAGGGATGCTACGTGCACCTCGTGGACAAGGACACGGAGACGTTCTTCATGACGAGGATGGAATCAGGCAAAAGCCAATGAATCCAAGCTCGAAGAACGTAAACATGGGGGAGCGGCCAAGACTCGCGGGTAGGCACCCTCGGTCGGTCTTGGTGACCTAGCCGTTTGGTTCTTCCAGATCGAGTCTGGCGAGCCCTGACTCCAATCTCCTCCTCTGCCTCATCAGCAACAACTTGACAACCGCCAGACGGTTCAGCGCCAACTCCTTCTCGTCTGGATTCTTAGCCTTGGTCGGGTCAAGGAGGCCCCTGCTCTTCAGCATGTAGATGTACCTGTCCTCTCCCTTCGGCGAGAGTCTGTACTCGTACTCGTACCTTCCTTCCTTCCGCCTTCGGTTCAGAAGGCCAGCTCTGTAGTAGCGAAGCAGGCGCACGTTCGTCCTCTTGCCGGGGGTGAGGTTCTCCCACTCCGCGACCACCGGGTCCTTCAAGAACTGCTTCCTCGTGTGCCAGGTACTTGCATACGCAAAATGCTCTAGGGTCCTCAGCTTGATGCTGCCCGAAAGGTCGACTTCGAAGGTCGGGAATGGATACTTCCTCACTCTGTTTTCTCTAGGCATCGAGGACTCCCGCTAAGCAATCCGACGGGAAGGGTTACACTATCCTGTAACCCTTTCATCAGCCTGAATTCCCTAGGATTCCTTCCGATTCAGCAGGAAGACAGGCACAATGCGACTCGATACGACGTGGTGCGACTTGATACGACCCAATTAGACCTTATGCGAACGGATACGTCTCAATCGGACAAACCTTCATAAGAAACGACGCGTGTGATTGTCGATTATGACTGGCGGAGACCCGGAAGTCGGAGAAAGCGATTTCGTGGGTCCGTCGGAAGGGTTCGTGCTCAAGAGGATTAAGAGAGGAAAAATGCTCATCGCGCTCAAGAAGGTGTATAAGGAGCTCGAAGATATCAGCAAGAAGACAGCAACTTCCTCAAACGGCACCCAAGATGTCTCTGCGAACACCAATGCCAACCTGACGGTGGCCAGGGAGCTTGAAGCCATGAAGCCTCGCCTTGACGACAAGACATACGACGCCGTCGACCATTACACAAGATTCGGCAGGAAGATCAAAGAGCAAAATATTAGCGATGAAAACATGCCACAGGCTGCCCTAGAATATGCGCGAACCTCCCCTACCAAAGCCAAGTTCACGGCAGCAGATCTTGAACTCGCTAGAGCCAAGGCTGTTGGTGAGGGCGCGAAACTCCAGAAGGAGATCGACGACAAGGAACTCGCGGAGTACAGACCTTTCGTGGGATTCTGCGAGAAGCTTCTCGACAAGGTTCACGCGCAACAGATTGAAATTCGAAAACAGAATTCGGTTGAGGGAATGATCGAGAACATCAACAATTACAGGGAGGCGGGCTTGGTTCTCATCAAGAAAGACCTCGAAGAAATGGGATTCTTCGAGTGGTTGATGACGCATCCTCGACCACCGACCATGTCCCAAATGCCGTCTGAAAGCAAACTGACCGTGAAGCAATGACGCTTTCAGCGCGCGCGCGCGCCCTCCTGGTTCTCCGTGTTAACTCGCAGTTGATGGGTTCTTCAGACTCATACATGCAAGACAGAAGCGAGAACGGGCGCAAGAGTGGCAGTCGCAAGAATGACCGCCGCCCCTGCGAGGATGCGGTTACTTGCACGAATCCGTTCATTGATTCGCTCTTGTCTCTCTTGGGCGCGCGCGACAGTATCGATTGCGAGGACAAGGGATTCTTCGCAGCGCCCGGAGCGAGGCACGCCGTATGGCCAACGGAAGCGTGGAAGCCACCGACGTCCTGGCTTGAAACAAAACTCAGAGCCGACCAGAAACTCACTTCAAGCGCTGAGCTTGGGACGGTCTGTCCTTGGTCGTGTATCCGTAGATGAAACCGACCGCTGCGACTACGAGGCTGGCCCCGAGAAGATAACCGATGAATGGGAGGATCGCCAGCGAAACGAGCAACGAAATCCAGGGTAGCAGCCGCCGAACTCCCCGCCCTTCGAGGAGCTTGATTCCCGAAGCCGAGCCCACCACGTAGGTCATGATTGCCGCTCCGCTGGTGGCGAGAAAGGCGGATTGTATGTCGAGCCCGAGGGCGTAGAAGACCGAGAGGCTGAGCATGATTAAAACGAAGAGGGCGATGAGCGCGCGACGTGGCGCTCCGGTCATCGGGTCGACGGTCGCGAGGAATCGGGGGAGGCTGCCGTCTTTCGCCGCCGCGTAGACGACTCTCGCCATCCCCGTCGTGTACGCGTTCACCGTTGAGAAAACGACGACGACGGCGAAGAGGGACACGGCTATTCCGCCATACGAGCCGAAGACCTTGGACATCATCTCGGCGAACGGCGTGACCCCGGTGCCTGCCGTATAGGCACCCGTGCCCACCACGGTAGCTGCGACTGCGAGATAGAGGACGCTGATCAGAGTCACGCTGATGGTCACGCTGCGGCCGAAGTCCTTCTTCGGGTCTTCGAACTCCTCGGCGACGTTCGAGACGTTTTCGTAGCCCAGGTACGACCAGACTATCAGGGCCGAAGCCACGCCCACGGATGCGACGCCAGACGGGAGCAGAGGGCTGAAGTTCGAGACCCTGATGCCCGGGCTCGAAGCCGCGACCGATGCGACCAGGATCGCGATCATTATGGCCACCATCATGATCTGGACTCTTCCGCTCAGCCTGATTCCTCTGAGATTGATTCCGTAAGCCAGCACGAGGATCCCTGCGGCCACGACGAAGACTTCGGGACCTGAGATGGGGAAGGCGAATGATATGTATGAGCCGGCAGCCAGCGTGATCGCCGGGGCACCGAAGACGACCCATGCGACGAAGAGCCACGACGTCATCGTGCTGATGCTGTGCCCGAAGGCGTTCTTCGAGAACGAGTAGATCCCTCCCGATTCGGGGTTGCGGGCCGAGAGGCTGGAGAAGGTGTAGGCGAACGGATAGCTCGCGAGCGAGAGGAAGAGCCACGCCAGAAGCGATCCCGCTCCGGCAACCCTGGCGGCCAGACCCGGGATTACGAGAATCCCGGCTCCAAGTACCGAACTCACGTACAAGGCTACAGCATGACGCACGGTGATGACTTTCCGGAGGGTTGGAGGCGTGCCTTTCTCCGCCGCAGCTCCATCATCCGTCAAGTGCGCCCGACCATTGCATCCCCGTTCTTAAGATAGGCTGGGATTGATTTGTCTATTCGGAGAGTCGAAAGAAAGTACTACGTTCTGTAAGAAGACGGCGAGACGTCCAGATGACGGTCAACTCAAGCCTGCGCGCGCGCCCTATTGGGTTGAAAGTTGCGGTCGCCGGGACTCGAACCCGGGTTCTTCGCCCGTTGGGGCGCCTCCATTAGATGTGAAGCTGAGGTCAGATTGTTCTACTCCTTGCGGTTCTCGCACTGCTCCAGAGAAAGGAAGTGGGTTAAGCCTGAGCCGTCGCGGATCGATTATGTGACGGGTGTCAAGCCTCGGGTTTCGTGAACTTCCCTTCGAGACAGTATACCGATAGTTTCCCTGAAACAAGGCATTTTCCCCCCAGATCGCATCCTTGGCAGAGGTCCGCGGGCGTCGCCTCTAGGGTCCCTCCCGCCTCGTGGAGCGAGTAGAGCAACTTGAGGTACTTCCCCTCAGCAATCCTAGGCAGATCATTCCTGCTCTCCAAGCCGTACCATTCATAGAGTCTCTTGCTCCCCTTTCTCGAATTACAACTGGCGCATATCCACACGGCGTTTTCTGGAATGTCAGGCCCGCCCCGAATTCTGGGGAGCATGTGTTCAACCGTCAAGTCTCCCTTCGAACCACAGTAGACACAGGAATCTGGTTGCTCGTGCTCCTTCACATACTCCCTGATGGAAGACGACCATTGGATTTCACCAGACTGGAGTTTCTTGAACCTGTTCATGATGAAGCCGTAGTTGCTTTTGCCTTCACCCGCTGAGTTGGAGATTATCTTCGCGTACTGCCAGAACAAAAGATCTCTTACCGTCTTCACGGCTGAAGGGGGCAACCCAAGAATGCCAAGTCGGTGGACCGTCATTTTAATGTTCTATCAATGTGAAACCACATCAGAATTCCTCACACCTGCGGTTAGAGCCTATGGGGAAGAATTCTGGATGACGCGAATGTGCGCGCGCACGCCAAATGCAGTAGTTCACTTTCCCACATGACTTGGGGGTCATTCTCATGAGATTACCGAAACTGCCTAACTTGAGGCTGAGACAATATCACTTGAAGGAGTCGAAACATAATGAATGGAAGGTCGCTCTACGAGGAGGTCTGGGAGTGCCGTCCCCCCAGAAGGCAGACAATCGAAGAGGATCTGCTCGCTCTTCAAGCCCTTGCACCTGTCATGGTCGAAGACCTCTACTCACTATTCAAAGAAGCGGTGACCGATTCTCTTGTGAACATTCTGGGCGAGAATGAGGCGAGAGCATTGATGAGGCTAATTGCAGGGACGAATTTTGGGAGTCCAGACCAGGTCTACGAGGCACTCGATTCGATTTTCCGTGAAGGCGCTCAGATTCTCAGGAAAGCAATAGTCGAAGAGTTCAGCGCCAGCGTGCATCTGCTGTTGGAAAAAGCAGAGAGGGAGGCTACTCAGTTTGTTGGCCAGTCTGGCGAATCGACGCCTCTATACCAGACGATTTTGGACAACTCAGGAACACCCTAAACACCATAAAGCTAATCGAACATCTGACCCAGTTCATGGAGGAGACGCGCGCGCTACGAGAGCCCTTTCGACCGTCATTTGACCGTTCATTTGACGCATTTGACCGATCTGACCAGCCGCTGAGTAGAGATCAGCTAGCTGTTGGGCTGCCAGGTCAGGTAGAATGCCGAATGCGGAGGAGGGCGCCGTAGGGAGCCTTCCAACTGGAGTCGGAATTGCGGGGCCCCTTCGACCCTCCTACGCATGACCGCTTCTTGCGGACACCGCCGGTTGGACCCTGGACTCCGGCGATCCCTCTTCTCCGACTCCGGAGGAATCCTGTCCGGTAGAGGGATCCTCCCTCCGGGGGAGTAGGAATGGGGGGACAGAACGAGCGGTTGGAACTCCTAATACATTCTCTAACCAACGGTCGGGGCGCTGCATATTGAAGACTCATCTCTTAAGCGCGGTTCTCTCGGAAATTGCCCTGGTCGCAGGCATTGTTGTTCTGTATCACTCGCTAATCTCAGTTTCGAACGGGCCTTGCATCGTTTATGGAAGTGGCCCGGCATTCTCATGCGCTGGATATGCTATGAATTCGGCAGGCCTCTACACAAGCTTCACACTACTGATAATCTCTGCCTTGCTGCTCGGCTATTCTGTAGTCCGTTCCAAGCGAAGCATCCCCCAAGGTGAAACAGCCGCATGAATCCCCCCAAAGACGAAACAGAACCGCGGGAGACACTCGAAAGATTATATCGCGCAAGCCCTTGAAAGCAGACGCTGCCAGTTGCTGGATGACTTCATCTTTCCGCTGGCCTGTCAGGCCATACCACGCTTGTGCGACCGCTTCGGTATCGAGTGCAGTCTGCCTGAAGAACTCTTTCCAGTGGGAGTGAAGAGGCAAGACGTGGCCTCCCTGAACGGGGAGCGAGAGAGGATCTTGGGCGAGCTCTTCTCAAGTCGAGGCGTC
Source organism: Nitrososphaerales archaeon (assembly GCA_050011215.1). GTDB lineage: Archaea > Thermoproteota > Nitrososphaeria > Nitrososphaerales > Gagatemarchaeaceae > UBA183. The sequence continues at coordinate 9,962 of JBEKJM010000036.1, forward strand.
TCGACGTGGGACGTGTTCGACGCATCAGGAATCGGTCAGGAAAGGAACGCCATAGCAAGGGACTTCGTGCGGAACGGTTCCTCCTTGCTCGACCTCGCGACAGGGAGGGGATACTTCGCCTTCGCCAGTGCCCGACTCAGTAACGAAGTCACAGCGGTTGACATCATGGACGGCGCACAGAGGGTCGGATGGTGGAGAGTCTTCCTAGAAAGTTCGAGGAGACTTGGCCTCGCTCCTGTTGTCAACGGAATAAGATCAGACGGCTCGAGTCTCCCGTTGGCGCCCGAAAGATTCGCAGTGGTCAGCTGCATCCATGCGATCAGGAACCTCCTGGTCCCGAAAGTCCAGAAAGGAATCATAGCCGAGATGCACAGGACGACGACAGAGGGCGGAATGGCCGTGCTGGCGGAGTCCTCGATGGAGGCCGAATCTCCTGCGGAGGAGGTGTACGTCGCCTACATCAAGCTCAGAGCCAAGATTGGATGGGAAGTCGTTCCACAGGGCAGCAACGAGTTGGAGGGGTTGATGCACGAGGCAGGTTTCTCGGAGATTGTGTCTGACAAGAAGAGGTTTGACAGGGACTACGCACCCGTCGAGTTCCCGTCATTCGTCGTCTCCGACCAGCCGCCAAGAATACGTGAGGAGCACGACAGCATCGAAAAGCTGCGGTCGAAGCATGGCATCAGCCCGCCTCCCGTGATAATTGTGTCAGGGAAGAATGAGGCCTGAAGAATCGGGCAATATGTGCAATCACTGGGGTTTCCACTCGGACTCCCGTCTTGTGAGGTTGAATGGCGCCAAAAGAGCTCGAATATCCCCCCGATTCGTAGAAGAAGCTTGAAGCTGCCCCGTCCTGACATGATGGTCCACCGCCCCGGTGGATCCCGCTTGCTTCGCTTCACAGCTCTTGGCACGCCTCACTCGGACTCGACGGCCTGACCGCACAACGCGGTCCAGGCTCCGCCTTCCTGTGCTCGACCATCAGACCAGGGGGTCTTGGGAACGAACTGAGAAGCCGCCCTATCCTGCGATACGACGCACCATAGACCACGCTTGAAACCGCCATGTAGAACCCGAACCAGAGCACCAGGTCGTGGGAGCCTCCTCCTCCCCACTGACCCGAGAGAATGGATCCCGTTCTGATTGTGCGTAGCGCAGCGGAGGGCTGAGCAAGCGAACGTTCGGCTAGATTGGCTGTCGTCTACAGAGCCTAATCTGGTGGGAGATTATTAGGTGAATCTCAAATGTATGTCCGTGATGCTCGGCTCCTGAGCGTGTATATACTCCGAACCTGCATCACGAAGTCGATGAGTGTCCTACACTGGGGTTTCTCAATAGCGATTCTTGCTCTCTTGGCGTCGGTCGTAGTCGTGGGAGCCATGCCTGTACATGCAGATGCTGAGCCCGTACCCCATTGCTTGGTAGTCTTCCAAACTGGCACTCCAACCGGCATTGCCCCGGGAACAACCGGAGTCGAACTGACCTACTCACTGGTGTACCCCGCCGATTATCCGACCGCTGCCCCGAATGCTGCCTCCTTTGCGCTCTCGGCAACAAGCTCTAACGCCGCCTGGACCGTGGCAAGTATTGGACCATCCCTGGTTCCCCCTGGTGGAAAGTCGACAGCTTTCGACTACTACCCCATCACGGTCTATGTGAACGCGGCGGGCACTTCTGGTAGCACGACAACCCTAAACGTGACCGCAACCGTCCAGCAAGCAGGACCCGCCAGTTGCTATTTGCTGACCGTACTAACGACTTCCGGGACAGCTCCTAGCACAGTCCCCGAGTTCCCGCTTGGGATTCTAGCTCTCCTTGGAGTGGCCCTGCCCGCGATGATCCTTCTGAAGAGGAAGTTCAGCATCGCGATTCCTGCATAGACACCTCGCCGCCCTTTTCCGATCACTGATAGCTTTCTAGCGCGAGCCTGCAAACGGCGTTCAGGCGAGCAACATCAGACTCGATTCGGAGTAGATTGCCTAAGTCAACCCCTCCCTAGTGTGGCTGTCTTGCGCGGAATGTGGTGGTTCCTTAACTTCTTCAAGCACGCGCACGACGGCCTTCATCCTCGGTCTGCCCCCTATCGCACCTTGATCCCCGTGTGCCGCTGATTGTACTTTGGCAGAAGCTCCCCGAGGTGTCGGACTACCTCGTCGGCGTTCTCCACGGGAACGACTCTGTCGTCCCTGAGCCCCGGATACCGCCTCCTCGAGTCTATGCGGGTACCAGCGAGTCTGCCGCTCCATCCGTCGACCCGGTAGGCGAGGATGAGCCGCTTCAGAGTCCACGCGAAGGCGACTTCCGAAAGAGTGCCGGCTCCTCCACCCATCGCCACGACGGCGTCGCTGTTCGCCACGATGAGGTTCCTCGCAAGATCGATCCCCGTGGCGATTGTGATGTCGCTGTACTCCTCTGCCTCAGACGGGTCGAAGCCCGGGAGGACCGTGACGAGGTCTCCCTCGTGGTAGCGCAAAGAGCTTCTCGCTCCCTCGGCGAGTGCCCTGGCCAGGTCCTCGGGACCGCCGGAGACTATCCTGTAGTTCTCATCGATCAGCCGCCTGCCCAGGGCGACCGTCAGCTTCCGCTTTCGAGCGCTGAGGTGCACGTCGCCTACGACGCCGATCGTGTATCGTTTCATCCCGGGACGCTCCATGGGAAGGCCTGGAGACTGTCTCCGCAATTAGGCTTTCCCGCTCCTCCTTCGCGAGCGTTCGCTTCAGCGGGGAAGGCTCGTACTGGTGGCCCGCGCTATCCCGTCAGACGGCAATCCTGGATCCACAGCATCAGGGGAGTCGTGTACGTAGTGGAAGAAGAGGTAACGGGTTTGTCAAACGAGTAGTTGAAGACCCCTGTCACATATAGGGCAAAGTACGTCGAATTGACTGGTTCTGGCCAGTCGTTGTAGATGGCACCACCCACCCACGTCATGACCCTATGACGTGGGTTAATGAAGAAACGAGCCACTCTGGGAGGCATGGACAACAGTGTACTGTATGTAGGAATCGACCTGCACGAGAGGGAGTCCCAGCTCGCGATATTCGAGAAG
>JBEKJM010000037.1:0-12524 GCA_050011215.1 Nitrososphaerales archaeon
TGACCGTCCTCCGTCACGGGCACGCGAGCACGATCCGGCCTTATCCGGTCAGCGTCGCTTTCGACGGCGCGATGCGGCCCGCAGCCAGTTGGGACGGCGAGACGATGGGAGAAGAGCGTGATGCCGCCCGGCGGGTGCGATGCCAAGGCCAGTCCTCCTGAAGCGTCCAGGCTTACCGCGGATGGATATGGCCCTGTCTGCAATGCGCCGACCGAGCTCCAGTCAGACGAGTTGACCACAATCACATAGTAGGGCCAGCCGGACGCGACGTACAGGCGAGAACCGTCCGGGCTGACCGCGAAGTCCCCAAGGTTTTCGCCAATGGTGTCGAATGGTACGGTACTGATGAGATGGACATTGTCCGTTGCCACGGAGAACTTGGATATGCTCGAGGGGTCCAGTCCCCTAAGACCAACGTAGAGAAACTCGCGATCAGGGCTGATCCTAGCGAGATCGCTGGAGGAGGTGACGCTGTCGATCACGCTGCTGGTGTTTGTGTCGACGACCAGCAGATGGTTCGCGCTCGTCGTGACATAGGCCCGACCAAGCCGACCGGCGGCAACATCTGTGGGCTTGGCTGGCAACTGGATGTCACCAGCGACCGTCAGGCTCGTCAAGTTCACCACCGCGAGATACTTTTCTCCCGAGACAGCCACGTAGAGTTCTGCTCCGTCAGCCGAAATGTCCATGCCTGACGGTCCCGGTCCGACCCAGACGTTGGCGATCTCCTTGTTGCTGGAAGTGTTCAGGACGGCGATAGAGTCGCCGGACGAGTTCATCACGTAGAGCCTCGGTCGAGCGGGGTCCAGCATCATCCCCGAGAAGTGGCCGCGTAGAACTGGAGTGTTGGCTCGGACAACTAAGGGAGGCTGCGAGAGAGCCAGCAATAGCAGCGCGGCCACTACAAGTATCCTCTGGAGTGCACGGCCCCTCAAGCGGGTTCGCCGATAGTAGGAACGCATGATATTTACGACTTGGGGCGAGTTCCAGCCGCGCGCTTACCGGATTTGGCTCTCCCTCTGAGCCTTTCGTTCTAAAACTACCTGCATCGCGCTTGCGTTAGTGAAGACATGAGAGTGATTGGTCTCATGATCTAGCTGGGTTATCACTAGTCTGGACTCCACTTTTCGGACCCATTTGGGGCTGACCATGTCGGGCGCGACTCTTCTTACGGCCTAGAATAAATTCGAACCCATTCGGGTCGGAATCGCCCAGACGTTCAAACCCCAGCCTTGGTCGAGCGATTAGTCGGCGTGTCTTTAATACATCTAATAGGTGTTGTTGTGTTTAAGGTGCTCCGTGCTTGGTCTGGAGGGCTGCTCCGTGGTAGGTGCTTTCCCTCTGGATTAGGCATGGGGCTTGTTGTCGTTGTGTTTGTGTCGTTAGGGTAGATGTATGCTGTGCTTGTTGGAAGGGGGTTGTAGGGGAAACCCGATAGGTGTCCCTGGGCTTATCGCTGCCTTGGCAGATACTTACCACGCAAGAGTGCGAGACCGAGAAGTGAGATAGCAGTTACAAGTGCTACAGATAGGCTGAGTGGGAATTCTGGCACGGTAGGCGGAGTTGAGGTTGTACTCGTCGACGTGGTCGAAGATGATACCGACGTGGTCGAAGATGATACCGACGTGGTCGAAGATGATACCGACGTGGTCGAAGATGATACCGACGTGGTCGAAGATGATGTGGAGGTAGTCGAAGTTGTTGTCGACGTAGTCGACGCTGTAATGGCGTTGGCTTCTAATGTAACCGCGGCCTGTGCCAGCGCTCTACCAGTCAGCGTCGTGCCGGTCTGCAGCGCAATGCTCGTGTAATCCAATATGATTCCCTGGAAGGTATCCGCCGTTCCAATGGTCGTTTGGCCTCCGACCACCCAGAAGACGTTGTTGTAGGTGGCGCCACCGCTCAGAGTGATCACAGCGCCGATAGTGCTGGCCACGGTGAGAGTTCCCGGTACCTGGAAAATCCAGACGCCACTTGAACTGCCCGAGAGAGTGATACCACCGGTTATGTCAAGATTGGTCGTCCAACAATAGACGCCTGTGGCGAGGGTTTGCCCGTTAAGAGTTCCGCCGCCCAAACCAGTATTAGCGGCAGGGCAACTCCGTCCAGCGGCGTCTGAGTACGCGTTTTGCATATCGAGCACAGCCGTGGTCAGCGTAGCTGGAGTGGGAACCGCATTGTCGGCTGCATATATCTCTCCTGTCACCTGAGCTGATGTCCAAAATTGATTCGAGGGATCCTCTGACATCGCAAATCCAGTGATGGAACTCGCACCGTTTGGACTGATTCCAATATTCCCGGTAATTGTGCTGGTTCCAGTGGTTGTGATTGTTGTTTCTGCTAGAATCACGTAATTGCCGGCTGTTCCAAGATTCACTGGCGCTGGTTGGGCATGAGCATACGGCACTCCCGCCGCCATGGTCAGGAGTGCAATTACCAGGACCAGTCCTATCTTGTAAGTCTTCACTTCTAATCGTTGCTGTCAGCCATAAGTTGATATTAACACCTTATGACCGTGAAAATCACGCATATGAATTTCGGATTCACATAGAATTAATTGCCAGAATCCAACTCGGTTGCAAGAGTCCTTTGTCAATCTCGGTCTTTTTACTGCAGTTTTTTGAAGACCCGGATTTATGGTCAAGGTCATTCATGGGCCGGGTTCCCTCTGCCATTGTCCGCAATGGCAACTACCAGATTCCTTTTTTCGTTGTTCTCGGATGGATTTAGGAAAGGGGTTTGGGGGGAACCGTCAGGTGGCTCCCGGTCCTAGGTTGATGATGTTTTGGCTCGGTTAGAGCATTAGGATGTCTCCGAGAGCAAGGTAGGTGTAGATGACTATTCGATGGGCATCAGTCTTGGACACTTTGGCATGGACTCCTTTGCCCGCAGTTTCCACCAGCTGGTCGAGAAGGTTCCCCAAGTGTTGAGTTTCGGCCGTGACAATCTTGCGGTCGGGCCCAGCCGTTTGAGTCGACGTAGGCGAGTAGTCTGTTGACATAGTTGTTCTCCTTCACTTCGCGTTCATTTCCGGATTTGTCCTTGCAGAGCGCGCGCGCCACAGATTCAGCAAGGCGGTCGCGAAGGCCGAGGAAGAAGTAACTGCAACTTGCAGAAGCTTACCAGCGACAAGATAAACGGAAATATGCCCATCTCTTCCGAGCCCATGCCATGAGAGTCCGCGAAGCTGAGGCGGGAGTAGGCATGACCGAGGCTGAAGCGAAAGACTTCCTCGTCAAGAGCAAGTCGAACATGATGCTGGGAACAATCGACGCCGCGGGGAACCCGTGCGTCCACCCAGTGTGGTATTACTTCGACCCACAGTCTCTGAAGCTGTACATGTTCACTGACAAGAGGTCTGCAAAGGCGTCCAACATCAAGAGAAAAGACGCGGTTTACTTCGACGTGGACGACGACAGGTTTCCATACAAGGGTGTGAGGGGGAGAGGGCACGCGAAGGAGGTCGCCGATAAGGCGACGTCCCTCGTCTTCATGGAGAAGATACTTGCCAGGTACATCAAACCAAACCATCCCCTAACCTCCAAGTACATGAGCGGGGTGAAGGGAGGAGGGTGGATGGTCGTGGAAATCACCCCGGCGTACTTCACGGCCTGGGATATGACCAAGGTCGGGCCCGAGGCCCTGAAAGCTTACGGCGACGCGGTTCTGAGCTGAGGTCACGGCGCCAAGGTGGAAAGGGTCGTGTCGTCGGCTGCGCCGAGAAGGCTCGCCGCGCGCGGAAGAGGCTCCCTGGTCGAGCGATTAGTCGGTGTATCCTTAATACATCTAATCAATTATCCGCCGTGAGACTGCTAAGACGAAGAAAGCTCTCTTTTGTGCTGTGACGGCTAGAGTATGATGCAGGCAAACCTCTCTCACCCGTCCTTGCACATTTGCTTGAACTTCTCTAGCAAGCGAATGGCTTGATCTAGCAGTCGATTTCTCACAGGCGTTTGAGGACACTCAGGGTCACGAAGAGATGATCGGTTGAGAGTATTCAGATGGCTCGAGGCGGAAGGCTACCTGCGGACAATTCCTCCACTGACAGATGCATGGGACAAAGTGCCGGTTCTTTCGGAAATCGACTGGTCAGTTGTGGAAAAAAGATTGGGAATCCCAACGCCGCCTGGACTGGGCCCGCTGATACCTAGCATGCTTGAACTTTACCGACAATTCGATGTCAATCCGTTGGACTGAAGCGCGCGCTTCAGGTGTGCCAGCAAGGGCCTGCGACTCCTTCCCTGGTCTTGTTATTATCCCGGCCCGGCCCAGGCCCAGCGACACGCATGAGCTCGATCCCGAGGCACCTGCTCGAGTCTTTCGCCGAGCCCTGGTACAAGTCCATAGCTGACCCAGCCTCGAGCCAGCAGGCGACTCTCAAGACCCTGCTAGAGGGCTACGCGAAGACCAAGTATGGGCGGAGGTTCGGAGCGGAATCGGTCAGCGATCCCGAGGGGTTCAGGCGCTCGTTTCCCGTAGTCACCTATCCAGGCCTCCGAGACTACCTCGCCCGCGTGCGCAGCGGTGACGACTCCGCCCTCCTCCCAGAGCCGACAGTGCGATGGGTGATGACCCGCGGGACCACGGGCGAGCCGAAGTCCATCCCGGCCACCCAGACGCACCTTTCACTGATTCTCGCCGCCGGGGCCAGGGCCATAGTCAACTTCGCGCTCAAGAAGCAGCCGAAGGTGCTGGAGCGTCCCGTGCTGAACCTCAACTTCCCCTCGGAGGTCGGCATGGTAGACAAGGGTTCAGGGAAGGGGCCGGTCGGCTACAGCTCGGGGACATACGCGCGGCTCAACCCGGGCCTCGGGCCCGCGGAGCTAGTGCCGAGGCAGGAGGAGGTCGACGAGCTGGGGCCCGGAATAACCAAGGCCGACTGGGAGAGGAGGTTCGAGCTCGTCTATCAGCGGGCGAAAGGCTCAGACGTCGGCAGCACCATGGGCGTCACCCCGGTCATACTGGCTTTCGCTAGGTTCCTGCGCCGCAGACACGGGACCCGACCGAGCGACCTCTGGCGTCCCGACGCCCTCTTCTGCACGAGCGTCGCCAAGATCCAGACAAAGTACGCCCCCGAGCTCAGGCACCACTACGGGGGCGTCCCCGTCGTCGAGATGTACACCGCGACCGAAGGGGTCTTCGCCCAGCAGCTGGACGACCGCCCCTACGTTTCCCCTAACTACGACTGCTACTTCTTCGAGGCGTCGACAAGGCGTGGCACCAAGATGCTGCACGACATGAGACCTGGGGAATGGGGAAGGGTCATCGTGTCGACGCCTCTCTTTCCGCGATACGACATCGGCGACCTGGTCGAAGCACAGGGCAAGGGCTACTTCAGGGTCTTGGGGAGGGCGAGGCTCAACGTAGCGGCCGAGCACATCCTGTTCAACCTGATGACCGGAAGGCTACCCTAGGGCCTGGGGGCTCTCCTTCTCCCGACGAAGGCGGACGCCATCACGCCCACCCCCACGGCGACGAGGATCAGAGGCCACAGGTCCAGGTTGGCGGACGCCACAGCCGACGCGCCTATCACCAACAGGATCGCTCCTCCGATGAAGCTGCCGATGTACGGGCGTCCGCGCATCGCCATGCGGAGGGCCCCCTGAAGGATGAGTATCACCCCGATGCCCAGCATCAGGTACCCCCAGAAGTTGCTCCAGGTGACTATCTTGCTGCCGTTCTCAGAGAGGTAGGAGAGGACGCCGAGGAGGACCAGTATCATCCCGCCAGTGAGGGCGCCAGCGAGGTCTCCACCCCGCCCCTTCTCGTTCTTCTCGTGCTTCTCCTGCTTCTCGTGTTTCTCGTATCTCTCGTACCTTTCGCGCCTCCGCTCCCACCTCCTCTCCCACCGGCCGTCGCCCGGCTGGCCCGGGGTCGACGGAGGTACAGCCTGAGTGGGGGCGACCGGAGCCCCGCATTTCGAGCAGAAGGCCGAACCCTGAGTCAGGGCCGCGCCGCACCTGTTGCAGAACCTGCTCTCCTGCGACATGGGTCCACAGTCTCCTCGGATGTTATTTAAACGGCCGGCTCATCTTCTCGAAATGGGAATCGCGCGACCGCCTTAAGTAGCGTGAGAGGGACTGTGACGGCGGGTGGGGCAAGATGGATGCTACTTCCACGGCGCGCTTCCCTGTTCTGAGACTGCTTGGGGGGATTCTGTTCGTCCTCGCGGGCCTGCTCGCGTACTGCAAGGTGGCCCTCGGAGCCTCCGGCGCCCTCATCTTCTTCTTCGGCGGGGCAGTTGTCTTGGTCGCAGTGCTGGCCGGGCACAGATCCCGGCCGGGAGACGTCGCCCTCTTCATGCTTGGCGTCCTAGTGCTGAGCGGGGTGGCCGCCGGCTACGCCCCTGGAGGGCAGCAGGCCAGCTACTCCGCAGCGAGGGACCAGGTTCACGCTTCGACGATTTCGCTCGACGTCAAGGACTCGATTGGGTCAGTGGACGTGAGCTTTACCGACAGGGTCAACGTGGCATACGAGGTCAACTTCACGCGTCCCGTCGCCTTCCTCCCGTTCTGGCCTATGGGTGCCGACACCGTCACCAACTCGACGGGCGGCGGCGTGCTGAATCTGGACGTAGTTGCAGGTTGGTCATCGGTCACGGTTGCCATCGGCCGTGGATACTCCGTGGACGTGAATGTCACGACAGACACTGGCTCGGTATCATTCGAAGCAACCGGGAACGAGAGCGTCCGCGACGTCTCGCTGATGTCGTCCACCGGCAGCGTGAGCGCCATCATCGATTCAGCCTCGGTCGAAAGCATCAAACTCCACTCCAGCACCGGGAGTGTGAGCCTCTCGTCTGACCACTTAGGCGCGGTCGGCACGTCCGTGCCTGTCACCCTGTCCTCTTCAATCGGCAGCGTCAGCATGAGCGTCGGCGTCGGGCCGGCAGACGCGGTCTCTGTCAGCGCGAGCACCAACCTAGGGACGATCAACCATCAGCTCCCCGGATTCACTGTGACGCAGGACACTGACCGGAGCCTCGCGGCCTCCATTGGGAACCCGGCCACCGCCACTCGTTCCTTCGCGGTCACGGCCACGACGAACTTGGGCTCGGTGAGCCTGAGCATCCACCTGCTGTAATCAGCTCAGGCAGGCGCCCCAGCAAAGGAGAATTGCGCGCTAGACCAGGGCTTGTCTGTCGATTCGAAGGCCGCGTCTGGCAAACAGGTACGACATCACGACGACAACTGCGACCAGAAGAGCGAAGCCGGTCTGAAGTGGGAACTCGGGAATACCCGTACTGGTTCCTGAGCTGGAGGCCAACGTGCTCGAAGATGACAAAGAGACCGAGGCGGAGCTGGACGTCGCAGTGGTAGTGTGAGTCTGTGCCAGTACGATCACGGTGCCTGTCATGAATGTGTGAATCGAGCAGTGATAGCCGTAGGTCCCGGTCTGATTGAAGGTGTGGGTGTAAGTGTCGCCTTGGGCCAAAGTCCCGCTTCCGAAGAGCGAGGTGTCAGAAGTGACCGTGTGGGAGACTGCCTGGTTGTTGGTCCATGTCACCGTGTTGTTCACCCCTATGACCACCGTGATGGTAGCTGGATGGAACGCGTAGTTGGAAATCGATACGGCTACACTTCCCGTGGCATCGCTGGGTCTAACAGAAGACGTCAGCACCAATGTCATAAGCACAGTCGCAAGACACAGAGAAACCAGACGCTTTCTTCTGGTCAGGTGAGACCCTGCTCCCACGCACCTTTTTCTCGGTTTCACAACTCTTAAGGATATTGGGATCAAGAGTTTCTCCCTTGCGTTCACCAACGTGGTTACGTTTTGGCCGCGATTGCCGGAGCTCAAGGCTCCGAGCAGGGTGTAGGTTCGGGCCCACGATCATCAGCTTGGATTCCTGAACTTTGTTGGGTCCAGGTGTCGAGGGAGCAATTGATTCAAGAAGGATGAAACTCATGAACATGGTTCTGTCGGTCGTTCTACTGGTCTCGGCGGCTGTGGGATGCTATGTCCTCGCAACCGATTCGGCTCTCTGGTCCGTGGCACCGACACACGCATACGGGCTCGTGGGATTCACGGTAATCGACCTGGCCCTGATGATCGGCCAATGGAGAAGGCCGAGTACGGCAATCATCATCACGGTCCTGCTCGGTCTGGTACAGTTGGGAGCGATGAGCGGTGATGTGCTCTTCGGGGCATCAACACTCCCCTCAAACTTCACCACCGCCGCAGCCTTCTCGAGGTATCTCCTTGGCGATGCGGCCTTCGTGCTCCTGCTTGGGGTCCAGGTCGTCCTCATCGTGTTTGGAATTGTGGCCTTTATGATGCACCACAGGGCTCTAGCCACGACGCGGTAGGTCTTGCGAAGTCGCGCGTACTATTCGCCAATACCTACGATCTCCTATCAGCTACCCGTCAACCAGCCAGCAGGGTGGCGCGTTCGACTTCGGCTAGGAGCTGGAGTTTGTCATTCCTCGTCAGTTGGGAATCAGTCATGATCCCGTGCTCGATGATGTCTGGTGCGACCAAATCGTGCGCGCTTTGACAGCGGGCCCGGAGGGGCCCGCACCCAAACAGGTTCTGAAAGTGGATTCCAGACTAGTGATAGCCCGGCTAGATTATGCGATTCTCTTGGTATCCCTCAAGGTTCGAGCGCGCGCGCACACGCTCTTGTAGCATAGCCGGGCTATTCTGAATAGCCCAGAATGAACTCTTTAGGGCAGAAGGGGCATTTCCTATTGCTTCGAATTATTCGACCCTGGAAACAGACAGCAGCACGTCCTCAATTCCGTCATGGCTTGCAATGCGCCTAGGACTACGGCAGCCTAGATAGGACGGATCGATGAATCGTCGAAACTATGATCGCTTGCGCAAATGCGCCATACTCGTCTTCGAAACTCTCCGCCGCCGATTGACTGGGTCTAGAGGAGGAATGGAATGATTCGCTTCGTTCGCTTCATGTAGTCGATGTAGCTGTCTCCCAACTCTGAAACCAGGACCTTCTCCTCGACCCGCACTCTGTATCCGTAGCCAACCCAGAAGAGCAAGAACGCGGCCACCACGGCCGCCAGGGATAGCATGGATGTCGCTATCCCGATTAGGATGAGTGGAACGCCTGCATAGGAGGGATGCCTAATGAGATGATATGGGCCTGCCTCAACTACCTTCTGGTCCTGCTGGACGCCAATTACGCCCGAAAAGTAGCGCCCAAGGACGGCTATGGCCCATTGCCTCAGTGCGACTCCTGCAAGGAGAACGGCGTCGCCGACGTAGGTGAACCAAACAGGGAGCAGGAGGACGCCATTCTCACCGAGGGAGGCAGATATTCCGAGGACAAGGGCCCAAGCGACGTAGACCAAGACACCGTAGCCGTGGCGTCTTCGCTGCACCCTTGCCCCTCGCCTTCTGATGCTTGGTACGACTGTCCCTCCGAGTACTTCACTCACCACCCACACAAAGAACACGAAAGCGAAAGCAGAGGCCGCGTAATCGGACGGGAAGGGACTTCCTGTCAATCTCCTCTGGTTGGGCCTAGGCCCTGTATAATGAACTCTGTGCATCGACGGAGCTACGATGCCACAGATAGGCAGTGCAGGCACACTAGGACATGCACCCGGACACGCGCTCCCCCGAACAAACCTTAATTCAAGACGGCATCCTGCTTATCCCCGAAGCTGAGTGGACAGGACCGACATCGATCTGTGTCTCTTCCTCATGTCGAACTCGAGGACCCCATATCACGAACTCGCCAGCAACCTTGGGCTTTCCATCAACGCGGTGCACAAGAGGATAAGGGCCATGATTGACGCGGGCATCATTCGCACCTTTACTGCGCGGGAGAGCCTGGTCTCTCTCAAGACCATCTCGGTGTGGGTCTTTGGCAGATCTGAAGCCACTCATCCCAGCGAGATCCATATGCGAATGAAGAACAACGAATCCACGTACTGGGTAGCCAACTCGGGAGGCGGATACACATACGTAGGAGGCTACCTAAGACACCTCTCAGAACTCGATTCCTACGTGGCCTTCGTGAAGAAGGAAGGAGAGATCGGTGACCCCACGGTGGGAATCTTCCCGCAGCTTACGGGCCGCTTCCCTGATGAGACCCTCCGTCCTCTCGACTATCAAATCCTCGCGTCTCTGCACAAGGACGCGCGAAAACCCGTGACCGACGTGGCATCCGAGATCCGGGCATCGGCCAAGACAGTACATAGGCGATTGGAGAGGATGATAGAAAAGGGCCTCATCGACCTGTCGATCGACTGGTATCCTGACGCTTCCAACGACATCGTCTCAATCTGCCACGTCAGTCTCACTCAAGAAGCAGACAGATCGAAAGTCACTTCAACGCTGAAGCAGAAGTTCTCCCAGAACATTCTGATTGAGGCGCTGTTCAGCAACCTTCCCAACATGACTACGCTGTTCCTGTGGACCAATTCGATGAGACAGATGGATGAATTGAGGGAGTCCATCGGCAACGAGGAGGGCGTAGGATCGGTTGCTCTGAACGTCCTTCAGATAGGCTACATGTTCGACACGTGGAGAGACAGACCGTCTCTCAAGGGCAGCGATTAACGGGATGAAGCAGGGGGCTGATTCACCCCAAATCCTTGCAGTTCCTAAACTTCAACCAGACGTGTGAGGAATTGCCCTTCCAGAGGCGCAAAGTTGCTCTTTCATCTCACATCTCGTTGACTAGGCAATAACAACAGCCGGGTGGACGGCAATGGCATGCAAGGACTGCCAACTCAGGTGGCCTTCGCGATAATAATCGAGAACCTAACGAAGGACTACGGAGATGTCAGGGCCGTGGATGGGCTTTCTCTTTCGATTCCAGAGGCGGAGGTCTTCGGTTTGTTGGGTCCCAACGGTTCAGGCAAGACCACGACCATCAACTGTCTGACGGGGCTCATCAAACCTGCTGGGGGAACACTCAGGATCGATGGTCACGACGTTCAGACTGAGAGTTCGGAGGCAAGAGCGGTCATGGGCCTTTCTCCCCAGGAGACAGCCATCTTCCCGTACCTGACTGGAAGAGAAAACGTGGAGCTCTTTGGGTCTTTGTATTCCGTTCCGAAGAAGATGCTTGGAGCGGGGGCCGACCAGATGATGGAGAAGGTGGGTCTCATGGATGAGGCAGGCAGGAGGGTTAGCAAGTACAGCGGCGGAATGAAGAGAAGGGTCAGCATCGCCATGGCTCTTGTCCAGGACCCAAAGATAGTCCTCCTGGACGAGCCGACCGTCGGCATGGACCCCCAGTCCCGCCGGGCAATCTGGGACTTCATCATGGAACTCAGGGACAAGGGCAAGACAATTGTGCTCACAACCCATTACATGGAAGAGGCCGAGGAGCTGTGCGACAGGGTCGGAATCATCGACCACGGCAAGCTGATCGCTCTGGGCTCTCCCGCGGAGCTCAAATCGCAGTACGGAGCCAGAGACCTCGAAGACGTCTTCATTCAGCTCACGGGAAGGAGAATCAGGGAGGGCGCCTAGAGATGAAACTCAACCGAGCTCTGGCCCTCGCCAAGAAGGATTGGAAGAGGATGTTCAGAGAGCCAGCGTTCCTTTTCATGATTATCCTCTTTCCCGTGATGCTGACGATCGCGTTTGGAACCTCTTTCGGCGCAGTCGGGGGGTCCGAGTCCCCCACCTACAGCATCGCTGTCGTGGACCTCGGGGCCGCCGGTAACGCCACGTGGTCCCACCAGTTCGGCCAAGCCCTCACGTCATCTGACGTCTTGAAGGTCCAGTATTTTCAGGACAACACGACGGCACAATCTGGCCTGAGCCAGGGGAGAATTCAGGGAGTCCTTCTACTGCCTGCTTCATTCGATGCGAGCGTCCAGTCGTTCAAGTCTTATCCGAGTCAGCCAGCCGAGTGGGTCAACTCAACGGTCCTTCTTTACCTAGACAGGGGTTCAGTACTATCGGCCCAAGTCATCCCTTCCATAGTCGAACAGACGTTTGAGAAAGCCATCCTCGGCCTTAGAGGAAGTGCTCCTGCCACGCCCGTTGCCATCTTGAGCCCGTCTTTAGTAAGAGTCCAGAGCTCCTCTGTGTTCGACAGTTTCGCCCCCGGCCTTTTCGCATTCGCTTCAATCTACATGATCATGATGGTCGCTCAGTCATACACGGCCGAAAGGGAAAACGGAGTGCTGAGAAGGATCATTGTGACCCCGGCAACAAGCAGTGATGTGATAATGGGTTCGGTAATCTCGTACTTGGCAATCGGCTTGGTTCAGGTGTTGCTCGTGTTCCTGTGCGTCTATGCCCTCGGATATCACCCCGTTGCGGACCCGGCGGGGCTGCTCGTCGGATTCCTGATTGCGACGGTGTTCGCCCTGTGCAACATCGGGTTCGGCCTAATCACGGCCTCCATCGCAAAATCCGCGGGTGCAGCCACGGGGATATCATTCCTCTTCCTCATGCCTCAACTCTTCCTGGGCACATTCGTGGGCATGGCACTCTCGTCGACTGCCCAGACAGCGGCCAAGTTTGTCCCGGCATACTACGTCACAGACGCACTCACGTCCCTGTTCACCAGGGGAGCCGCGGTTACAAGCCAGACG
>JBEKJM010000038.1:0-12476 GCA_050011215.1 Nitrososphaerales archaeon
CAGGTGCCTCTGTGAGTCCGGAACCTACATCCGCAAGCTAGTCTACGATATCGGAGAGGTGCTTGGGGTCGGCGCGACCATGGTGGAGCTTCGCCGGACGCTAGTAGGGCCGCTCAAAGAATCGGACGGCTTCGTAACCATGCACCAGTTGAGCGACGCCGTCTTCAGGCTACGAGGTGGAGACGAGTCCGCCCTTAGAGCACTGATCAAACCGATCGAAGATACGCTGGGCGCCGCGAAGAAAATCGTCATGCGCGATTCTGCCGTCGACGCCATCTGTCACGGCGCGCGCCTGGGGCTCCCTGGCGTGCTCTCCATGTCGGCAGGGATATCGAAGGGGGACACCCTGGCACTGATGTCGGCAAAGGGGGAACTCGTGGCCATAGGGAGCGCGATGCTTCCCACAGAGGAGATGACTTCCTTGAAGAAGGGTCTCGCTTGCTCGACCGAGCGCGTCATCATGAAGCAAGGAACCTACCCGAAGATGTGGAAGAGCCATGCTACGGCAAAGACTGCGTAGTCGATCTATCCCCTCGCCAGTGGAGCCAAGCGCGAGTTGAAGTGAATCTGACCACAATCAAACGAAGATGGATGCCCAGATGAAAGCGATCGTACGAACAAGATACGGGCCTCCGGACGTTCTTCAGCTCGAAGAGATAGAGAAACCCGCTCCCAAGGGCGATGAAGTGTTGGTGAGAGTAAGTGCGGCATCCGTGAATGCGTACGATTGGCACCTTCTGAGAGGCAAGCCGTTCTTGGTGCGCCTGATGGGCTTTGGGTTTCTAAAACCGAAGAACAAGAGACTTGGAGCTGACATTGCAGGGCGGGTTGAAGCCGTCGGCAGAGACGTAAAGCGGTTCAAGCCAGGTGATGAGGTATTCGGGAGCAAGTTGGGCGGTTTTGCCGAGTATGTATGTGCTCGTGAAAGTGCATTGGCGTTGAAACCAGCCAACGTGTCGTTCGAAGAGGCAGCGGCCGTACCTATGGCGGCAGTCACCGCCCTGCAGGGACTTCGCGACAAAGGACAGATTCGGCCAGGGCAGAAGGTCCTGATCAACGGTGCTTCCGGTGGCGTCGGCACGTTTGCGGTGCAGATTGCCAAATCGTTCGGAGCTGAAGTGACCGCCGTGTGCAGCACGAGGAATCTGGACAAGGCGCGCTCGATCGGGGCAGACCATGTCATCGATTACACCCAAGAAGACTTCACCAAGAATGGGCAGCGCTATGATCTGATTCTTGCCGCCAACGGACACCATTCGATCTTAGCTTACAAGCGTGCGTTAAGTCCCAAGGGAGTCTATGTCATGACCGGAGGCTCCATGACTCAGCTGCTCCAGACCATGCTTCTAGGACGATTGGTAACAATGATCGGGGGTAAGAAGATGCACAACCTGATGGCGAAACTGAGCCAGAACGACTTGGTCTTTATGAAAGACCTTCTTGAAACCGGCAAAGTGGTGCCTGTTGTAGAGAGACGCTACTCCCTAGGTCAGGCTGCTGAAGCTATCCGGTACGTTGAAGAAGGACACGCCCAAGGAAAAGTTGTAATTACTCCGGAACACAACGACAATCCAAGTTAACGCTCACGGACAGCGGCAAGCACACTGATTGCGTCGCACGTAACGAATTCGTTCATTCTTCGCTGGTTTGCTCCTTCCCAACCTACGATAGAGCTTCCAGTAGTCCGTCGTTTGGTCTCTCGATAGTGTGCTTCCTCAGCCGGGAAGCCTACGTCCTCGAGTTCTTTCGACTTGAGAAGTGTGATTGCGTTTGAGCGCAGCTTGTCTCTTACGAATCCAGCTTCCATCATGACTTTCAGACCAAAAAGGAAATCATAGTGCCAGTGCGCGCGCGCCGAACTGCTGAGCCGAGGCTTCTTCGAGCAATCGGCAGACAAGAAGGGGGCATTGCATCATTTCGTCGAGATCTCCCTCGGGATTCATGCCATTTGCGAGAGGGCTAGAGCTTCTGAAGAGTCCCCGCTGCTTCTGAACCCTCTCTTCATGGGTTTCCACGCGAGCAGAAATTCGAATTGGAGCTTCATCATGCTTACAAAGAGTTCATGCAATCAGTACTACTGACGTGAGGACCGTCAAGGTGCAGACGCAACCCCATCACAGCATCGACATTAACGGCGCAGCATTGGTCACGGTTGATGCCGCCTCTCATGAGACTTCAACGCGCTGTGCGATTCACGGTATAGAAATGGATCGCCGGCAGGGAAACACCTATTTCTGCGCTGAGTGCTTGGGATTGCCAAGCAAGAGACACGAATAGAGCCTGTTCAGGCAGGAACCCTGTCCGGGGCTTTGCAGGGGGCTTCAGCGGTCTCCAAGGCCTATACGCGCCACTAACGTGCTCGCCGCCACACTGTCACTCGCGACACGGATGTCTTGATATGATCAACTGAGTGGGGTCGTGGCTGGCTTCAATTATCTGCAGTTAGAGGGCTCGACCATTCTTGACCGAATGTAGCTGGGAGGTATGGCAGGTCCGGGCCGAGGGTCCCACGTCGACCGGATGTTCGTACTCACAAAGGAAATCCACTTTCAGAACCGGTTTTGGGGGGCGGACCCCCCAGAGTCGCTCAAGATAGCCTCTGACACAGACCTGAAGATTGTTTCCCACGTGAACCATAGGTTCTTTGGTCTTTGCCAAGAATCCCTAATAGGGACTACTGTCTCATTTGGTAATCAATGGCTGCAGAAAATAAGAGTACACAGAGAGGCGCAGTTTCATCCGGGGGGGGTGAGGCGCCTAAGCGGAAGGCAAGGCAGAACCCGAAGGCGGTCAGCGTCGAGCCCACGGTGGAGGCCGTCTCTCCATCGAAGCTCGGCACCTCTGAGATCAGCCCTCCTTCAAAGCCCGACATTGTGCAGATGGCACCTCCCACGGCCGATGCAACCAGAATCCAACCGCCGATAGCGAGCTCAGGTCAAGTGCTAGGACTTGCAAAGAAGCCCGTGGCCATATCTTCAGTGCCAATCGTCAGAACAGCGCCTTCGTCGGTGGCTCCTGCGAATTCGGAGCCTGAATACCTCAAAGACCTCGCAAGGGAAAGATTGGTGTGGGGAGTCATCGTTGCCGTCTCGTGGGCGGTCACCTTCGTGGCACTCCTGCGCCTTGGCATAATCTAGCCGATCCTTTCACGGCGGAGAGGGCGCGTGTCGTATCGGGTCGGCTACCAGAGGTGCCGAGAGGAGCACCTGTCAGTGGACACTGAACCTCAATCGTCACAGAATGGCCCCTGGGCGTCCTTGACCCCCAAGGCTCTTTCTGCGAACTGGGAACCACTGCGCCGAAGAGCCGATGGCGAGATCGATACTCGTGTCATCTCTGGGCCATACTTCTCTCCATCTTCAGACCATCTTGTCAACTCCGGACCATATGGCCGATTGGTCATCGCCTGACCATATCGACCATGACGCCTCGACCTGAAGCTCGCGTTCACACCGATGAACCTCGACTTCTCAACCGGTATATACTCTGAATCAGTATCTAGGCCGAGCTTCGGTCGCAACGGTGCGGCTTCGGGGCTTGGAGCAAAGCAACTTGTTTAGATCCGGAAGAGGCAGGTTCGTCGCAGTCCCGCTAGCTCTGGTCTTCTTGTTCGCATTCGCTCCGATCGCTCACGCCATCCCTCCACCAAATCAGCTGGACCTGACGATTTCAGGGAGCGTCGGAAATCCTGGCCAGCAGGAGTACGCACAATCGGGAGGGGAAGTCTTCTACGCCTCCATCCTGGGACAGGTCGTCAACGCTTCTACCGCGGTCTTTGCCGAGAACCTCTCCGCCTCGGTGGATGGGCTTGTAACCAGCGGGACAGCGAACTTCTCGCTCTCGGGGGAATTCTTGAACAAGACCAGCTTCGCAATCGGGGGAACAATCGGAATAGTTGACGCCGTACCCGCCGAGGCATTCCCCTTGGGTTGCTCGTACGGAGTCAACTGCACGAGCCTGGTGCCGGCTTTCTTCGTCGGGCTAGGGGCTCTGAACTTCACAGTTCCCCAGCCGTTGCAGCTCTCGCTCGGGATGGACCTCGAATCGGCGTATCTTAACCCCGGACCATTCCCGGGACCAATAGTCTGGGCCTCGACCGACGGCAGCGTAGTCATCGTGTTGTCGTATACCGCAGCCACGATAGACTGGCAGAACGTGCAGACGAACGGGTCTCTAGCCGGGACCCTGAACGCGACACTGGTAAGTGGCTCCTTCAACATGACGACGAACACGCACGAGGACTTGTTCGCGGGGACTGAGACCGAGAGCGGGACCATGACATTCTACGCCATGAATCCCAGCTACCTTGACGCGAGCGGGGCGTTCACTGGCTCCTCAACGATTCCCACCTACAATGCAATCGACTGTTCCTCGAATGTCACTGGGATAGCCGGCACGTGCACCGAGACTGGTCTGGCCTCGTCGGGCAGCTTCACCCTCGATCCCGGCAACACCCTGATCCAGGGGACCTATGACATCAACTGGACCGTACCCGCCTTCGCCTTCTCCGGCACGTCCACATCCGTTGTCTCCCAAGGAGGCGCGACAGGCGTGCCCGAATTCGGCGCTGGTGCTCTCGCACCAGTGGCGGTGGGGGTGGCGCTGCTACTCCTGCTGAGAAGGGACGGGCTGCGAGTAAGGGCCTGCGACTGAACCCAGCTGGCATCCAGAGGCGAAGAGGTTCGAGCCCGAGTGGGCTTGGTACCCCACAATTCTAGGCCGTTCACGCCCGCCCCCTACCGCTGTTCACGAGATACAGGACCATCAGGATTCGTCAGCAGGGTCGATGTCGTCAAAAACGGACAAGACGAGCCCCAGCTCCGCATCTGAGGCGTTGGCAGGACCGTGACTCTTTCCCAGGGCCTGATACAGAAGATAGGCCCCTACCAGAGAGATCCCAAGGGAGTCGAGGATATTGGGGAATGCGGGGAAGAGGACCCAGTGGTCGAAGTACCTGACGAAGCCGATGGCCCACGCTAAGGCGCTGATGCCGAGGACGAAGGCCAGAGGCCTCTGAATCAAAACGAACTTCGTCTACTATCTCTCCCCACAACAAACCTAGGTGTAGATTCCGGACGATTCCGACCATCCAGCGGAGCGTGCCAACAGAACCCGAGCCCTGACTATCGTTCGACCCACTGTCTGTTTCTGCGGTGAGAGAAGAAGAAAACTAGTGCTCGAGTTCTCTCACCAAGGCCCGGAGACCCTTTATCTTTGAAACCGACCCTTTGCCAGACGAACCCGAGCGTGTTTGGGCTAACCTTGTGCTTCTTTGCAGCGGCATCTATCGATTTCCAAGTCACAACTCCATCCTTGCTTTCTACCCAGAACTTGAACACGTCTTCTATCGCATCGAGGATGGTCTCTTCCTCTTCGTCAAGCGGAACCTCGGAAGGCGACTGACTGAAGTCTCTGCCAAGAGTCATGGCAAAGGGTGTCCTCCATCTCTTGTCGGTCCCGCACCGTCACTCACATGAGGATGATGATCAGGATAGAGACTTCTATGCTGCTCGTATCCTCCGGCTCCCTCGATTCTCCCACAACCTTCTGCACACGTCCACACATAGAAGATCCTCGGCTCGTCGACGTCTGACGCTCGCGGGGATGATGACAGCCGCCACGAGGGCCGCAGATTCAGGGAATTCAGCCTCTCTGTGAGCCTTCCACTCTCCTTCAGTACACTGTCCCTCGCTTCTCGCAGTATCTCGTCCGTCCTCTCGTCTGCGTCGGTTGGGTCACCCTCCTCGATTGAATCACAGATTTCGAATGCCCTCTTCTCGATCTTGTCGACAGCATCGCGGAAATCGAGAACAACGGCGTCGAACTCCGCTTGATACCGTCCTACACCCTCGACGATGTGGTCGCTCAGGTCATGGGCTTCGATGCGGATGTCATATTCTTCCTCTAGCCAGCCCAGGTAGTCGTTCAGGCCTCTTGTTACTTCTGAAGAAAGACGAGCCAATCAGTAATGGGAATCCAGATTGCCCCCATATATTCTCGTATGGACCTAAAGGGCTCGAGAACAGGATTTGTTGGGCTCGAAGACAACTTCTCGAGCGAAAAGGCCTAAGACTTGGCGAGCCACGATGGTATGCCGTTCCTACTCGCTCTTGCCAATGGCTTCCGACACTCCCAGCCGTGACGTGTCTTAACTCGGTCGTTCGGCCTCAGACCAAAGCTGATGCGGGCGGTGTTGTTGGTGAGGGCCGTCGCTTCACTCGTTTCTTATCGACCGGGGCGCCCGGGCGTGAACCCTTTCACTTGACTGTGCAGTGGCGAGAATCCTTCTCTTCTTCTCGCCTAGGGCTTCTTGGTCTTCGGCTTCAGTGACGCCTTGGAGGCCGCAGTACTTCTGACAGGGGCGAGCCTGCGCCTGTAGGACTTGGTTGGCCTGGAGATGGATGGCGCCCCGAATGATGTGGTTGATGGTAGGGCGAAGTGGACAGGGGCAGGATTAGGCTGCACGGTCTCGTAGATCGCCTGGATCTGGAAGGGAGCAGGCTCGGCCTCGGTTGTTGCCACTGCAGCGGGAGCCTCCACTGGCTGCTCCGGCGGCGCAGCGTAGGATTCGACTGACGCCACCGGTCTAGCGAGCCCATTCCTCCTCGGGTGCCCCAGGTAGCCCTTTGATGCCCAGTACAGCACCGCCACGACGTCGATGCAGGCGTCAAGCATTACGACCACTAGCGTTAGTCCAGAGATCATTACTGACGTTGATACAAGGTCAGGGTTCATTTCAGCCAGAGTCAAGTCTGGTAGAGGAGATTGTGAAAAATGACACTGCACAGATCACACGCGGATCATACTCGGGCCACACCAGGGCGTTCTGAGTGTGCTCATAATCCTGGCGCAGGAAACCCCGTTCTTTAGGACGGGGAGGAATGCGGGCGGCACACGTGAATAACAGCACTGTTGATAAGAATGCGTGGTCGACAACCAATACGTCAGAAGCAGACACGCCGTATATCTCGCCAACTACCACCTCGTATGGATTCCCAAGAGGAGGAAGGCAGTTCTTGTGGGCGCGATCAGGACTCGCCTCGAAACAATCCTCCGTCAGGTAGCTCAAGAGAAGGCCTGGACTATCCTTGAGCTCGCGATACAGCCAGACCACGTCCACCTCTTCGTGTCGGCAGACCCGAAAATCGCAATCAACTACATGGTGAATGCCTTCAAGGGCAGGTCTTCCCACGACCTAAGAGAAGAGTTCCCAGAGCTTCTGAGGCTTCCATCGCTCTGGACGCATTCCTACTTCGCCAGCACTGCCGGCCGCGTCTCTTCGGCGACAATCCAGAAGTATATCGAGGAGCAGAAGACGAATTGAAGCGTTGCAGATTCAGGTGTGGTTGTGGCCGTTCGATGTACATCGCGAAGAGGCTCGGAGAGAATCGGGCTACATGCGACGGGTGCAACCGCCTGAAGAAGAGATGCGATTGTGTCCTCCTGTCGCTGACGACCGTTCAGATTGGGCTTGAGCCAGACGCCGAGCAAAGGAACTCGCTTCTCAGTACTATCGAGGCTTTCAACGACGCCTGCAACCGCATAGCTCCACTGGGAAAGATGTCGGAGTTCGAGCTGCACGATGCGTGCCACTACGACCTGAAGAAGATGGGCTTCAACTCCCAGATAGCCATGAACGCAATAAAGAGGGTGGCTGCGGCTTGGAAGCATGCCGAGATGGAACCCAGATTCGAGCCGCACTCTTCGATTTGCGTCGACGGAAGGGGAGTGAAGCTCGAGGGCGATTCGCTCGGAATCACGACTGTAGATGGAAGGCTGAAGATTCCTCTGAGGTTGAGCGAATACCACAGGCAGAGATTGTCGAGAGGGAGGACGCTGGACGGGATGAACTTGTGCTACAGGAGAGGGGCTAGGCAGTTCTTCGTCACGGTCACCGTAGAGGAGGAATCTCCGAAGAAGAACAAGGTGAAGGATGTTCTGGGCGTGGATTTGGGCATAGTGAATCTCGCGCACGATTCGACGGACGCCATCTACACGGATTCGAGGGTCGAGGATGCGAGGAAGCACTACGAGGAGTTGAGGGGAAGGCTGCAGGCCGTGAAGACCAAGAACTCGAGGCGTCACTTGGTCAGGCTCTCAGGGAGGGAAAGACGCTTCAAGAAGGACGTGAACCACCGCATATCCAAGGCGCTGGTCAAATCCGCTGAAGGCACCTCTTCCGCAATAGCTATGGAAGACCTGAAGGGAATCAGGGAGAGGACAACGGTTGGGCGGAGACAGAGGGGCAGGCACGCAAAGTGGGCGTTCTACGAACTCAGGGAGTTCGTGGAGTACAAGGCTCTGAAGCGAGGAGTCCCGGTGGTTCTCGTGAACCCGAGAAACACTTCGAGGAAGTGCCCAAGGTGCGCGTTCTGTAGCAAGAAGAACAGGGTCTCGAGATACCTGTTCAGATGCCAGCGGTGTGGATTCGAGGCGCCAGCCGACTATGTGGGCGCACTGAACATCCGCGCCAGGGGCTTCAAGAAACTCGGAAAGGGGGCTGCTTTCAACCAGCCTATTGCGGCGCAATGGCAGCTGCAATCTCCAAACCTTTAGGTCGGAGAAGTTGAAAGGAAAGTCGAGCAGAACCCTAAGCGTGAGAGAGAAGCGACGTTGCTCCATCTCACTGAGCATCAGAGTATTGCGCCATGGGCTTCACCTGAACGGCGTTTGCTCTTCCAAGCCACTCTCTTGTCTGTACGTCGCACATCAGGATCATTGACCTAGCCCTCCTTCGACGCCTTCCTTCCACTTCTTCAGCAACGCCTCCCTCTTAGCCTCATACTGGCTCCTGGAATACCGTTTCCTATCATAGTCCTCCTTGAGCTTGGCGAGCTGGGCCTTGTAATCACCATCTTCTGCCTGTTTCGAGGAGGGCGTCCCCGGCCAGACGGAGGGCTCGTCTGGCGGACCCTGCCTGGGATTCTCCTCTGGTGGTGGCTCCTCGAAGAATTCGACAGAGAAGTTGATCTGTCTCCTGACCATCAGCGCAGAGAACTCCAAGAGATTGGCCACGTCTGTATCATACGCCTCGCTCGGTTGCCGGGCCTTGACTGACATCAGGTCGCCATCTGTATACTCCAGACCTATCCAGAATGCCGCCTCGATGTAACCCTCAAACTTCTTGGTAGGGGATGGTGTGCCGTGAGAGTAGAGCGTAATGATCGGCTTCAATCGCCCCGAGTAGCGTGTCCGAGAGGTATAAGATTTGTATATCATCTACGAGTCTAGAACCTGATTTCGTATTCAATTAGATCATCGGCGCTGATTGCCTGAAGTAGGGCCTACCCCAAGATGGGCCATTGCTGTACTTTCAAATCATCTTCCCGCGCGCGGTGAGCTAGCGAAGAACTGGAGTCACAAGGAATCCTTGCTGCCGTCGAAGGTGTTGTCCAGTTGAAATTGATCTTCATCCCTTCGCCGAGAAGCAACTACAGGAGCACGTTGAAAGTTGCTCTATCCCACAGTCATCGAGACTAGCTGGAACGTGACGTCCTCAGTGGTGGGAGAGGTGCTCGCGATGTGGATGTACGTTATGAATTGGGGGGAGGTGCCGGCTCGTCCCTAGCATTCACACACGACGGGTTCGTACTTCTGTCCGGTTGGGGGCTTCGAAACGATCACAATCAAGCTCGCACAGCGTTGGGGCGAAGCAATCACACTCCCATGCTCGACAGCGCTCGCCGTTGGCTCCGCCAGGACCTATTCGAACTCGACTTCCTTTCTGCTTCCTCTGAGGAGATTCGGCACGATGGCAACGGCGTTGACGACTGCCATTACGAAGTAGACGTGGCTTATCGCTACCGCGAACGCTATCTTGTCGGAGGCCTGCAGCGCGATCGGGGTGGTCGAGGTGATGATCTGGGTGATTTCAGAAAGCGGAAGGTCCAAGGTCATTATCAGTATCACGAGGTTCACGCTGATGGTGTAGCCGATGTTGAAGAACGTGGCGCGGAGGGCCGAGGCGACCGCCCTCCTCTTGGCGGGCACCGAGCCCATTACGGAGCTCATGTTAGGTGAGGCGAACAGCCCCAGCCCCGCGCCGCCGATGACCAGGTAGAGCGCGATCGTCGCGTAGGGAGTCGAGACGCCCACGGTGCCAGAAAGAAAGAGCGCCAGGCTTATGACGGCTAGACCGGCGGTCGTAAACGGCCGCTTGCCGTACTTGTCTGACAGCCGCCCGCTGACCGGCCCCAACGCCAGGAACGCGGCATCGAACGGGAGGATAGCCACGCCAGCCTGGAAGGGCGAGTAGCCCTTTACCAGCTGGAGGTACAGACTGATGATCAACATGAACGAGCCCCAGGCTACGGAGTTGAGGAGCCCGGTGATGATCCCTCCGGTGAACTCCCTGATTTTCAGTAGCTCCAGGTCGAGCAGAGGGTGTTCCTTGTGCAGCTCCAAACGGATGAAGAGCCCCAGGGAGACTGCAGAGGCAATGAAGAGGGCCACTGCAAACCAGAACACGCCGATGCCATAGGCTGCGTAGGTCAGCGCGAGAAGCAGGGCAGTTATGAAGACGGTGAATGCGGCGAACCCCCACCAGTCCATCGGGGGGGCCCTCTCCGGCTTCCCCGTCTCCTTGAGGCGCCTCAGGGCCCACACCGTGCCGAAGATGCCTATTGGCACGTTTATGTAGAACAGATACGGCCACGCCAAAAAGGCCAGGATGACGCCGCTTAACGTCAGTCCCGCCATACCGCCTGCCCTGAACGCTATCTGGTTGATGCCCAGGGCAGTGCCGAGTTCTTTGGTGTGAAACGCATCCGTGATTATTGCCGCGCTGTTGGCGAACAAGGCAGCCGAACCGAGACCCTGCGCCATCCTGGCTGCGATGAATGCATTCGGACTACCGGAGAGTGCTGTAAGAATGGAACCTATGGTGAAGATCGTGAACCCTGCGGAGTAGATCTTGACCTTGCCGAACATGTCGCTCACCCTGCCGATGAACAGCAACGCGACTGTGCTGCCGATGGTGTAGGCCTGGGTGAACCAGATGGCCTGCTCCGCGTCAGCGTGGAGCGCGGCCGCGACCGTCGGGAGGCCCACGATCATGACGCGCCCGTCGATGCCACTCATCAGTACGCCGACGGTCGTTACAGTGAGCACAGTCCACTTGTACTGCGTATTCCCCACCTAGATTTCCGCGGGCTTCTCCACTTCCATCCTGACCTTTCGGAGCGCCTCGAGGGTGGAGTCCCTCTCCTCCCGAGTCAGAGTCGACCCGAGATTGCCGATGTACTGCTTGAACTTGCTTGAGATGCTCTTGAAGGTCTGCGAGCCTCTCTCAGTCTCCTCTATCACATAGAGCCTCCGATCCCTCTCGCCCCTCTTTCGTCTCACGTACCCCTTCCTCTCCATCCTGTCCACAAGTCCGGTAACGTTGGCGGGAGCGACGAGCATGTGCTCGCTGAGCCTGTTCATTTGCATCGGCCCGCTCCGCGAGAGCGCGAGAAGGACACTGTACTGGGAGAAGGTGATTCTCTCCGTGCGCAGCTTCGCGTTGAGCCTCTTGAGCGCTGCCCGGTAGATGTCTCTGATGTTCTGCCACAGCTCGAAGTCACTATCTGAAGGCCCGGACAACCTGATCCTGCCGGTGGGCGCGAAAAAACAGGTTCAAATACTTAATGGTCAATACATTAAGGAGTTTTCAGCCATCCCCACATGCCGTAGACCCAACGACAAAGTCCAGATCGAGTCCACTATGGGAATGCGTAGTCATTGATGTTCGATTCTTGGAACCACGCTCGCGGCAACTGTTTGAGGGCGGGTCTCACTGGGCCCGTTCAAGACAGCGCAAACGGTTTTGTCGTCACGCGAGCACAAAGGCAGGGCGCGCGCGGGTCTAACCTAAAGTTGCTTCATCCAATTCCAGCCGCATGAAGGAACTTGTGGATCCCCCTATTGGTCACGGGCGAGTCCGGTTGAATAACGGCGGACTGGTGAAGCGCGCCATGTCTCCTGACGAATGGAGGGAGGGAAGCCCATGGGAGAACTGGGAGCGCTACAGGCCCCTTGGGCCCATAGTCGCAACCTTCCTCGTAGTGATCGGATGGCTGGTCTTCATACTCCTCTATGCCCTCTACTGGTCCAGCGGCTACTCGACCTTCCAGAACGTCATAGTGACCCTAGTCACGTTGGTCATCATGGGTCTTGTCATCGGCTTAGGCTGGATAGTCTGGGGCATGAGGCACGCGAAGCGGTGGATGAAACCCGAAAAGCCTGCCACTGCGGGGTAGCTTGACACAGGGGCAAGAGCCCTGGCGCAGTATTCTGCGGCATGCCTCCTGCTGGGGAGGAGGGTGCTGGCGCATTCAAGCCGAGGACGGGTTAGATAGTCTGATGGTGAGATTCCTACGGGGTCGGTTTGCGAGCACGGTCCCCTCTGTCCGAATTCCTGAGATTCTTTTCGACCCTTAGCCTGAGTGCCTCGAGGCTCTGTGTGAGAGGCCCTGAGAGATCAAGCTTGATCGGGG
>JBEKJM010000039.1:0-12039 GCA_050011215.1 Nitrososphaerales archaeon
ATCGGGACGGCCAGACCTACCCTCCAGTCATTGCCATTTTCGAAGAGCCTCGCGGACGTGACAAAAGAGAGTAAGGCCACGATACCGAGAACGGGAAGGGGCGAGAACAGGGCAACGAGCCTGACTCCAGCTACCGTGAAGATTACTGGATAGTACGCGATTGCATAGAAGGTCGCGCTGTTCCTGAGCACGGTTTCAATCCGTGACAGTCTGTTCTCGACCGAGAACCCTGCGGCTGAAAGGGTCATGCCTTCAGCGAGGAAGAATGAGTAAGAACGGAGAGGTTCCAGGCCATCGATGCCTGCGTTGTAGCAGACCTTGGGGCTACAGCCGACGTAGAGCAGCAGGAAGAGTCCCAGGATGCCCGTGGCGTAGAACACCCAAGTGAGGCGGAGGTTTCTCGAATGCCGGCCTACAATCACCGAGGCAATTCCAATGTAGATGACGAAGAAGTCAAGTCGGAGGCTGGAGAAGAAGAAGTAAAGAGAGGTGGAATGCGAAAAGTACAGATTCTCGGTCGTGAGCTCGATGAGATACGGCGGGACCACAGTTCCGAGACCACCGAGCAGCGCCTTGACGTAGAGATTCGAGATCTTCCCTCCCTAATCCCTCAATGCCGCTTCTTTCAAAAGGAATTCGAGGACAAGACCTGCGAGCAGGAGAAGAGCGGTCTTGCGGTGGCGGGAGTGAGCGTAGGTGATCCTCATCTCATCGAAATCGGCGAGCCATTGTGACTCTTAGGATTTGTTACCACAGTTCCTGGAGATTCGCAGCTCCCCTAGAGCTGAGAGAGTGGAATCAGTCCGTCCCTACCGAGACTCTTTCCCTTGAAATGACTGTCATTGAACGTCGAAGAAAAGGCGGCCTTACCTCCATCCATGTCTTGCCTCAAGATCTGGTAGTATTTTGTCATGTCGCGGTCAGTCCCATCCTTGGCATAGTAGTTCTTCACGTAAACCTCTGCTCCTCCTCCCTTCCTCATCTCAAGGACCAACAAGTTCAACGCGCTATTGGGCTTGACGTACTTCTCGAGTTCAGAAGCGGCAGGGAAGATGCCTATCTGCAGCATGTATCTGAATGCCAGTTCACTATCTATTGCGTCTCCGTCGAGACCCGTTAGCCTTCTCAAGACTTCATCGTCCAGCGAGCCGTTGTGCGCGAAGTACACGAAGCTGTCTTTGGTTTCACCGAAGAATGGGTGAGAGGACTTCTCTTCGGCCTTGTACCCCGGACTGGCCTTTCGAGCATGAAGGATGGCATAGATCTTGCCTCTTGTCTCATGGAGGTCCATCTTGTCTTCGAAGATCGCCTTCTGCGTCCTGTAAGAAAATCTGCCGAGGTCCGAATAGACGGCGTAGCCCCATCCGTCGCCGTGGACCACCAGCTTTCCGGATGTCGTGTCATTCCGTGAGGCCCATCGCAGACCATCGACGAGCTTCTCGAGGTCCTCCCTGGAATCACCGACGTATCCAGCTATGCGGCACATTATCGCAACTCTGGCGAGAGCGGCCTGTTCTATTTAGAGTAGACAGCGAGTTGTCTGTCCCCCTTCGAGTCAACCGAGACCCTATTGCAACGCTTTAATGTCATGGGACTCGGGGAGAGTCGAGCTTCTTTGGCAACAACGAGACCGGGAGAGGAGAATCCAGTCGGAGAGGAGAAAGGTCCTGTGGGTGACGAAGAGCTTTCCCTCGAGACGATAAGGGAGAGGTCGATTGCGGCTGCTGAAGAGGCAATCAGGAAGTCCGGCTCCCGCCCGGACCTCCATCTCGTCCAGGCAATCCAGGCGCTCGACGACACCGACAAGTTCCTCAACATCACCTCGACGCGGGCCGCCGAGTGGTACGGGCTCCACTTCCCGGAGCTGACCCAGATGATTCAGGACAACGTCGCTCTCTGCAGGATCATCGTGGCCGCGGGGAGGAGAGACGGGTTCACATCGGAGCTGCTTGAGGGGAGGGGGTTCACGGAGAAGAAGGTCGAGGCGATCCTCACGGCGCGGGACAGGTCGAAGGGCGGAGAGATCACTGATGGGGACCTGGCCAGAGTGAAGGCTCTGTCGTCCCTCTCGGTCGAGCTAAGCGGAGAACGGGAGAAGCTCAGCGAATACGTCGAGGGCGCTATGAAGAGAATCGCCCCCAACGTCTGCGAGGTGGCAGGCGCCACGATAGGTGCGAGGCTGATGGCGAAAGCGGGAGGGCTCGACAGGCTCGCGATGCTGCCGGCGAGCACGATCCAGATCCTCGGGGCCGAGAAAGCCCTCTTCCGGGCTCTCAGAACGGGCGCGAGGCCGCCCAAGCACGGGATTCTCTTCCAGCACGAGGCCGTCCACGCGGCGCCGAAGTGGCAAAGGGGAAAGATAGCGAGGACGATCGCGAACAAGATCGCGATAGCGGCCAGGGTCGATTACTACAGAGGCTCGGAGGAGGCTTCTATCAAGGTGAGCCTCGACAAGCGTCTCGCGAGCATCAGAGAGAAGTACAAGGAGCCCCCGCCGAGGCAGCCGGAGTGGCACGGTCACCCCCGCGACCGCCCCCAGAGGCGGGGAAGGGGCCCCAGACGCCAGAAGCCCAATCGGCGATGAGCCCCGTCAGGAGAGAGGAGAGGGACGGCAGGACCTTCCTGCTGACGCAGAACCTCGCGAAGGGATACAGGGTCTACAACGAGGAGCTGATCAACAGGGGCGGGGTCGAGTTCAGGACCTGGGACCCGTTCAGGAGCAAGCTTGCTGCGGCGATGCTCAAGGGCCTCCCCGACGACACGATAAGGGAAGGTGACAGGGTCCTGTACCTGGGGACGTCGACCGGGACGACGCCCTCCCACGTGTCAGACATCGTCGGAGAGAAGGGGCTGCTGATAGGCGTGGAGTTCTCGCCCCGCGTGGCCAGGGAGTTTGTGGAGAACGTCGCCAGGCAGCGCAAGAACGTGATCCCGTTCGTAGCGGACGCCCGGAACCCCTCGAGGTACAACATCACAAAGGTCGACGTGGTCTACTGCGATATCGCTCAGCCGGACCAGACCGAAATCGCGATGGAGAACTGCAGGGCGATGCTGAAGCCTGCAGGGAGGCTCCTGCTCGTGGTGAAGGCGAGGAGCATCGACGTCCTGAAGGACCCAGAGAGGGTCTTCCAAGAGGAGATGAGTAGGCTCGAAGGCGCCGGCTTCAGGGTCGAGTCGATAATCGAGCTGAGCCCCTTCGAGAAGGACCACGCCCTCATACTCGCGACCCGCTAGCTAGAAGGGGGCGAGGAGGCTCTGCCGGAACCTGTCCCAGGTCTTCCAGCTCTTCCTCACGTATTCGGGGAGGGGCTCGCCCCTCCGCATCCGCTCGATAAAGAAGATTCTGGTGTAGGGGTCCGACGGGTAGCCGGAGCCGAAGTTGCCGTGCTTCCTTCTGAGCTTCTCCACCTCCCTGTCCCTCTCGATCTTCGCGATGATTGAGGCGGCCGAGACGACGGGATAGTCTCTGTCGGCCTTGTGCAGTGCGTTCACGCTGCAGTGTGTCTTCAGGTTGTCGCAGATGTTCTCCTGGAACCTCTTTGGGACGCTGTCGCAGGCGTCCACCATCACCCGGGCGGCGTCCAGCTGATCGATGACCTTCGCGAAGTAGAGAGCCTCTAGGTAGTTCAGCCTCCGGAACTTCTTGCCCGTCCTCACGACCATGTCGATCTCCGCAGGCTCGATGTGCGCCCAGTACGCGCGACTGCAGATCTTGAGAATCTCCGGATAGAGAGTCTCCCGCTGGCGAGGCGAGAGCTTCTTCGAGTCCCTGACGCCCAACTCCTTCAGCTCTCTGACACCGGAGCGGGTCGCAGAAACCCCGGCGACGACGAGCGGACCCACGATGCAGCCTCTTCCTGCCTCGTCTGCCCCCCCTTGCAGAGATGTCATTTCACGGCGCTGGCCGCGCGTCGCACTTAACTTGTTTTCGGGCCGCCAATCAATGGTTGTTTTGTGGGATGTATGCCAAGAATCAATAGCGCGCGCTAGCGGAGACCTTTGTCTCCATAGCGATTGTGATGCGCGATACCTTCAACGTCACGGCGCACCCTCAGGTATCTGTCTGACGAGCGGATAGGATATCCGAGACGGATTGCGTAAGCGATCTTCATGCATGCGGGAACGCTAAGGACGCGCTTTACCTCCTTCTCGACGCTCTCCCCGCCAAAGACGCTCATTATCTGGAAACCAATCTTCAGGGCTTGGGCGGTAAGCCACATGTTCTCCAGGACGCATCCGAGGCCCAGGATACCCAGGAAGTCCCCTTCGGAAGCTGGCGCCCTCTTCCTAGTGTCGTAGATGACTATCAGGACCGCAGGGCTACCATCTATTGTGTCGTTCAGGGACGAACCTCTCTCCTCCCTCAGTGCCTCGCCGAACCTCGTGGGGTCCCTCCATTCAGGGGGGAAGTACGCGCCTAGGATTCCTACCTTCTTGTCGAGCAGTTCCCTCCTGGAGAACGACAACTGACGGTAGTTTTCCCGGACGAATGATTCGGAGGCATGTGACCTGATGCTGCCTATCCTTCTCAAAAGCTCCTTACTATCGACCACGATGATTTCGAAGTTCTGCATGTTGTGAGGAGTAGGCGCCCATCGCGCCGCCTCGATTATCTGCCTCAGATTCTCCTTGTCCACTGGACGGTGTGGATCAAAGGAAGCTCTGGTGGACCTCCTTTGCTGAATGAGTTTCAGCATATCATCAGCGTTCCCAGCGACCATCATCAGGCATCTCCACAACCCGTCTTTTGAACAATACTCCCTAGGTCCCCTCTCTGATGGGCCGAACACGACGCCCCACGCGCTCGCGGGATGCAGGATTGCTGTCTAGTGGTTTATGTTGCTAAACGTCTGGTCAAGTTCATTTCTAGTACTGGATATCCACTTCTTTGATGGCCCCACGGCAATCTCGTACTCATCCTCTTCTAGGCCTTGAACAACGGCTTCGGCTACTTCTGAGGAAGAGACGGTCCACTCCGCTCTTTCAGTGGGCTTACCTTTTAGCTCGGTGTCGTAAACTGTTGGAGGGATCACCTCAAACACCCTTATCGAAGTTCCCCTAAGCTGGTATCTCAAAGACATCGTAAAGGAGTGTATTGCAGCCTTAGTTGCAGAGTAGATGGGAAATATCGTCAAAGGCACAAAGCCCAAGCCAGAAGATACATTCACTATAGCAGCTTCCTTATGCTTGGAAAACATCGGCACGAACTGGGCAGCAAGATAGATCTGTGCCTTGAGGTTTATCTCGATCTCGTCCTCGTTCTTTAGCAGGTCGTCCGTTCCCTTGGTGAAGTCTACACGCCTCTGTATCCCAGCATTGTTGACCAGGACATTTAGTTCCTTGAAATTCTCCTCAATCCAGGCGTACAGAGTCCTCCGATCTTTCTCTTTTGAGACATCGCATTGCTTCACGCTCAGAGCGGGAAGTCTTCTCTTTGCATCTTCTAATTTGTCCGCTCTTCTCCCACAGATTATCACTCTATTTCCCAGTTTTGCAAAGGATTCTGCAAGAGCGAAGCCTATTCCCGTGGACCCTCCTGTGATCAAAATGGTGTTCTTTCTCATTTGCATGTTCATCTACGTCTCCTTGTGCGCTCCCTTGGAGCTATCCCTCAGCTTCATAGCATGTCACTCACCTTCTTAGAGCTTCCCACTGCAATGCGCGCGCGCCTGAATCAGCCGTACACTTCGCTCGGAGGCAGAGTCTCCTTCGTCATCGCCGTTATCAGCGAAGTCGAATAACCCGCGCGCGCTTGCAACGCTGTCTCTCGTAGGGGTCCCTTTCGGATGATGCTCAATGACGAGGAATCTGAAGAATTTATACTGCTCAGCGAACGGCGAGCGCGAAGGAATGGTTCAAGCCATCGCCAATGGATCCCTCATCACGGACGCGGCAGTGCTGGAGGAAAGGCGCCACGCAACGAGGGTGCTGCTCACCCTCACTGGGGTCGCCCTTCTCGTCACCTACGTGGAGACCATGGTCATCCCTGGCATCCCCACCATCCAGAAGGACTTTTCGACCACGGCTTCTGTCGCTTCGTGGATCACCTCCGCACTCTTGATTGTGGGCAGCGCGGTCTCGCCGCTGTTCGGGAAGCTGGGCGACACCTACGGCAAGAAGAGGATGTTCCTGGTCTCGATGGCATTCTACATGGCGGGCGTCGGCGTAGCCGGCTTCGCTCCCTCGATCTACTTCTTGATTCTCGCAAGGGCCGTACAGGGCATCGGGTTCGCCATAATGCCTCTCGCTCTCGCAATCATTACCGATGTCTTCCCGAAGGAGAGGGTTGCGACTGCCCAGGGCGTAATCAGCGGGACGTTCGCCATCGGCGCGGCCGCGGGCCTGATAGTGGGTTCCTACATTGTTCAGGACCTAGGCTGGCAGTGGGCCTTCCACACGGCCTTCGTGCTCAGCATAATCATGTTTGGCGCAGTCATGAAAGTGGTCAAGAGGGACAGAGCCGGACAGAAGGCCAAGGTAGACTACAGCGGGGCGGCAATCCTAATGGGCGGCATCGCCCTGATGCTGCTTTACCTGACCGAAGGGCCCTCGCTCGGATGGTTATCCTACGAGAACCTGGCTCTGCTCATTCCAGGCCTTCTCCTCACGGTGTTCTTCTTCGTCTATGAGAGCAAAAGGACGAGCCCCCTGATTCATTTGGGTCTTCTGAGGATTCTCAACGTCTTCATCTCTAACATCGTTGGCATGGCCTCGGGCATCGCTATGTTCCTGCTCTTCTTCGCCATAATCTACTACGCGGAGCTGCCCGTTCCCTTCGGCCTTGGTTTGGATATAGTCGCTGCTGGACTCGTCCTCGCCCCGGCGACCCTTGTCATGCTTGTAGTAGGACCGCTCCTGGGAAGGATGACGACCCGGCTCGGGCCCAAGCCGGTGTTGCTCTTCGGCGCTCTGGACTCCGTGCTCGGGATGATTCTATTCATCGTGAACCGCGGGACCACGAACGATCTCACGCTGGACGTCGCAGTGTCATTCGTCGGTGTGGTCTCCATAATCATCCCCATCGTGAACATGATTTCCGTCTCAGTGCCTAGGGAAAACGTGGCAGTCGGCCTTGGGATGAATACAATGCTCAGAAACGTCGGTGGGGCGATAGGGCCGGTTCTCGCCACAACAATAATGGCCACATACACGACTCCGCTGATCGAACAAATCGGAGGCTATCCCGTTACGGTGGGCCAGCTCCCTAGCTCGTACGCATTCAACCTAATCTTCATAATCGGCATCCTCCTGATGATTGCAGTGGCCGTCATGAGCCTTTTTGTCAGGAACTACACCTTCCAGAAGGCTCCTGTCCACCCGCTAGATGCGGAGGTTCAAGCAGAAGGGCGAGCCAGGACCCCGCCGTTGTGACGTGGATACGGAGAATCATGCGCGCGCGACGTCAACGGACAACAATGCCGATGATGATTGACTGCTGTCGAGGACTCCTGCTCATTCGACCCAGCCATCCCAACAGCTTAAGTTGAAGCCCATACTTCCTTCGGAAGAGCTCCAGAACTCTTCCGGACTCCTCGCCTTCGACGAGCTGGGCCTCTCCATCCGCCCATTCCCCGCTGACCTTGCCCCTAAGGTTCGTCTGCACTAGGCGGACGCGGCGGTCCCGGCGGATTCGCTTGACCTTGCCGCTACGTGGGCTTGTCCTGACGTAGACCACGCCGGCGTCCTCGACCACCCAGACGGTCGTCCGCACAGGATCGCCGCTCTTCCTGTACGTCTCAAGAGAGATGTAACGCGCGTCCGAGAACTGTTTGGCCCGCTCCAACTTGGGATCAAGATGGCCGCGGGTCGGCTATATACCAATCCTTCAGCAATTGTCTGGGAGGACAGTGTAAGAGGGAGCGCACGCTAGCCACCACGGGCATCAGAACCACAACGGGCACCATCACCACTCCTCCCTGTGTTGTCGCCGTCCCTCCTTGGTCTCCGTGATGAGAGAGGTCGTGGTAATGAGCGCACAGAATCTCGAACTGCGACGGGAACCGGACTGCGACGGCGCACTCAGCGGCTGCGAGCGCGCGCTCTCGGGAATCTGGACATCACTCCTATTAGAAGACAAAGGGCAACTAATGGGGTGCGTCGGAGCGGGGTCTCGAGCGCGATAGCGGCGGTTCTGCTTATTGTTGGAATCTTGGTCGGTGTAGCTGGTTTCTACGTGGCGATGCCCTCTCAGACCAAGACCGCGACCCAGACTGAGACGACCACGGCGAGATTGACGACAACCATGGCAACGATGGTGCCCACGACCATCACCCAATCCACGACTCTGACGGAGACGCAAACACAGACCGTTATTCAGCCAACAACACAAACGACGACAGACACTTCAGCTTCAAGCAGTTCAGGGTCTCTCCCCAGCCCGGCGACGATAACTCCCTCAAGCACAACCGTCGACAGCGGACAGCAGGTCTCCATAAGCGTAGGCTGGAGGGGCGGTTCGGCGCCCTATACCATTACTCTGTACGGTAGTTCCAGCGGGGGGTGCAACTCTTCTTCGACCATCTTGAGCGCCAAGTCAGGCCAGTCTCAACCCCAGTTCGTCTTCATCGTTTCGCCTGTCTCGACTATGCGTTACTGTGGCGTGGTCTACAGCTCGAATGGATCAAGTGCAGTTTCCTCCTCGGTCGTGGTCACAGTCAACCCGTAGCTGAGTGCCGTATTCTCCCCCGTATCTCTTGAGCGCCTGACATTCATCTCGGCCTCCTGGGCCCAGCGCGCGCTAGCTGGCAAACAGAACAAGCAATCCCCAGACCACGGCAGTCACATGAAGCGCGCCGACTAAGGAGGCCATGCTGGCCACGAGGCCACCCGACTTCAAGCCTTGGACGCGCTACTTTCACTGAGTTCCAGCTCCTCAAGGTACAGGCGGAGACCGTTCTCTGCCTTCCTGTCGGCTGTCATCCTGTTAAAAGACGGGATCTGTTTATCCACGGCCCCTAGCTTGTTTTCGGGCCGCCTGCGGCCGCGAGCAGCGAAGTGGCCAGCCCGTCGGCAGCCTGGTCGCGGTTCTCGACTGTGACGGTTATCGTCTCCTTCGCCTTCTCCCGGAGTTCTGCGAGCAAATCGTCCTCCAGTCTTTCGTGGACGACAGCGAGAATCGGCTTCCCGGAATCGAGACAGGCCCTGACTCCCTTTCTGAACTCGGGACTGACCAGCTCCATCGGCCCCACCTCGTCGATCACGATCACCTCGGAAGACATTGCGGCCTTCGACAGGCCGGCCGCCCCTAC
This sequence comes from Nitrososphaerales archaeon, assembly GCA_050011215.1. Lineage (GTDB taxonomy): Archaea > Thermoproteota > Nitrososphaeria > Nitrososphaerales > Gagatemarchaeaceae > UBA183. The sequence continues at coordinate 9,249 of JBEKJM010000039.1, forward strand.
CGCCGAGAGGTCAGCGAGGTTGACGCGATACCGGCCCACCCTAGGACCGAGGCTGGCTGAGATGGAGGCGAGCTCCCCTCGGGTCCCGTCGGTAAGGTTGAGGACTTCGAACCCGACCCTGGCCCCCTTGGCCTTCCTCTCCGTCGTGGAGCAACCCCCCACGATCACCCCGGCGCTCTTCAGCCTCAGGATGACCCTCGACACGATGGTCGACTTCCCCACTCCGGGCGGGCCCGTCAGGAGCCAGATGCCGCTCATGGATGCCGCCTTCCGAGTTGGTGGTAGAAGAACCTGCGGCCCCGGCGGGAGAGGCGGATCCGATTCACCAGAGTCGCAAGGAAGTCCACGAGCTTCAGCCGCGGGAGGAATTGCGGGCGGAGGGTTGATATATTGACCCAAGCCATCAATACTCGGATGACACTCCAAACACTGGTGCTCAGGCTCGACACCACGGCAGAACAGACGGGAATCCTCCTCAAGACAATGGAAACGTTCAACACCGCCTGCAATTTCGTCGCAGCGAAGGGTCGATATACCAACAAGGTCGAGCTACAGAAGGTCGCCTACCGCGAAATCAGGGAGAAGTTCAGGCTCGGGGCGCAGATGGCCATCAGGGTAATCAGCAAAGTCGTCGAAGCGAGGAAGCGTGATAGGGACAGGCAGCCAACGTTCAAGCTTAGGGGAGCAATCCAATATGACCAGCGAAACCTCTCATGGAAGGGACTTGACCGAGCTTCCATCAGCAGTATCGAAGGGCGAATGACTGTTCCGATGCGGTTCGGCGAATATCAAAAGCAAAACCTGTATGGTCGGGTCGTGAGGGGCCAAGCCGACCTGATATACAGGAATGGCGTACTCTATCTCGCGGTCGTGGTTGATGCCCCTGAAGAAACGCCATACGAACCAAAGCGTGTCCTCGGTGTCGATTTCGGAATCGAGAACCTTGCCACCGACTCTACAGGGCAAAACTTCAGCGGTAGGAAGGTGGATGAGGTCAGGCAGCATTATGCTTCTCTCCGCGGGAGACTGCAATCCTGCGGGACGAAGAGTGCCAAAAGGCATTTGAAAAGGCTCTCTGGGAAGGAGAGGCGATTCAAGCGTGACGCGAACCACGGAATCGCAAAGGCCCTCGTCGCAAAGGCCAAACGCACCGAGTCCCTGATAGCCCTCGAAGACTTGGAGGGGATCAGGGAAAGGACAAGGGTTTCTTGGCTACAGCGAGAGCGGCACAGCAAATGGGCATTCGCGCAACTCAGGACTTTCGTGGAGTACAAGGCGAAGATGGCGGGAGTCCCAGTCGCGGTCGTAGACCCCCGGAACACTTCGAGGGAGTGCCCAGATTGCGGGGCTGTGTCCAAGAGGAACAGACCAGAGAGAAACCTGTTCAGGTGCGTCTCTTGCGGACGCTCTGGCCCCGCCGACTACATCGCAGCGTTGAACATCGCAAGGCGGGCTGCTGTCAATCAGCCTATTGTAACACCTCCGTTGGTAGTTACAAGCCCACTGCCTTCAGGCGTGGGTAATTGACTTAACAGCGCAGGAACCTAGGTTGCGAACCAGTTGAACCTCGTCCGAACGAGTGAGGGGAACACTGCCCTGCTGGTTCCAAGGGAGAGTCTCTCGCCCGTCCCTCCGACCGTTCCGGTCTTCTACAACCCTGCGGCGTCCATCAATCGCTCTGTATCGGTCGCGATCGTCGAGGCGACGGGGGGGCGCACCTTCTGCGATGCCCTGGCTGGGATCGGCGCGCGGGGCCTGAGGGTGGCCGCGGAGGTGCGAAGGAATCCGAGCGTGACCCTGGTCGACATAAACCGAGAGTCGGTCAGGCTGGCCCGGAGGAACGCTGGACTCAACGGAGTCCGTGCACGGTGCGAGTTCATCCCCGGCGAAGCTAACTCGTACCTCTACTCGAGGTACGGAAAGGGCGAGAAGGTCGACTATGTCGACGTGGACCCGTTTGGGACGCCCGTGCCCTACCTCCAGGCGGCCCTTCGCGCAACGAGTCACGGCGGGATAGCGTCGTTCACGGCCACCGACACCGCTGTCCTGTGCGGGGTACACGTCAGAGTGGCCCAAAGGCGATATGGGGGGACGCCCGTCAACAACCACTTCCACCACGAGACTGGGATCAGACTCCTGATCAACGCCGTGAGGAGGGAAGCGGCTTCGCTCGACCTCGGGGTCAGGCCAGTCGCTGTCCACAGCACCAGGCACTACATCAGGGTCTTCGTCAGGGTCGAAGTCGGTCCGTCAGAGGCAGAAGCGGCTCGGGAGAACGAAGGGCACGTGCTCTGGTGTAGGTCGTGCGGCCGTCTCGCAGAGGGGCCCGTGCCGGAAGCCTCGTGCGAGGAATGCGGAGCCCGCCTGAAGGTCGCAGGACCGCTCTGGCTGGGGGAGCTGACCGAGACGAAGACCATCCGTGGCGCTGTGGCAGCCTCGGAGAGGCTCGAGCTTCCTGAGGCGACGAGGGTCCTCTCCTCTCTCCTGGGCGTAGACGAATTCCCGCCCTGGAGCTTCAGCCTAGAGGGCATCTGTTCGGCTCTGCACATCGCTTCCGTCTCGGACTCGAAGGTCGCGGAGCTGCTGAGAAGCCAGGGGTACAGGACCCTCAGACAGCCCCTCGAGAAGACTGGTCTCAAGACGGACGCCCAGTACTCTGCGGTCGCGGAAGCGGTCCGCGAAGCGGCGGCGCGGGGCCGGAAGTAGAGAGGCAGAGCCCTTCAGGGTGAAGAAGCTTCCGTGGTGGGGACGCGCTGGCCGGGCCTCCATCCCTCGCAGTAGTAGTAGAGCT
>JBEKJM010000040.1:0-11391 GCA_050011215.1 Nitrososphaerales archaeon
TGCGCCTAGAGCGCGTTTGACAGGTTGGGCCAAGGCTATTGCGAAAGCCACAGTGCTCCGGAGAGAGCGAATAGGAGAGTGCCCATCTAGCTCCATGAGCTAGATCGACATAGGAGAACTCAGATGCGGGGATTCTGTAGAGTCTCGTGCACAGAAAGCTACGATGGCGAGATGATGATGATGCTGTCGCCCTCGGGGTATCAGGCTTGCGGAGCTACGATCTCGACAGACGGCGGGTCGTCGTTCGCCGTGGCCTACTCGAGCCCCTCAGCAGTCCTCATGAGCACCAGCACCGACCTGGGAAGGGTGTGGACAGCACCGCGTGCGCTGTCGATTGGCGACCTGGATATAGCGCCTCATTCGCTGACGAGCGACTACTTCATCACCAGCAGCGTGCTGGTCATGTGGTCGGACGTCTCGCCATCGCTGGACGCCTATCAGGTGGCCACGGCCGTCGTCCCGTTCAATTAGGACCTGACATTGCGCGCGCCCCGACTCAGCTGCCGAGCAGCTTGCCTATCCCGTTGTTCCAGTAGATCCTTGTTTCTTCCGTCGGGTACCCAAGAGCGATGAGCGACTCCATCCCGTTCCACAGTGCGAGGATGGACCCTGCCAGCTGTCTGGCGTCGGCCCTCTTCTTCTTGCTGGTCGCGATGAGGCACCGCTCAATCAAGTCAATGTACTGGTCGTGGTGCCGCTTGAGGACCTCCCTAAGCTCGGGGTTCCGTGTCGCCTCCGAGATGACTTCGAACTCGAGGCCGGCGCTCCGCGTCGAAGCGGGCATCATCCTGTCAAAGAAGGCCTCAAAGGCCTTGCGCGTGTCGCCTTGCTTGACGACCCATTGGATGACACGCTCGAGCTGTCCCGGGTCCAGCTCATAGGTCGCCATGAAGAGTGCCTCCTTGTCCTTGAAGTAGGTGTATAGGGCCGCCTTGCTTATTCCGAGCTTCCGCGCTATTGCGTCCATCGTCGCATGCCTGAAACCCTTCTCCCTGAACAGGATGCACGCTGCTTCGACGATTCTTGACCGGGCGATGCTCTTGTACTCAGGGAGAACCCTCGGCAACTCGATGGTTTTGGCAAAGGCGGGATATTTAAGCCGACCCCCAATCGTTATGATGACCAAAGGTTGATATAATGACCGTTAGTCAGCATAGCCGGTGACATGGGTGGTGACTCAAGACGCTGGCGAGAGAAGAACACGGGTTCTGGTGTTCGGCGCGTCGGGCAGGACAGGCAGTTTGGTGGTCAAAGAATCTCTTGATAGAGGCTATCAGGTCCTTGCTTTCGTTCGAAACCCATCCAAACTCGATCTTTCCCATCCTCAACTCACAGTAGTGCAGGGTGACGTCAGGTCAGCGGCGGACGTGGATCTCGTCGTTCAACGTGCGGATGTCGTCGTTTCTGTGCTAGGTCGAGCTCCTGGTTCGTCGCTGGACATATGTTCGGTCGGTGTTGCAAACATTGTTGATTCCATGTCGAAGCACGGTGTCAAGAGGTTGATTTGCCTCTCAGACTATGGGAACGGAGAGACAAGGACCAGAGGCCTGTACGCCAGAGTCCTTTGGCACATCATCCGGGCCCATCTTGAGGACAAGGAGAAGATGGAAGAAACGGTGAAGTCGAGCAACCTTTCCTGGACGATCATACGTCCAACGATTCTGACAGACGGCGCAAAGACCGGTTCCTACAAAGTCGGCCCGGAGATCAAGATAGGTCTGGTCCCCAAGATTTCACGCCATGACGTCGCCGACTTCATTGCTAGGCAGGTCACTGACGATTCCTTCATCCACTCGTCGCCGTCGATAAGCTACTGAGTGCACCTTCCGAACCCGGAACACAGTGGGAGGGACATTGCGCCACGTAATCGAAAGCCCCCCGGGGCAGATTCCCGCTTCTTTGTCGGACCGGAGCTAGATTCTCGCGTCTAGACTGCTGGTTGCAAGGTTCGAATCCCATCGCGATGATTCGAGACTAAGTCTTGATTTTCTTTTTCCTATCGGCAAGTGTTGGCTTCAAGCCGTTCACAATTACTCGTAATCCCCACTCGAACTTTTCTGTCGCGGTGAGCTTGTCACGCTCTGTCATGATTGCGTCCATCAAATCGGCGTCCATCAAATCCAACCCGTAGGGGGAAGTGACCTCTTGCCCTTGTGGAGGTGCGGATCCAGGTTCCGGCCCCTCGCCTGCTTGCTCCTCGATGACATATCCCCAGACGTAGTCGAAGGTGGTCGCTGTCGCCAGACTCGCATGGAGAAGGTCGAAACCCGCATCATTCAGGACGCGGGTCGTAAGAATTGCCAGCCTGGCCAAAGTCTTTGCGCTGAAGGAGGCGCCTGCGACGACACGGCCGCCGTCGCGATGCGAAACCATGGCCCTGCGCACAGCGCGGGCCGTCTCGATCAACCACTCGGCCCAAGCAGCCGAGTCCCTTGGACGTTTGATGTCTTCCAGTCCGCCTTGCACCAAGATGGCTTGAGCCATATCGTCGGTAATGTCCCGTTTGTTCTTGAAATGCCAGTACAGGGCCGGAGCCTGAACTCCGAGTTTGGATGATATTTGTCGCAGCGTTACGCGCTCGAGCCCTTCAGCGTCAAGGATTTCCAACGCCGCTCTTACTACTGCCTCGGGTTCGATGTGCGGTGCCTTGTGCGTTCGAACTCTCATCGCCTGCGCTGTACGCTGATTCTATATACACTATACGATGATAAGCTTATCTAGTGGCGTTAAGGGGACTTAACTACGTTAAGGATTGCAACTGAAGACGCGCGGCAAGACTACACGCCAATGATTCACGTACAGGACCTGGTCAAGCGCTACCGTCATTCTGAGACGGCTGCGGTGGACGGCCTGAGCTTCGACGTCCGCCCCGGCGAGTTCTTCGCCTTTCTCGGGCCCAACGGCGCTGGGAAGACCACGACGATATCCATCTTGACTACGACCCTGGCGAAGAGCAGCGGGACCGTAAGCATCGGCGGTTATGATCTGGACCAGCGCGCAAAGGACGTCCGCCAGAGCATCGGCATCATCTTCCAGAATCCGAGCCTCGACCTGAACCTGACGGCAGAGGAGAACATCCGCTTCCATGTGAGCCTGTACGGCATCTATGGTTACAGACCGAGTTACGGGATGATGCCTCAACCGTACCGAGAAAAGGTACTCGAACTTGCTGAGATAGTCGGGATTGCTCAGGATATCTTCAAGCCAGTCAAGACGTTCTCGGGAGGCATGAAGCGCAAGCTTGAGATCATCCGCAGCCTGATGCACAAACCGAAGATATTGTTCTTGGACGAGCCGACGCTGGGACTGGATGCGGTCAGCCGCAGGTCGTTGTGGACCTACCTACAAAAGATCCACGAGGAGGAGAAGATGACGATCTTCCTGACAACCCACTATATCGAAGAGGCGGAGAAGGCCGACCGGATATGCATCGTCAACCATGGAAGGATGCTGTTCTCCGGCTCACCTGAGGCTATGAAGAGCCTGATGGTCGGCAAGTATCTGCTACTCGATGCTGAGGATCGCGATTCCCTACGGAGCGAGCTGACCGGCTTTGGACCGGAACCGCTTGAAGACGGCAGTCTCAAGCTCCGCTTCAGCGAGAACACGCCGCAAAACATCCTGGCCCAAATCAAGACCCCGCTTTCTTTCATGCGCCTTCACGAACCCACGCTTGAGGAGGCCTACATCGACTTGGTCAGCAACGGGAAAGACGAAGAGGAGGCGTCGTGAAGGTGTCGATTCGAAGAGAGCTCAACGCGGTGGTGACCATCTGCGCCCGAGACGTGCTGCGCTACCTTCGAGATTGGAAGAACAGCCTTCTGTTCAGCTTCTTCTTTCCGATTGCGTTTCTGGGAATCCTGGGAGGCACCATCGGACAGAACCTGAGCGGCGGACTGGGATACGACTACATGCAGTTCGCGCTGCTGGGGATGGTCGCCAACCTGCTCGTCCAATCTACGATGATGGGTGTGACCTCGCTCATCGAAGAGCGCGAAAGCGGCTTCACCCAGGAGGTCTTCGTCTCGCCCGTGTCGAGGTATTCGATCCTGTTTGGGAAGATAGTCGGCGGTAGCCTTGCGAGCGTGGTGTCATTGGTAGCCCTTTTCATAGTGGCATTCGCTACGGGCATACCTCTCAGCCTAGCCGGCATCGGACGCATACTGCTCGTCACGCCGGTCGTGTTCTTGTCGGGCGGTGCCCTGGGTGTCCTCCTGAGCGGCGTCTTCAGCTCCAGCCCCAAGGCGGTAGACCGTGCGACGATCATGGTCATGTTTCCCCAGATGTTCCTCTCGGGCGCTCTCATTCCAGTGAAGAACTCGACGGGGGTGCTAGACGTCCTTGTTCACCTGATGCCGGCCACCTATCTCGTGGATCTGCTGAGAGGTGTCTTCTATCAGGGTACGCCGGTGTATGGTCAGGTGGTCTTGTACAACCCGATGTTTGACCTGATGATCAGTTTGGCCCTTGCCATACTATTCCTGGTCGCTGGAAGCTACCTATTCGTGCGAAGCGAACGTAACAGGTGATTCGCGGATCTGAAGTGACTGGGGCCCATGAATTCGATGTTCGATCAAGTGACCTTAGCGCGGGCCCCACCGGGTCCGTTGACTCCAAAGGGCGCGCGACTGCGTCGGATGACAAGGCCCAGCTAGGGCGCCTCTCGGGTCGCCACCATGACTGGCGCGGGCTGTCGCCGAGTTCTCCTCCAGAGCGCCCTCGTAACCCCTAAAGCTTAGGTCCGCCAAAGCGCCCGCCGTCCTATGCTGAGCCGCGACAAGGGCGTAATGATCTTCCACTACGACCCGAAGAAGAAGATCTATCTGGTGTCCCTGCATCTCAAGAACCAGCCGGGAGCGCTGGGGAACCTGACCAACCTGCTGGCGGTGAGAGGGATGAACATCCTCGAAGGCTACTTCGGAGGGATGTCCTACGAGCCCAAGGCGACGGTCAGCTTCTTCGTCGAGTCGACCAACCCCCGGATGGACGAGGGCTGGGTCAAGGACTTCGTCGAGTCGTCGACGTACGCTTCTGACGTTGAGGTGAGATCGGGGGTCGACGGATTCGTTTCAGACAGCGTGAACTTCCCGCTTAGCTGGAACGCCGGGGACCGCGCCATCCTCATGCAGACGGCCAGTCTGAGAACGATGCTTGCCGCGATCATTGCGACCGACCGCGAGAAGGGAGAGCGACTGATCTACGACCAGGGCTTCAGCCTCGGGCGGACCACGTACGAGAGGTTGTTCTTGATCTACCGCCCCAAGAACAGGGCAGGCCTCGCGGAGGTGCTGAGGACCTACGCGGCGACGGGCTGGGGTCGGCTGGAGCTGTCAGGCCTTGACCCTGGACACAAACGGGCCAAGTTCAAGCTTGAGGAGGGGTTCGAGTGCGCAGGTTTGAACACTGGAAAACCCGAGAGCAACTTCATCCGGGGACATCTCTCCGGGGTGCTATCTGCCTACTTCGGGTCAGACGTGAAGGCAGTGGAGACAAGATGCGTCTCCAAGGGAGATCCGCACTGCGAGTTCGAAATCTCGCCCTGATCGTGAACCTCTCAGACGGCAAGGCGCCCGCTCCTGCAGGTCTGTCCCTTGGGTGCGTCCTGCATCATCGTCAACCGCTCGTTGCCACCCTCGACCTTGATTCAGAACGCGAGCCGAGAACTGAAGATTACGGAAGAATGGGCCGGGGAATCGAGAGAATCCATGAGGAATCCACCAAACACATACAGGATTTCCAACATAGACGTCACCGTGCGTCCGGCTCGGCTACGCCCAGGGGCTCTGCGATGGTTTCCGTTCACCAGAACTTCCACCAGTCAGAGCGGGCAAGCACGCACCACCTTCAAGACGTGGCGCATGAGCCGAGAGTCGACACAGACAGAATCCTGACTCGTGCGCCTAGGATCTGACAACCTGTCTGATGCAGACTTAATTACGGGACTTGGATTGTTCAAATCGTTGGCGAGAGCGAAGTCGGTTCAAGCCTTCAAGAACGAACCCTTGGACCTAGAGGCACGCATCGTAAAGGCGGTCGGCTCTGTCGGTCCCAGAAACGTCGCGTTGATTTCGCGGATGACACACGCCCACCAGGAGACCGTCAGGTACAAGGTCAAGGAACGTTTCAGAAGATTGGGATTCAGGTTCCAAGCCGAAGTCGACTACGCGAGGCTCGGGCTGCATCTGCACTGGGCTACTCTTCGCCTGTCCCAGCCAAATGAAGGAGCGGGGCCAAAGATCTTCCGAACGCTCAATCAAGTAGGCTACCTCACACACTTCTCCAGAGTTCTTCCTCAGGGATACTATGTGGTGATTCTCGCGCTTCCGATCGGAGCCTCTGAGAAGTACCGGGCGTTCCTCAAGCAACTTCAGCACCGGGGGATACTCGCCGACTTCAACCTGGAGGAGATATCGGTCGAGAGGCACAAACCGATGGACCCGACTTTCTTCAACTTCCGCTCTGGCCAGTGGGAGGTAGAATGGGAGAAGGTGAAGTCTCTGGAGGCGTCTCCTCTCATCGAAAGTGACTCTCAGCCGGCCGAGATTGACGATCTTGATTTGTTGATAGTCAAGGAGTTTCAGATCGACGCTCTGGAGCGTGTTGCTGAGATGGCCAAGAAGCTGAAGCTCCACCCGAAGACTCTGGATTATCACTACCGGGCCCACGTGCTAAAGCAGAAGCTTGTGCCCCGCTACCGAATCAGGTGGATGCAAGACATCACCAAGACACTCGCTCATTCGGTGGCATTCACCAGCCTCACCTTCCGCGGACTTGAGCCCGCCGAGTACGTCCGAGTACAGAGAGCTCTGAGTAGAATCCCGTTCCTGTGGGTTGAAGACTTCCTAAGGGACGGGACCTACATCGCGATCCTCAACGTCCCTCTCACAGAATTGATTGCCACAAACAACTACCTGAACCAGCAGGTCCCTGGCCTAGGTTCCAAGGTCGAAGTTGGGTACCTGAATCCGAGCGAATCCTCGAACTTTACCATCCCGTATAACATGTATCAAGACCACGAGTGGAAGTTTGACGTCGACAAGATGAAGTCCGCGGTCCTGAACGCGGTCCACCGGGTCGAAAAATAGGCAGCAGGGCTCCGTTCCCTTAGTGAGGAACCCCGCCTATTTCGTCCAACGGCGAAAAATGGACCCCGTGAGCCGAGGCAACGAGAGCCAGGGCCCACAGGGCCACCGCGACGAACAAGAACCCGACTCGAATCTTGGCGTCGAAGGTCATGCTCAGCTAGGAGGGAAAGGGGCAGTAGTTCCCCGTTTCCATCAAATAATGTCATAGACTTGATGAATATGGATAGGCGAAAGAGCGTAACTCCCGTGCGCCACGAGGGTCCGCCGCGGGGGGCGCCACTCTCCTCTTAGAGATAGCGTGCGCTCGCCTGTCTTGAAGGATGTAAACTCTGATGACGAAAACCACCGTAGAGTTAATGGGTGTGGATAAAGCGGGCGCACCTGAGCGTCGAAGTTAGAAATCCTATATATGTCTTGTGACTCTGTTCATGGATTACCTCAATTCCACAGGTCACTTTTCCTTTCTGGCCTTCGAGCCTTGGCTCCCATTCGAGCTGGATTCTAGCCGATTACGCGGCTGGTTGCGAGGTCTGAGTCCCACCGGGCCCACTCCGCACCCGTCTGTTCGTATGTTGGGGCGCCTACCTAGATTGACAAGTCCTGGCCATGGTGCCACCTCAGAGCTTTGGTTCGTGAAAGCGCCAAGGTATGTACGAACCCTGAATGTTCCACAGAGGCTAGAGTCCCAGAAGCTTGTCCAACGAGTAGGGTCCGGCTCCGAGCACCAGGAAGACCATCGCCAGCAACAGGTAGACCACGTCGATCTCATACGTAGGCTTGCCCTGCTCCATGCTGATGAAGCTGGCGTGCATCTTCGATTTCTTCATCCAGGTAATTGCGCCAAACTGCAGGACGAAGAAGAGACCGACAAGAGGCGTCAGCAGGCCGAGGATGAGAAAGATGCCTCCGACGAACTCCAGGATCGTAACCAGGTCAGCCGCGATGGGTGGAATCCCCATGCCTTTCATCCACTGTTCTGCTTGAATCCGTCCTCCCTTTGCCTTCGGGTATCCATGGAGTGCCAGCGCCACCCCGACGCCGAGTCTCAGAATGAGAAGGAGCTCCGGGCCGTACGGGTTGAGGACCTCCAAAAGACCTGACAACTAGGTCTCCTTCGCATCTGCCAGAGCGCAGAGGTTCTCTTAAGCATTCCAACTCGCATCCCACCGTCCCATCGCGTATGTTGGGGCGCCTACTTAGACTGGCAAATCCCGGCCAGGGCGCCGCGCTGGTGAAGTAGTTTGGGTCTGGATTTACACACTAAACTGTGCGGGTCCGGGCCGGCCCATTCCTGATAAGCTCAGAATAGTCTCCGTTCGTCTGGATTAGCTGGATTCTAGCTATTCAAGCGATTGGTTGCAGAGCCCATTCCTGCAAGGTCCCGGCCCAGACGTGCTGCTCTGTCGTTCCTTCTCGTGCCACCCCACAACGGCTTTATCATCCAGTTCTCACTTGATTGAAAGGAAGCCTTGTCCCAGAGCGAGCGGAGACTCGCGGCGATAATGTACACCGACATGGTAGGCTATACTGCCCTGGGGCAGAAGAACGAGCCACTCTCACTCGCTTTGGTCGAAGAGCAGAGGAAGCTGATCCGGCCCGTTCTCGGCAGACACAACGGCAGAGAAGTCAAGACGATGGGGGACGCCTTCCTCGTGGAGTTCCCCAACGCTCTCGACGCTGTGCGGTGCGCTTATGACATTCAGAGGGCCACGAGGGAGTTCAACATCTCCATCCCAGAAGAAAAGAGGATTCACCTCAGGGTGGGCGTCCACCTAGGAGACGTGGTGGAGTCCCAGGGCGACATATCAGGCGACGCGGTCAACGTTGCTTCCAGAATCGAGTCCCTCGCTGAGGACGGGGGGGTGTGCCTTACACGCCAGGTGTACGATCATGTTCAGAACAAGTTTGAGCTTTCTCTCAAGAGCCTCGGGCCTAAGGCCCTGAAGAATGTGATTGCGCCAGTCGAGGTGTACAAGATGATGATGCCATGGGAACAATCCAATACGGGGGAGGCGCCTACCTTTCCGGCAAACAGGATCGCAATCCTCCCCTTCGCCAGCTTCAGCCTCGACCCCAACGACGGCTTCTTCGCAGACGGGGTGACCGACGAGATCATATCGACGGTATCTGGAATTAGCGGCCTCAGCGTCATCTCTAGGACCTCGGTGATGGGCTACAAGGGGACGACCAAGAAGGTCGAAGAGATCGGAAGGGAACTCAAGGTCGGGACGATACTGGAGGGGAGCTTCAAGAAGGCTGGCAACAAGATACGGGTAACAACCCAGCTGATTGACGTGGCCCGAGACAGACACCTGTGGGCTCAGAACTATGACAGGGAACTCGACGACGTATTCGCGGTCCAGAGTGACGTAGCAAGGCAGGTGGCAGACGCGCTTCGGGTCAGAATCCTCTCCCCTGAGATGGAGCGGATCGAAAAGAAGCCCACCGAGAGCACGATGGCCTACACTCTCTACCTAAGGGGAAGATACCTGTGGAACACGAGAAGAATCGAGGACGTCAGGAAGGCAGCAGAGCACTTCGAGCAGGCGGTCAAAGAAGACCCGGGCTTCGCCCTTGGGTATGCCGGTCTGGCGGACTGCTCTCTGATTCTGCACAACAGGGGATTCGACCTGCAAGCGAACCTGGAGAAGGCCAAGACAATGGTTGCCAAGGCCCTTGAACTCGACCCAGGACTAGCTGAAGCGCACGCTACGAGGGGGTTGGCTCTAGAGAATGAGCACAATCTCAGGGAGGCAGAGGAGGAGTTCAGAAGGGCAATCGAGCTGAAGCCGAACTACGCCTTCGCTCACATGTGGTACCACAACCTGTTGCTTTCTCAACTGAGGTGGGACGAAGCCCTGCGGCAGATCGAGAAAGCCCTGGAGCTCGACCCGCTATCGCCAGTGATTAACTTCAATCATGGTAACTTCTACTACGCCAGGAGGGAATATGGCAGGGCGCTCGAGTTGTTCAAGAGGGTGGCTACGCTGGACCCTGGCTACGGCCCTGGACGCTATCAGTTGGTCATCACCTATGGCAAGATGAAGATGTTCGATGATATGCGGCGCGAGGCGGCCGCATTCATTGAGCTCCTCACGCACTTGGGCTTTCCCTTCGTGAGAGCCGTGGCGGACGCAACCATCGCGTTCTTGGAAGCTGACAAGCAGGCTCTGAGAAGACTCCTGCCCCAGCTTGAGGGCCTCGTCCGAGGACCCGGGAACACAGCCAGTTTGATTTCTACTTTCTACATCTACCTCGGCGAGATAGACAAGGGGTTTGAGTGGCTGGAGCGGTCATTCTCCAGGGGAGAGGACATCAGCAGCATCAAGTATGACCCGGACTTTGACGGGATTCGAACCGATCCGAGGTACTTTGAGCTCCTGAAGAGGCTAGGATTAGATTAGTCCGCGGTCCCCAGGGTTTCAACTCGGGTTCTTCCCTTGTCGGGGCGCCTACGTGAACTGCGAAGTCCCGGCCAGGGAATTCCTCCCGTCAGTCGGGACTTGGACATCGTTTCCGATGCCCCAATCCCCCCCGGGGCAAGCCCATATCGAGCTTCTTTGTCGAATCTGGGCTAGATTCTTGCTGTTTGCGTGGTTGGTCCCGAGGCCCATTCGGACTCCTTGACTCCCAAGGGCGGGCGTCGCCTGCGGCGGACAGAAGCTCTAAGTAATCTTAATTCCGCCTGCTTGCCCGGGAACTTGGTTCGGCCACTGCAGTCACGCCGTGCTGTGGCCATTCTGACACTTCTCATCCTTACAGCCTCTGCCTTTGTCACCCTAGGTGTCGTGCCTTCCCCAACACGAGCAGAATCCGGGGCTTCGGCAGCTCCCCTGCTGCATGATGATTTCACCCACGATACGAGTCTCAATACAAACCTGTGGCAGATCAATGGAACTGTCGGATCGGTTCTTGGGCAGGACCAGTGCGGCGGCCCCTGTGAGACTATTCTACTGGAACCTACTTTTTCTTCAGCCGGAATGGAGATTGCTCAGGTGAATACCAGCTTTACGGTAGGTACTATCCAGAGCATAGAATCCTTCACACCACCGTTTACTGCAACCGCCGTGGTCGAAGGAACCGTTTCGCGTGGGCACACGTTCGGATTCGCCATAGCTTCAACAAACGCGAGCTCCGGTGTTGCGATAATTGGCAACCTGAACTCGACCGACTGCAGCAGTCTGGGTAACTGCGGCGATCCAGCGACCTGCGGCATCTCAGCCAATCCCGCTGCAATCCCATCGAACCAATGCTACTACGGCATCTATGCCAGAATTGCGAACGAGGGAGGGCATTGGAAGAAAGT
>JBEKJM010000041.1:0-21851 GCA_050011215.1 Nitrososphaerales archaeon
CTCAGATCCTTATCTTGATTGAGCAAGGCAATGACGACATTCGTATCAAGCGAGGTGTTCGTCATGCTCGTCGTACCCGCGGATTTCACGCATGTAGGCCAGTACACCTTCGCGGCCCGGACTGCGGGTAGGTCGAAGATGGGGCTAGTTGACATGGCTCGTTTCTTCTTCTCCGTGTTCAGGATCGCCCTCAGTTGACCCAAGGTCTCAGCGACCAACGCCCTGCCTACGCTCTTTTCCCTTCGACCGTCCGTGTCATAGGAAAGCCAGAAATACGGGGAATCTCGGTGCAGCACTAGAATGTCAGCAGAAGCACCGAAGGAGCAGCCTGTGAAGGTCTTCGCGGGGGCTGTATACGAGTGCGTGAGGTGCGGCACAAAGACGACGCAGGAAGAACTCTCAAGACTGCCCGAAGTGAAATGCATCTGCGGGTACCGTGTCTTCAAGAAGGTAAGACCCTCGGTGGTCAAGCAGATCAAGGCTGTCTAGGTATGCCGTGGTTGGCACGTCAGGAATTTGAAGCATCCGAAGTCAGGAACTGCTTCTTCCGAAAGGGTGAGATTGGAGCTCAGGCCCACCGCCCTAGTCTACGGTGTCGTAGGAAGTTCGACAAGAGACTAACTACAACATCCTCTCTTGCATAATCGTTTATGTATGGGCGTGGCCCCGCTCGGACAGCATCCCGATGCATCTTATGAAGAGCAGCAAGCCCTCCGCCATACTTGGGTACGGCGCTTACATCCCGCTTTACAGGATTCCCACGTCCGAGATCGCCAGGATCTGGAAGGGAGGCGGTTCAGGCCCCAATACCGAGAAGACGGTGGCCTCGATGGATGAAGACACAGTTACAATGGCAATAGAAGCTGCCCGCTACGCAATGAAGATGTCTGGGACGACTAACCTCGGCGCGGTCTTCGTCGGCACCGAGTCGAAGCCGTACGCTGTAAAGCCAACGAGCACCATGGTTGCGCAGGCTCTCGGGCAGCACTACACACTCGCGGCCGACTTGGAGTTCGCCTGTAAAGCAGGAACCGAGGCAATCCAGGTGATAACGGGCTTGGTCGGTTCAGGGATGATTGAGGCTGGGCTCGCAATAGGCATGGACACCGCCCAAGGAAGGCCCGGCGACGACTTGGAATACGGCGCGGCCAGCGGAGGAGCAGCTTTTGTTATTGGAAGGAAAGGGAAAGACGCAATCGCCGTGATAGAATCCAGTACGTCATTTGTTTCTGACACCGGGGACTTCTGGCGACGGGCTCACGAGAAATATCCCAGACACCTCTCTAGGTTCACTGGTGAGCCAGCCTACTTCCACCATATCGAGAGCTCAGTACAGACCCTCCTCGGGGAGACTGGCCACAAGCCTAGTGACTTCACCTACGCCGTCTTTCACCAACCCAACCCGAGGTTCCCCGTCGAAGTCGCCACGAGACTAGGATTCACCATGGATCAGGTCAGGACCGGCTTGCTCAATCCGATGATCGGAAACACCTACGCCGGGAGCTCGCCTATCGGGCTAGCAGCGGTCCTGGACGAGGCGAAGCCTGGTGACAAGATACTGCTCGCCAGCTTCGGGTCAGGCGCGGGGTCGGATGCCTTCTGTATCGAGGTTCTCGACGGGATCAAGAAGACGAGGGGAGTCAATCCCACAGTGAAGTCGATGATTCAACGCGGTTCGAAGATAGACTACTCCACTTACTCGAAGTTTAGGGACAAGCTGCACAAGTAGAGAGAGAGTTGCCAAAGTCCAAGGTTTACATCACTTCGGTGGGTTTCACCAAGATAGACGACCACTGGGAGAAGTCCCTTCTGGACCTGGCTGTCGAGGCAGCGCGGGGCGCGATGAAGGGAACGCCCAAAGTCAGACCGCAGCAGATCTTCGTCGGCAACATGTTCAGCGCGGTCGGCGCAGGGCAGGAGCACCTCGGTGCTCTCTTGGCGAGCGCTTTGGGTCTCGTAGGGGTGCCGGCTTTGAAGGTTGAGTCGGCCAGCTCGTCAGGCGGTTCGGCCTTTAACGTGGCTTATTCGCTTGTGAAATCGGGGGCTCTCGACTCGGCACTCGTGGTCGGAGTCGAGAAGATGCGTGACCTGGAAACCGAGGAGGTCTCGCAGGCGGTCGCAATGGCCGAGTCGGCCGAGTACACCCAGTTCGTAGGCGCTTCGTTTGCCGCACTGAACGGACTCTTGGCAAGGTACTATATGGAGCAGCTCGACGTTTCGAGAGACGAACTCAGCTCCATCCCCGTCATCGACCACGCGAACGCTGTGAATGCCGAGCATGCTCAGTTCAGGAGGGCAATCACGCCCGACGCAGTCAGCAGGTCGAGCATGGTCGCAGACCCGCTGAGGCTCTTCGACTGCGCCCCGATCGGGGACGGAGCTGCTGCCGTTCTCTTGGTCAGTGATAGGGCTGCATCCGGTGCCAAGAAGAAGATGGCTGAGGTCCTGGGCGGGAGGATTGCCACGAACGAATTCAGCGTCTACCAGAGGGAGGACATGCTTGACTTCAATGCCACACGGGAGGCCTTCAAGGGCGCTATGGCCCAGGCCGGGCTTTCTACCCGCAGGCTTGGCTTCGCCGAGGTTCACGACGCGTTCTCTGTGGTAGGGGCCCTCTCCCTCGAGGCGATGGGCTTCTCGAAGAGGGGGCGTGGCTCGAAAGACGCTAAGGAAGGGAAGTACAACATGGGGTCGGAATTCCCGATCAATACGTTCGGGGGTTTGAAGGCGAGGGGGAACCCAATAGGCGCGACAGGGGTCTACCAGATAGCCGAGGCCTTCCTGCAGCTAACGGGCCAAGCCGGCAAGAACCAAGTCGAGGACGCTGACTACGGAATCACCCACAACGTTGGGGGGGTAGACACCACGAGCGTGGTCCACGTATTCGGGAGGGCCACGTAGATGGCTATCCAGGCGTGGAGGATTAAGGACCGGTACTACAGGCTGATAGGCAGTAGGTGTCAGGAGTGCCGTACGGAGTTCTTCCCACCTGTCTACACGTGCCGACACTGCGGCTCCGAGATCATCAAGGACCAGGAAATGCCGAAGGAGGGCAAGATAATGACCTACACGCGGCTCCACGAGCCGCTCCCTGGGTTCGAGGCACAGGCCCCGTTCTACCTCGCGGTAGTGATGCTCGATAACGGGGCAAGGGTCCTCACCCAGGTCGTGGATTCTCCCGATGAATCCGTCAAGACGGGAGCGAGGGTGAGGGCGACCGTGCGGAGAGCCAAGGTCGACGGAGATTCGGGACAGATCATCTACGGCTACAAGTTCATCGTAATGGCAATCTACAACCTTTGAATCGTCCCGACTCCTTGCTCAAGCGGAGATGCCAAGGCAAATCCTGGGGCCGGGGTACGAGCACCCGGACGCTTCTGCTCAAAACTGACTTAACAGTCCGAGCAACCCCAAGGGACAGGGTGTCTTCTCCCTCCGGCCAACACTGGGCAAAGCGCTACAAGAGCAAGACGCTACTTCATCCTGAAGAGCGTAGTCCCGCACGAGCTGCACTTTCCTTGCAGCGCCCTCCTCCCGTTCTTGAGGATGACGGTATGAGCACCGGTGATCTCTCTCTCCGCTCTTTCCTTCACGCAATACGCCTTGGGGTGCGGCCGCCGTTGCATCAGAACCGCGATGGGGACCACCATCATCCAGAAGACGATCGCGGGCACGATGATGATCAATGTGATTGGGTCTGTCATTTTTCAATCAATCCCTGCGCTGAGAGTGTGTGGCCCCACACCCGAATCCGACCGTGTCGGCATCGCTGCACGGGAGCTGACGTCCTCTGTGGCTGCCTCGGCGGGGGCCTCAGCTGGACGTTGCTCCTTGAGCGATCTGATAACTGCTTCTAGGTTCTCGCCAGGGGCCACCGAGACCAGCCTGATGTTGCTGATGATCTCCCTTTCAAGAGTTCGGGCAGATTGACCCAACAGCGCTTCAAGAAGCACCACGAAACCTCTGGGATGATCCGCGATATCGTCCTCGTGAAGACCATACCTGTTCTCAAGGAGGCTGAGCACGGCATGCTTTCCGTCTGGGCCCAGCGTATCCAGACTGATGTCTACTGCATGAAAGACGATCTCACGGTAATCCTTCTCTCTCAGAGGTTCCTGTTGCTTCAGAGGTTCCTGTTGCTTCAGAGGTTCCTGTTGCTTCAGAGGTTCCTGTTGCTTCAGAGGTTCCTGTTGCTTCAGAGGTTCCTGTTGCTTCAGAGGTTCCGTCTCCACAAGAGTCTGCGGAATTGGCCCGTGAAGTGATGGAGCAGATTCAGAGAGCATGCCTTTAATGGCGTTGATCCACCTCCGCAGCTCACCGCTCTTCGAGATGCCCTGATAGTCTATCGTGAGGCCCGAGACCCTGTTCTGGAGGATGACCAGGTCGAGCTTCAGCCCCTCGCTACGGACATTGATCATAGTCGGCTCTGCGTCCTCCTGAAGTCCATCCTCCGACCTCTTCAGGGGTTGCGGCTGCGAGACCGAAGGCTTGGCCGCCTCGCCAAGGATCTTGGAGACCGACCCCTCCGGTGATGGAGTGGAGTCCGAAAGCATGTTGTAGATGATCCCGAGCCACTCTTGCAGCTCACCGCTCTTCGAGATGCCCTGATAGTCTATCGTGAGGCCCGAGACCCTGTTCTGGAGGATGACCAGGTCGAGCTTCAGCCCCTCGCTACGGAGGTTTATCATAGTTGGCTTCGCTTTCTCCAAAAGTTCCTCATTTCGCGCGTCTTCCACAATCAGACTTTCGCTCGACACCATACTATTACGAACGACAGTCTGGCGATATCTTTGTGTTTTGTCCAAAAAAGGTGGATGATCTGTGACGATTTCTGCAATAGGAAGATTATCATGGATTTGTGCTCCATATTCTGTAAATCCAAGGGGAAACGCAAACGGGCTTCTGATGCTGGTGGAATAGTGGTTGAGACGACAAGGACAGGCAAGGAGCACGCATGCTTCAAGACAGGGGATTCGCCATGACGCCCTCCAAGGCTCCGATTAGCAAGGAAACCAAAGAGAAAGAGAGCTTATCCAGCGCGATAGAGGAAGTATTCAAACTCTGGGTAGAAAGCAAAGATGGAGTTGTGGCCAAGTCAACGATAGATGCCATCGCGGAGAAGCACAAGGTCAACCCGAACCTCCTTGGGCCTGCTTGGGAAGACTTCCTCAGTGCAGTGGCAGTATCGAGTTGGCGGAGGAAGGGACGTCTGACTAGCCTTCGCCCCCCAAAGAATCGCACCCCCTCCTACTAGCCAGTCCCTTCTCGAGAGCACTCTTTGAGATAATGTGGCCCATCCTACTCCTACTCCCGAGGTCCACTTTCGGCACTGTGGGTCAGATTCTTGCTTTGCTCGCGTTCGATTAGATACCCAGGACGTCCCGGAGGCCTTTGAACCTGTCCCTTATCGTGGCTTCGGTGACCCCTGCCGCTTCTGCCAAGTCCTTTTGAGTCTTGTCCTCGCCCTCGAGGATGCATGCTGCATAGAGAGCTGCTGCCGCAAGACCCACCGTGTCTTCGTCTGCTGAAATCCCGCTTTCCTCGGCTTTCTTCAGGATCGCCAAAGCCCTACTGCCCGTCTTCTCGGAGAGGCCTACCTTTGAGGCGATTCTTGAGACCGACAGAGTCTCAGAGTCGACTCTGGGAGGGGTTCGTAAACGGCCTGGAGGATTCCGGATCCTAGACGAGAACCACGCTTTGAGCGCGAATGGCCTCGATTTCGTTGGGCTCTTGCTATATGGGGCCGTCGCTACACCGTACACCATGAACGCCGCCCCCACTAGCAGTGCGGCATCAGCGAGAACCGAATAGTAAGGACCCATTCGTTGAAAAGTGACTCTCTCAAGACGTTGCGTTTCTAGCGACCCTGCAATCGCTAGAACGATCAGCACGAGACCCAAGACGACGCACCAGTCCCACTTATCCACCTCTGCTTAAAGTGCCGAATATCAGATAAGTCTTCACGTCGTAGAGGCATAATCCGCATTACAGGGACACAGGACACAGTCGGTTCCGCGGAAGAGTGCGGATAGCATATATCCCGACAGCTTCGAGCAATGCGCCGACGATGTCGTTCGATGATGTAACCCGCTTGGCCCAGCAGAAGGGCTTTTTCTTCAAGTCGGCAGACAGCTACCCGAACTCTCCGGCCGGCTTCTGGGACTATGGACCCCTCGGCGTATCGATGAGGAACAACTTGGTGGAGCTGTGGAGACGGATGATAGTCAAGAGGGACGGAATGCTCGAGATAGACGGGTCGCAAATCCTTCCGAAGGCAGTGTTCGAGGCTTCTGGTCATCTTTCCAGCTTCACGGATCCTTTCGTCCGATGCTCAAAGTGCGGTTCCGTTTTCAGGCCCGATAAGCTCATAGAAGAAAGAACTCGCAAGCAAGTGCCTGAGAAGCTCCAGGATTCTGAATACGACTCTCTGATGGCGAAGGCGGAGGTGAAGTGCCTGAAGTGCGGCACGGCACTCTCAGGGACGAGCCGCTTCAACATGATGTTCAGAGTTGGGATCGGTCCAATTCAGGAGGAGGCCTATCTCAGGCCCGAAACCTGCCAGAGCATCTTCGTGGACTTCCCGCTGCTCTTCAAGACCCAGAGGGTCAAGCTTCCGGTGGGGGTGGCACAGGTGGGGCGCAGCTTCAGAAACGAAATCGCTCCCAGGCAGGGGCTCATCAGGCTGAGGGAGCTCATCCAGGCTGAGGTCGAGGTCTTCTTCAACCCGAAGCGGACGGATGCTGACAGGTTTGAACTGGTTCAGAACGACGAGCTGACCCTGCTGAGCCCGGACGGCTCTTCCTGCAGGGTCGCCGTCTCCGAGGCGATCGAGAAGGAGTTGGTGCCGAACAAGCTTGTCGGCTACTATCTCGCTCTGCTGCTCCGCTTCTACGGCGGCGCAGGGTTGCCGAAGGAGAGGATCCGGTTCAGGATTCTTTCCCAGGAAGACAGGGCCTTCTACTCGAAGGTCGCCTATGACTTGGAGGTGGACCTTTCAGTGGGATGGCTCGAGCTGGTCGCCTGTAACTACCGAAGTGATTACGACCTGGGGCGCCACTCGAGCGTGAGCGGGACGGACTTCACCGTCGACGACGGAGGCGAGAAGGTTCTTCCGCATGTCTTCGAGCTCTCGATGGGCATCGACAGGAGCCTCTATGCGGTACTTGAGGCGTCGCTGAGGTCAGAAGGAGAGAGGCGCCTCCTGGCGCTCAAGCCGTACATCGCACCGATGAAGGCAGGGGTCTTTCCGCTGGTCAATAAGGACGGCCTCCAGGAAGTCGCACTAGAGGTATTCAGGGAGCTGCAGGAGACGCTCGATGTATTCTATGACGAGTCCGGCTCCATAGGAAGGAGATACGCCAGGGCCGACGAAGTGGGTGTTCCATACTGCATAACCATTGACTACGACACTCTGAACGACAAAACGGTCACCCTAAGGAACCGCGACGATCGTGCACAGCAAAGAGTCCCGATATCGTCATTGATGGAGAGGCTGACGGCCGCGACTCAGTACCCTAGACTATCGGGATAAGGACGAGGAAGACCGCGAGGGAGACCGTCGCCCCCACGACGCTGGCCAAGAGGTTGACCACGTTATTCTCGATGTATCGGACTCCCCCGACCACTTGCGTACTCTCTCCGCAGTGCCTCAGAACCTCGGTAGACTTGTTGCAGATGACGCAGTATCCTTTCCTCTGAACGGCAGCCCCAAGAACGCTGTCGAAGCATGCTCCGAGGACACCGCCTATGACGCAGATTGGTACGATCTCGAGCTGTGTCGGCATTAGACCGAGGAAGAATGCCATGGAACCGATGACGAGTGAAGCGAAGACTGCGCCCAGAACGCCCAGTAGGGTGACTCCCCCGGAGGTCCCCGCTGCGACGGTCCGGGTCAGATTCGTGATCAGCCTTGGCTTCCTGTGGCTCAGAAGACCCAGCTCGGTCGCCACAGTGTCCGCGGCCGACGTGGAGATGGCTCCCAAGAAAAGAACAGAAAGATCTGTGGAGGGCCCCGTGAACTTGAGCAGAGCCACCGCTGAGGCGACCCCGCCGTTTGCCAAGATGTTGGGCCAGCTGCGCGCGCCGCCCTTCTCCTGCGCGCTCCCGAGCCTCCTCTTGTATCCGTACTTGTAGAGAGTGAAGGCCACCCCGAGAGTAAAGAAGACTGCTACAATGACGAACCAGGAGACCCCTCCACCATAGATGATTGAGAAACCCACAACCGTGCTCGCGAGGAAGCCCCTTCCGTCGATAGCGTGGAGAAGGACAGCCGCCAGCGAGAACGCAACTACGATGAAGAACTCGACGGTCGCGGAGATTATTGGCAGCACGGCCTATCCTCGCGTTCCTGGTTGTGGTAAAAAGGCTTGCAGGCTCACATCCATCTGCCGCCATGTATGAAAGAAATGGTCTGACAACTCGAGCGCCCAGAGTGCTCTACGGGTTCAGCTCGATTGGTTTGGGGGACGCGGCGAAGTCTCTGGCCGTCGTAGCATGGTGATGGCTCTTAGGGCCGAGATTAGGACGTCCTCGGAGGGTGAACTCGATAGGGCCAGGACAATCCCCTCTCGCTTCGCCAGCTCCACTGCGAGTGGGTCAAGGTCCTTCGGGCCGTGTATCACGACGATCCGCGGCTTTAGCTGGGATACCCTGATAGCCACTAGGGGGCTGCGTCCCATCCCGACCTTGGTGAATATCAGCGCTCTTTCGGTCGTTGCTCCGAAGATCCTATAGAAGTCGAGGCCTGACAGCGCGTAGATCGTCTTTATGCTGTCTACAACGGTGTAACCGTACAGCTTCACCTGTTTCTCGTCACCCACGAGCACCCTCGCGTCGACCGCCTTCAGGACCGTTGAGGCTTCGACTGGACCCTCGAATTCGCCAATCGAAAGGATGGCCTCATCTTTTTCGCTGGAAACCAGTTTTGGTATCACTCGATCCTGCCCTTCATCAAGCTTGACGAGAGCCTCGACATACTTCTTCACGAATTGAACGCCCGGCGAGGGTCTTCTGCCGCTCTCGTAGTCACTCAGAACCGAAGGTGAGATGGCCAAAGCCTTCGCAAGTGTCACCTGCTTTATCTTGAGCTTGGCTCTCCAGGCCTTCATTGCTCTCCCCGGGTCTGGGCTAGCCACAATACTGCCCGCGATCTTTGCGAGCGCGTCGGTCTGGCTGGGCTCCAACTGAATTAGGCATTTGGCGAATGAGGCTTTAAGTTTTTGACGATGATTAATGGCTAAAGCGAACCCGCGGGCAATCTGCTTTGGAGGCGCGAAGTCGGACTGGACCACCACACAGTTCGTAAGAGAACGTTGACCGTCGAGATTCCTCCGACCCGGTGGGTTCTACCTTCGCCTTATTTTCCTGTATGCTGCTGCGAACAGCTTTACGAGTTTCGCCAAGGATCTGTTCTGTCTCTCCAAGTTCCCAGAAAGAACAGCTTCTTCTGATGCGAGTCCGTGTCTGAGCTCATGAACGTCTGTTCTCTTGGAGAAGTAGAGATAGATTGGAATCCCGAGGAGGATCGCTGCCGACCCGATGACCTTGTCCAAGAGAGAAGTGGAATAGAGCAGGTAGACGCTGATTGCCACTCCCAGCCACGGAAGTATGTTCTGACCGCGAAGGCCGTGCTCATCATTCTTCTTCAGAACGGACAGGGCGAGGCAAACGAGGAGGTAGCAGACCCCGAGGTTGAAGACTGCGAATGATATGAGTGTTGAAATCCCGGAGAATGGCACGAGTGCCAAAGCGATCACGCCCTCGATGATTACCGCGACGTAGGGCGTCCTGAACCGGGGGTGAACCTTGCCGAGCCCTTTCGGGAGCAATCCATCGCTCGACATTGCATAGATCAGACGGGCCGTGCCCAGAACCTCTGTTTCATCCGTGCCCGAGACAGAAGCGAGAGCGCCGACGCCAGTGATGACGGCGCCGGCTGAACCGAGGAGCGCCGTGCTGACTAGGACGAGGGGTATGGGGCTCTTCGCGAGCTCAACCGAACTGACCACTCCGAAGACCGCAAAGTTGGTCACGACGTAGAAGAATATCACTATCGCCATGCCGGTTATCATTGCCTTGGGGATGTTTTTCTTGGGGTCGACGACTTCACTAGCAGGAAGGACACCAAGTTCGAATCCTGCGTAGGCCCAGAAGATCAACACCAAGACGGTACCGAAGTTGCTCAGGCCTGCTGGCGCGAATGGTGTGTAATTTCCGAGCAGTGTGGGTCTGAGCACGATGGACCCGATGCCTAGGAAGATTATGAGAATGAGAGGAGCAAGCTTTGCGAGAGTCAGGACGTCGTTGAGTCGTCCCGCCGCCTTGGCACCGACAATGTTGACCGTGGTGAGTGTCACGATGAAGATGATCCTGATTAGCAGTTGTTCTCCGTAAGACAAGGGGACGAAGTACTGGAGGTAATTCGTGAACACGATTGCAAAGACGGGGAGCGCGATGATCTCCGCGATGCTCATGCTCCATCCCGCAATGAACCCGAAGAAATCGTCGAAGGCCTCTGATACAAAGGCGAACGAGCCTCCGACATTCGGGACGTAGTAGCTGCAGTATCCGAACACCATCGCCAGTACCATTGAAATCGCCCCACCGATGATCCAGACCACTAGCGCGAAGGGCCCGATCAAGCCTGCAACGAGGCCCGGAACGATGTAGATGTCGCTCCCAATGATGGCCCCAACGACTATGTTCATCAGGTCAAAGTAGGACAGGTTCCGCTTGAGTTCCAACGACGCGGTCTCTGGGTTGATATCTCCACTATTTTGACTTGAGGGATTGCGCTACCAGAGTCTTGGAGGCCTCAATCTGTCTATATCGAGTCAGCTGTGGATAGGTTTCTTGTCGCAGGTCATATTGCGGGTTCACATGCGAGACGGAGAATGAACTCGAGTTCCACGTGATTAAGGTCCATGGAGCAAGGGATGGTGACTGGAAGGGGTGGGTTAGCAAGTGACTGAACTCGGTCCGTTGGGTTTGCATCAAGTAACTCGCAGTTCCTCCCTCACATGCTAGCGCCTAGCTAGCGCCTAGCACAAAGCAACAGGGTTCCTAGTTTCATGATCGGTGACGTTGGTTCATGACAAGAAAGCGCTAGGAAATCGCTTTGGGCCGGATGATACGTGAGCGAATGCCTCAAGAGCATGTGCTGGACGGAACAGGGCCTCATTAGCGCATTCAGGTCTTCCTCGCCAACCTCGATACTTGGACCTTCAACAGCTCCAGAGCCTCCTTCAATGAGTCGCGCTCTCGCACTAATCCCAGTTCCCTAAGGAGCCTGTCCCCTAACAACCGATTCTTCCCTGTCGCAAGGGCGCCCGGACTCATGCCTGTCTTGGTGGTCCGTCTTTCTCGCGCGGCCAGCTGTCCCAGGGCGTTAAGCGTCTCAGTCCCGAGATACGAGTAGCACTCTGCATGCTCGATCCCTTGGTTCAGCTCACGAACCTTTGAACTGACGGACTTGAGCCTTGTGGCCGACCACATGGGCCGGATTGCTTTTCCCCCTTCGTGACCTCCACCAAGCACATCGTACAGCACCGCTATGCCGTCAAGCCTTGACCTACAGCTAATCCTTGATGAACTCTCCAGACCAGCGCCCATCGTGAATGATTCGAAACTCTTCGGCGCCGCCCTTGACAGATCTCTGAGCTGGCCGAGGAGATGGCTGGGAGACGGGGGGACCTCTCTGGAATAGAGCAAGGAGTAGGCGTAGTCGTACGCAGCGGAGAGCAACCAGTAGTCTGCGTCGATCGCCGAACCCTTGGAGAGCGCCTCCTCGGCCCTGCCAAGCGACTTCAATGCTGAAGCGAGTCTCTTACCAGCGCTCCTCTTCGCCGAATTGGCGAGTAGGGCTTCATTCGAAGCCAGGCTGGTGGACAAGATTAGCGAGGTGTCTCTGACCGTCTTGGCGTGTGCCAGCGAGACCGAGTGCTCAGGGTTTGAAGGAATCAGAACCTCCTTCTCGGACACGAAGAAGAGGTCGAGGAAGACATCGCCGATCCTGACTGTCGAATTAGGACGCCCATCGTTTGTGACCACCAAAACGTCGAGCTCACATGAGGGGCGTTCGAGCCCTCGGGCATGACATCCGATGACAGCGAGGGCAGAGCCCCTGTAGGTGTCCATAATCGGGCGGAGTAGCTGTGCGGCTGGTCCCTGAACTCCTTTCATGGCGCTTTCACTTTCACCTTCATCTTGGACCTCACCAAGGCGGGATTGAAACCATTTGTTTGCAGGGTGCAGACCGTCCGAAGCGCTCCGTTTCTTGCAAATCTTACATGTGGACTTGGAAAATGTAAGATTCGTCCACAATGCATATATATGCGATGGCGTTGACCTTACTTGTAAAGATTTCGCTTGTGGTAGAAATGTCGGTCGACAAAGACTTCTCTAGATTGATGAAGCTGCAGAAGGCACTGGACAAGTGCCCTCGATGCGGGAAGGGGCCGATGCTAGTGGACACGGCCGGCGGGGAACTCTTTTGCGGGGCATGCGGCTTCGTCGTCAAGGAAAAGATCGAAGAAGTCGGTCCAGAATGGAGGGCATTCTCAAAGGAAGAGAAGGACGACAGGAGCAGGGGGGGCATCCCGACTTCCATCGCAATGCACGACATGGGGCTGGCGACTGTCATAGGTGGGATAAACAAGGACGCATCCGGGAAATCGCTCTCGGCTTCAATGAAGGCCACGGTGGACAGGCTCAGAACGTGGGATTCCCGCAGTCAGGTACACGAACCGGTCGACAGGAACCTCAGACAGGCCTTCAGCGAGCTCGATAGACTCTCCGACAAGCTTTCGGTCTCCGATGCCGTGGTCGAGAAGGCGGCCTACGTCTACAGGAAGGCACTAGAACGGGGCCTGGTCAGGGGCAGGTCGATATCTGCTATCATTGCCGCGTCTCTCTACGCAGCCTGCAGGGATACGCAGACGCCTAGGACACTAAAGGACTTGGCAGCTGTAAGCAATGTCAAGAAGAAAGACATTGCAAGGTGTTACAGATTGCTTCTAAAGGAAATGGACATCAAGATGCCAGTCGTCGATCCGACAAAATGCATCTCAAGGATTGCCTCAAGGGCCGGCCTATCCGAGAAGACCAAGAGGAGAGCCCTAGAGATTCTGAAGAGGGCAGAGGAGACCCGGATTTCAGCAGGCAAGGATCCTATGGGTCTGGCGGCTGCCGCTCTCTACGTGGCATGCACCCTCGAAGGCGAGGACAAGACTCAGAAAGACGTGGCCGAAGCAGCTAGTGTCACTGAAGTCACGATAAGGAACAGGTACAAGGGGCTTCGGTCAGCTCTGGGCATTTAGGCGTCAGTCTTCCCTGATAAGTCGTTCCTTCTTCTTCTGTTTCAATATCCCCTTTGGAAATTGGGCCGGAAAGTTATCCGATAAGATTCTGACGTAGATGTCAGTCTCCTCGTCGTTCATGAACTGGAACATATATCTGCCGGCGTAGGGAGATGGCTCACCCTCCCTGCGCAAGAACTCGATGTGAATCAGAGGGTCCCCCTGCTTGATCGTGATGGGGGTTCTCTCGTTGCTCAGGTTCACCAGCTCGAGAGCCAGCCTCCCGACGAAGCCGCTGTGAACCTTAACTGAATTCAGGAACGAGAGTCCCAGTCGCCCGAATTTGCTCTTTGAGGTCAAGTGGGCGACGCAATCTGGGGGCGTGAAGACGATTTCACGGGAAATCATGTTCCTGTGTTCCAGATAGTTCAGCGTCCTGTTCTCCCTGACGGTCAGCACGTAGCCGTCTCCGTCGAAAGCTCTAGGATCTGACGGATAGATCACTCTGTATTTCGACACGAGATCCTTCAGTATCGAAGCGCCTAGGACTGTCATTCGTACCGCGTCTTTCCCCTAGGTCGGCTGCTTATGAACTTCAAGCGGGGATAAGGGGCGGTTCCCGCCTCCTATCCAGAAGCTTGACTGCCCCGATGTACGCGACCCCGAGCAGACATGCTATTCCGAAGACCTCGAACAGGTCCACCGCGACAATCTGTTGGAGGAGATACCCTGGAGTCGACCCCCAGGGGATGCCGTACGCTCCCTCTCCGTAGAATGCGAAGACACTGGGGAGGTAGTCAATGCCCCAGTGCGCCAGGACCGCGACGTGAAACCCATACCTGATGTAGAGGTACGAGAGTGCAACGCCCCCGTAGACTGCTTCCGGCAGCTTCCCGATGTCCCATCCCCCGCCGCCGCACGCCACGTGGCAGGCGCCGAACGTGCCCGCACTAAGTGCACCAGCGACCCAGATTGCAACCAGAACGACGGTGTTGTTGTCGACGCCTTCGTAGGCGACTGAAGGGCGCCAAAGGGTCTTCAAGACTGAGGTCCCAGGGCGTGATAGAGTGACGAGTACGGCGGCGAGTCCAATTAGGAGTACTCTGAAACCGAATTCTTCTCGAAGCGGTGCGAGGGCCAACTCGACAAAGGTCAGGAGGTCGTTGCCGCCGCTGAACGGATTCCCAATCGGCGCACCGACTGCCGAGACCACTTCATCCAGCAGCCCTGCGGTGAAGACCAGGAACCCGATTGCCACGAGCGTAAGCAGTGCCCGGTTGGACAGGAACTCTCTGTAACCATTCCTAAGTCCTGAGAGTACGGCGGAAGGCAGGCTTTCGCCCTGAAAGATCGTCAGGACGAACATCGCCAAATAGACGGCGATGACCACGGTGAATGCCGCCCCGTACGTGACCTGGAAGGGAAGAAGGACAGCGACCGGGCCGAGCCAAAGGAACGGCTGTCCGAGGGTGCTGGCTGTCGAATTGGACAGATGAGTGAAGAAGACCGTGTACAGACCGACCGGGAATGAGAGCACCACCAGAAGCGCCGTCAGTGAAAGCAGAACTAGAAAGAAGGCTGCAAGTGCCGACCCAGCGGGGTTTGGTACGGGCTCCGAGCTGGGCTCCAAACCTACGATTCTCCACGACTCTCGTCTGGCGTCCACTCAAGAAAAGCGGTTCCTCTGTATCCGCAGTTCGTGCAGTGGTAAGTCATTGGGACCAACCAGCCTCCGAACTTGTTCGCGTTTCTGACAGGATGAAGGCAGCGCGGACAGAGCTTCTGCGCAGGCTTCAACGGGTTCCTTCTAGCGAGCCTCGGTCGATCATCATCCGAATCGCTCTCAGGCTGCACGTTGGTATTGATGCCTCCGCGGGGCCTTAAAACCGTTCAAAGGAAATGCTGACTTCATTGGGCGTGCCTCGGCGAGAGGGCTCTGAGCAGGGCGATCCGAAGGGGAATTGTTATACCAGCCAGTCCCCCCCGATGAAGATTCAGATTTGCGAGTTCTGCAGCTCGTCGCGCTTCTCCTAGGCCGCGAGATGCATCGATTCTTCAGAGGCATCTCCCGCCTTAGTTGCCGAAACACTTCTCATCCAGTCTGCATCGGATTGGCTTAGCCGCGAGGCTGATTGTTGAAAACTGAGATGGCCTGATCGGCTGTGGCACCCTCATGGACGACCGCGCGGACGGCCTTGATCATCCCGACTGGGTTTGATGATTGGAAGATGTTCCTTCCCATGTCGACGCCTGCGGCTCCGTTTGATACCGCTTTCGAGGCGAGTTCCAGTGCATCTCTTTCAGGTAACTTCTTTCCTCCGGCGATGACCACAGGAACAGGGCATGAGTTGACGACCTTCTCGAAGTCCTCACAGTAGTAAGTCTTCACGACCTGAGCGCCCAGCTCTGCAGCTATTCGGCAGGCTAGCCCGAGGTACCTGGCGTCTCTGTTCATCTCCCTCCCCACGGCAGTCACCGCGAGCACAGGCATTCCGAATCTTTCTCCCTCGTCGACGAGATGAGAGAGGTTCATCAGCGAATCTTTTTCGTGTTCTGAACCGACAAAAACGGAAACGGCGACCGCGGACGCGTTGAGCCTAACTGCTTCCTCAATGGAAGTGGTGATTCCCTCATTTGACATGTCCTTCAGAACGCTCGTACCTCCTGAAACCCTCAGGACCACTGGGACGTCCTGTTCCGGATCGACCGATGTCCTGAGGATTCCCCTGGTAAGCATCAACGAGTCTGCATAAGGAAGGAGCGGTGTTATCGTCTTTCTCGGATTCTCCAGCCCAGTCGTCGGCCCCTGGAAGTATCCGTGATCCACCGCCAGCATGACCGTCTTCCCCGATTTCATAATTCTGGAGAGCCTGTTGTTCTTCCCCCAGTCCATTCTTAACCCCTCACCCTACGGGCCGACGAGAGCTGGGCTGGCATTTTAAGTGTGACTAGGCCTCGGTCATCTAGGGGGTAATGACGACCTTCATTCCAGCTCCGGAGGTGGCCGTCTCAACTCCCTTTGCGAATTCTTCTATCGGGAAGGTGTGAGTTATGACGGACCTGAACTTCTCACTGTCAGCTGCTATGAGGCTGAGCGCTGTTGCGGTTTCGGTGTTGGTCGCGCCGTAGCTGGGCATCAGCGAAATCTCCGAGTTGTAGACGTCGCTGAGGTCGTAGTCGAGGACCGAGCCCTTTGCAGGGACCCCGAAGAGACAGACTCGGCCGCCCGCCCTGATGGACTTCAGGGCCTGAAGGACTGCCTTTGGGCTTCCCGAGGCCACGATCGCGAGGTCGGCGCCTCTGCCTGCCGTTCTTTCCCTGACTTCTCTGGTGACATCCTGCCTTCCGGCGTCGATGACACATTCGACTTGCGACTTGGCGAATTGCAATCTTGGTTTGCTCACATCGCTGATTATCACCTCGGCGCCCTTCGAGTGAAGCAGAATAGAGTGGAGAATCCCAACAGGACCGGCACCCACGACCAGGACAGTGTCACCTTCCTTCACATTGCATCTGTCCAAGGCCCTGACGCAGCACCCGACGGGCTCGACCAGGCTGGCTTCTTCGAATCCGAGGGAGGGAGGCAGACTGAGGATTCCCCCTTTGCTTACGTTCCACTGGGGGACCCTGAAAAACTCCGAAAAGCCGCCAGGGTGGATGTTGCTGCTCCTGAACTTCTTGCAAGCAGTCTGGTTCCCGTGAAGGCAGTAGTAGCACTCGTTGCACGGGACGTGGTGGTGGGCGAAGACCCTGTCTCCCTCCCGAATGTTGACAACGCTTTCACCCACTGAGGCTACGACCCCGACCGCTTCATGGCCGAGGATTGGCAACGCTGCGGTGTATTCGCCTCGAATCTTCTCGATGTCAGTACCGCAGAGGCCGCACGCCTTCATCTCAACCAGGAGCTCGCCTGCGCCGATTTCGGGAACGGGGACTTCCGAAACCTCGGCGCCGATTGTGCCTGGAGTTCCAGGCCTCTTCAAGAGGACGGCTTTCACTCGCTATCACTACGCCGCGCGTCGAGCCGAGGATATAAGCGAACCAGAGTCCGCAGCTGACCAAGAGGGGCGGCTCTCGACCGTGGCAGACCCCTCTACGACTCTGTTGGAATGCGATGCGGCTGCAATTCGCGCAACACGACTCTATCTTAAAATCCAGGGACTGCGCGTCGTGGGAAGAGGGATCCCATAGTTGGGGCTGCCGGAAAAGATCAAGAAGATTGAGGATGACATCCACAGAACACAGGTCAACAAGAAGACCGAGCACCACATCGGACTGCTGAGGGCGAAGCTTTCTAGATTGAAGGCCGAGCAGGAGGAACAGCAAGCCCGGCGCGTGGGAAGCAGGACGGGGTACGACGTCAAGAAGTCGGGGGACGCGACGGTGGTGCTGATCGGGCTCCCGAGCGTAGGCAAGTCCACCCTGCTCAACCGGCTCACTAATGCGAAGTCAAAGGTTGCACCCTACCAGTTCACCACTCTGGAGGTCGTACCTGGGGTAATGGAGTACAACGGGGCGCGCATCCAGGTCCTCGACCTGCCTGGGATAGTCAAGGGCGCCTCCTCGGGCAAGGGCCTTGGCAAGCGGGTGCTCGCCGTGGCCAGGAGCGCGGACCTAGTCCTGTTCATCCTCGATGTCTTCCAGCCCGAGGCTCGGGGCATCCTTGAGAAGGAGCTCAGAAGCGCCGGGATTAGGGTGGATGAAAGGCCTCCCAACGTCGTGATCGAAAGGACAGGCTCAGGCGGCCTTGCCGTGTCGGCACAGGTGAAGCTCACCAAGATCAGCGAAGCGCTGATCAAGGACATCCTGAGAGTCTATGATGTCAACAGCGGTAGGGTGCTCGTCAGGGATGATATTGACGACGAGCAGCTCCTCGACGTGTTGGCCGGGAACAGGACCTATGTTCCCTCTCTTACGGTCATGAACAAGATCGACCTCGTGAACTCGGGTTTCACCAGCGAGCTGACCCAGAAACTCCCCTACAGGTTCATCCCGATCTCGGCCGAGGCCGACCTCAACCTCGAGACGGTGAGGAAGGAGATCTACGGGCGACTCGATTTCGTGAGGGTCTACATGCGACGGCGGACAGGAGAGACCGACTTCGAGGAGCCGATGATAGTCAAGAACGGCACCACCATACTGGAAGTATGCGACAAGGTCCACAGGAACATGAAGAGTGACTTCAGGTATGCACAGGTCTGGGGCAAGAGCGTCCGGTTCGGCGGGCAGAGGGTCGGGATGAACCACAGGCTGATGGACCAGGATGTCTTGACCATAGTGACCAGATAGCGGCAGAAGCAAGGCCAACTTGGGCTGCGCTGCCCATGATCAAGCCCCCATCAGGACAGCTGCGAGGGCTTGATGTAGTCGCCATGCCTGGAGCGGGCGTCGAGGAGCCTGGCGCGCTGTTCCCCGATGATGTCATAGAGCTTCGTGGGGACGTGGTCCATGCCCCTGAACGCGCGCTCTATCCTGTCCAGCTTCGCCAGCCTTTCCGCTACCCTGAGCATGAACTGCACTTCGTAGTCCTCCAGGGCATAGCCCTTCCCGAGGACATCGGCGAAGAGCTTCCTTAGGTCGGCATATAGGGGCATCCTCCCGGTCGGCGTTTCGATGACGCCCACTTCATCATGGGTCCTGAGCTCCATCCACTTGAACCAGACGCGCTTGTCCGTCTTGTCGTTGAGGAACTTCCCCTCCTTGCTCCTGAGGAAGTAGTTCACTCCGAAGATCCTCGGAGGCTGCTCGAGGCCCTGGCCAAACATGATGTTGCCCTCGACGTACCTTCCCACTGGTATGGATAGGAAATCGAGGTTGGACATGGGGTTGAACTCACGAACACCCTCCTTCCCCAAGGTGGCGGCCGTGGTCTCGGATTCTAGACATGCGCCGAAGGTGATGATACCGTGGTCCCACCCCAGTGACTCTTCCACCGGGACACAGGTGTCGGAGTCGCGGCCTCCATAGACGACGGCGCCTACTTGCACGCCAGCGGCGTCGTCCATGACCGGATCCAGGTTACTGAACAGATCCAGTGGGACTGTGAAGCGGGCGTTCAGGTGAGAGACGGGTATCTCCTTCCCCTTCTCATCCTTCTTCCCCGGCCACCATTCGCCGCTGAAGTTCTTCCCCCTGGGCGGAGGCGCTCCGCCCATGCCATCCCAGAAGACGCCACCATCGGGGGTCACAAGCACGTTCGAGAATATGATCTCCCCAGGGCTGTGGAGGACCTTCCACTGAACGGAATCGTCTTTCGGATTGATCCCCTGGATGATGCCGAACACGCCCTTCTCGACGTTGACTGCCCGCACCCGTCCGTCCACCCTGCGGAGATAGGCGATGTCGTCGCCGACTATCTTCTCTCCTTCGAGCATGGCTGTGGAAGTCTTTCCACACATTGACGGGAATGCGCCCGTGAAGTAGGTCCTTCTCCCTGCGGGGCCGTTGACGCCCATCACCAGCATGTGCTCGGTGAGCCATCCCTCCTTGGACGCCCTTTGGATGGCCAGCCTCATGGCGAGCTTCTTCAGTCCGATGGAGTTGCCTCCGTACTGCGTGTTGACTGTGTAGACAATCTCTCCATCGAGGTCGATGTAGATCCTCCTCTTGTCCAGATTCTTGCACGTCTTGCGCTCGTCGAGCTCTCCTTCTGAATGCACGAACTTGAAGGGCCTGGCGGCTGCTCCCTGGCGAAGGAACTCCTCGTACCCCTGTCGGTAGAGGATGTTCTCGCTGTGGACGACAAAGCTGGAGTCGGTCAGCTGGATACAGGGGATTGAGAAGACCGAGCCGATGGGACCAAGGCAGTAAAACGAGACGAACATGCGGCGGCCTGCCATGATGCCCCCGAGTAGAGACCGAACCTCCTTGATCCTCTCCAGCCTGTCCCCAGTTCGGATGCCGGGGCCTAGGTTTGCCCCCCCCGGGACCAGTATCAGGGTATGCTCGCGGTCCCTCCCCTGATCGTAATAGCTCTCGAAGTGGGCCGTATGACCGTCAACCGAAAGCCGGGACTCCTCCCCGTCGGCGACAGCCGAGTCCCTGACGAACTGCAGGTCTTCGGGCGTGCTGGCGGAGACGTAGACGCTGGCTGGGTTGCAGAGCTCTACGTACTTTGCGACGAACCTCAGGACGGCGTCGCTGCGGATCGCCTCGAGGCGGGCAAAGTCTCTGGGAGACAGACGGCCTTTTAGAAACCCCGATGCACTGCTCTCGATGGCTGCCAAGAATTTCCCGAGGTTCGAACCGCCGTGAAGGCTATTTTAGGGTTCAGACTCGTGATCTCTCAGTCTGGCAACGCATTACCGAGGCCACAGGGCGCCAAGAATCCCGTCCACTGGGGGCTACCGACAACCTGACAAAACATCCAGAACCAGAAACTAGAATCTGGTCGCGGCAAACTTTTATACCGGAAACGACTCCTAAGGTTTTGTACTCTTGGCCTTACCTGCGGGCATGGAAATGATTAGTGACGTGCTCCAATTCATAGGCGTCTTCGTTTCGTTTTCGATTGCGTACGTGGCCTACCGCGGAGTCAGAAGGATTCACAGTTCGTCACTGCTCAGACTCACCGCCGCCTTCGTTTTCCTTGGCTTCGGCTTCGCTGTGGAGGGGTTTGTGGGGCTCAGTCAAGTCATACCTAACTTGCCGTTTCCGACGATGGCAGTAGTCGCAGGCCTCTTATTTGAAACGACAGGGTATTTCTTCCTTGCATTCTCCCACGCGTTGGATGTTATGATGTCCAAGAGGATGGGTGTCGCGCTTCTGATCTTCCCGGTAATCAGCTTCTCGGGTGCGCAGCTGATCGACATATTGAGTACCCTATCTTTCTATTTTGTACTCTACGGGGTTGTTGAAACGCTCTATTCTTATGCGAGGACGAGAAAACCGGACACCCTGCTAATAGCGGTCGGATTGGCCATGATCAGCCTCGGGACCTTCGTCCAGTGGTTATCACTATTGTACCTAAACGTTGATGTTCTTTTACTCTTGCAGATTATTATGAAAGAAATCGGTTTGCTTATCCTGTTCATACCTGTCTTGAATTTCGCCGTTGGAAGAGTGAGGCTAGATGGCACAATATAGGACACAGGTGAGGATAATTGCTGATGTACTCAGCACCGCAAAAAACATGAACACAGAGGGTAACGGCGTGGGAGTCACTACCCTACTGCGTAAGGGGAATCTGTCGTACACCAGAATGTCTAAGCTTCTTTCGGAGCTGGTGGGCTCTGGTCTCTTGCTGGAGTTAAACGGCGACAAGATCTCCAAGTACATGATCTCCGATAAAGGCACAGAGTTTCTAGCAGTCTACCACCAGTTTGAGGACTTCGCCCAGTCCTTCGGGCTCAAACTCTGAGAGTAGCCTCGGCAACTCTTCTCTATAGCCAGGTCTGTTGAACTAGTTTACCGAAGAGAGGTTTGGAGGACAAAGAACGCCCACATGCTTCAGCGGTGGGATGAATTTGTCCTCCAAGCGAATGCTCAAATATATGCGGTCTTGGTTGAGGGGCATTCCGATTGTCTACGTCGAGCCGAGAAACACGTCGAAAGAGT
>JBEKJM010000042.1:0-11057 GCA_050011215.1 Nitrososphaerales archaeon
CGGGCATGTCCTGCCCTACGTGTAGGTCCACATCCCTCATGGGTTGATTTTCTATTTAAGCACCAATGCGATTCATCCCACGACTGAAGCCTGTGGGCTTTCTCGCATGGTTTGGTAATAGCAAAGAGTGGTCAACAATAATCATCCCGGGAAAGTGTTATTATAGTGAGGTCAGATTCCTGATTCGGCAAGGTGTGTGGCCTTGCCCCGTAGTCTTGCCTCGAAGCTCGACGGAGCGAAGAGGGTTTCCACTTTCCGGGACTTTATCCTCCTTCCAGGTAGGAGCAAGACAGAGCCGGCAGAAATCGACCTCTCCTCGAGGCTAACGAAGAACATCAGGCTCGAGGTGCCTCTGATCTCCTCGCCGATGGACACGGTCACCGAGTGGCGCCTCGCGGTCGAGATGGCGCGGATTGGCGGGGCTGGGGCCATCCATAGGAACATGTCGACCGAGAACCAAGTCTGGCAGGTGAAGAAAGTGAAGGCTTCCAAGGTAGACGCGAGGAGCTGCGACGAAAGGGGAAGGCCTCTGGTGGGGGCGGCGGTTTCACCCCTCGACGCCGAGAGGTGCAAGGCTCTTGACCGAGTGGCGGATTTCCTCGTGGCCGACGTGGCGCACTTTCACAGCTCCAAAGTCATCTCATCTGCGAAGCGACTCCTCCCTGACCTCAGCGCCGACTTCATCGCCGGGAACGTGGGGACTGGGAAGGCGGTGGCGGACATTGTCGACGAGCTTCCCAGGGTGGAGGGATTCAGGGCAGGAATCGGTTCCGGCTCGATCTGCATCACTTCAGAAGTCACCCGCGTCGGTGCCCCAACACTATTCGCAGTCGCAGAGGTCGCTAGTGCCATCGCTGAAAGGAAGCTCGACATCCCAGTGATCGCCGACGGCGGAATCCGAGGGCCTGGTGACGCGGCCCTGGCGTTTGGGGCAGGGGCGTCCACCGCGATGCTGGGCTCGATGCTGGCGGGTACGGAAGAGGCGCCGAGCAAAGTGGTCGTCAGGAACGGGAAGAAGTTCAAGATTCACAGGGGAATGGCGAGTGCGGCAGCGAGACGGGTGAGGTTTGCGATCGACAGGTACGCGGTGCCAGCGAAGGGGCTGGACGAAGGCGTCGAAGCATATGTGGCTTACGCCGGGAGGGTGGAGACGGTGATTGCAACGATGGCGAACGGCCTGAGGGCAGCCTTCGGGTACGCGGGAGCAGAGAATGTGCAAGGGATGTGGAGCGGCGCGACCTTCGGAGTGATAAGTGCGATAGGGGCGGGGGAGCTGGGGGCGCATTCGCTTGAAGTCAAGGAATAGGACGACGAAACAGGAACTGGCCGGCGGAATTTCGGTCCTCGACTTCGGGGGGCAGTACGCCCACCTAATCTGCAGGAGGGTGAGAGCCCTCGGGGTCTACTCGGCGCTCGAGCCCCACGACATCCCTGTGGAGCAGCTGAAGAAGCAGAGGGTTGCCGGCGTAATACTGTCTGGTGGTCCGGCCAGTGTATACTCGGAAGGAGCCCCGAAGACGGACCCGAAGCTCTTCGAAGGAGAGATTCCGGTCCTAGGGATCTGCTACGGCTACCAGCTCCTCGTGAAAGCCCGCGGAGGCGATGTCCAAAGGGCCGAGCGAAGAGAGTACGGAAGGTCGAGCTTGAAGATCCTCGACAGGAGAGGTCTCTTTGAAGGTGTCAAGAAGGACCGACTGGTCTGCTGGATGAGCCACGCAGATTCTCCCACGAGGCTGCCGGCCTCGCTCAAAGCAATCGCATCCAGCGCCAACTCGCCCTACGCCGCGGTCAGGTCGTCGGACGGGCACCTCTACGGCGTCCAGTTCCATCCAGAGGTCTCGCACACAGAGCGGGGGCAGGCGATCCTTGCGAACTTCGTGTTCGGCGTGTGCGGCGCACGTCGCAACTGGAGCCTTGAGGGGTTCATGAAGAGGTCGGTCAAGTCGCTCGCCAGACTTCAGGGCAAGGTGCTCTGCGCGGTCTCGGGAGGGGTCGACTCGTCGGTGACCGCCGCGCTGCTGCACAAGGCGATAGGCGACAAACTGGCGTGCGTTTTCATCGATACAGGGCTGCTGCGGGCAGGCGAGGCCGAGAGCGTGAAGGGGTTTCTGGGGCGGGACCTAGGAATCAATGTCGCGTTCGTAGACGCGTCCGCCACCTTCCTGAAGGCGCTAGTGGGTGTGACCGACTCTGAGGAGAAGCGCAGAGTGGTCGGTAAGACGTTTGCTGACGTCTTCGAGGAGTTTGCGAGAAGGGAGGGCCCGTTCGCCCACCTGGCGCAGGGGACGCTATACCCGGACGTGATCGAGAGTGGAAGGTCCAGAGGACCGGCCGCGGTCATCAAAACGCACCACAACGTAGGGGGGCTCCCGGAAGGGCTTTCCATGCACGTGGTGGAGCCCGTCAGGGACCTGTACAAGGATGAGGTCAGAGAGCTGGGCCTGCTCTTGGGGTTGCCTCACGAAACCCTGCAAAGACATCCCTACCCCGGACCGGGACTCGCGGTGAGAGTCATCGGCGAGACTACACCGGACAAGTTGAGGATCACGAGGGAGGCGAGCAGGATCGTCGAGGAGGTAATCGAGGAGAAGGAGCTCTACTCGAAGGTGTGGCAAGCCTTCGCCTACGTGGGTGACGACAAGGTGACCGGGGTCCAGGGCGACGAGAGGCGCCTCGGGTATCAGGTCACGGTGAAGGTGGTCGAATCCATCGATGCGATGACCGCCGACTGGGCGAGACTCCCCCCGAAGGTCCTAGAGAAAATCTCCACCAGAGTGACCAACGAGGTCGAGGGAGTGGTGGGAGTCACTTACTCGATCTCTGCCAAGCCGCCCGCTACTATCGAACCACAGTGACCCGTATGAGCGCCCTTGGTCCGAAGACGGAGCTTGCCGAACTCCACTCCCACCTCGGAGGCTCGGTGGACCCTGCCGTTATGTGGGAGATTGCACACGCCCAGGGGATCAAGCTGCCCACCAAGGACTACTGGAAGTTCGTGGACCTGGTGACGGTCACTCGACGGAGCAAGAAGTCGCTCGAGCACTACCTCTCGCTCTTCCGCCTGACGGAGCTAATACAGTCTAGCCCGATCGCGATAGAGCGTTCAGTCTACCAGACGATTGCAGGGGCATACAGGAAGAACAACATCACCCTGCTAGAACTCAGGTTCAATCCAATGAAGCGGAACCGGGGAGGCGAGCAGGACCTCGATCAGATAATGATGGCAGCCGTGAGAGGGATCGATAGGGCTTCCCTGGAGTACCCGGTAAGGACCGGCATAATCGTGTGCCTCGACAGAGGGTTCGGACTGAGGCTCAACGAAATACTGCTTGAGAAAGCGGTCGCCTACTCAGGGAGAGGAGTCGTGGGCATCGATATTGCCGGCATAGGCAACAAGGACTTCAGCTACAGCGGCTACACCGACATCTTCAGGAGGGCCAGGAGCGAGGGGCTCGGGTTGACAGTTCACGCCGGAGAGGACGAGGGACACGACTCGGTTAAGCAGGTCTTGGAGTACCTGGAACCGGATAGGATCGGGCACGGGGTAAGGGCGACAGAGGACGCTGGTACGATGGAGCTGCTCAAGAGAAGAGGGACCGTGCTCGAGGTCTGCCCGACTTCAAACCTGCACACAGGGGTGGTCAAGGACCTCGCGGAGCTAAAGCGCATCTTCGGAGCATTCAAGAAGTATGGCATCAGATACACCATAAACACAGATGGGCCCGAGATGCTCAGGACCAACCTGAGGGGGGAAATCGACTTTCTGCTCCGGAACGGTGTTGTCGGCGAGGGGG
Source organism: Nitrososphaerales archaeon (assembly GCA_050011215.1). Lineage (GTDB taxonomy): Archaea > Thermoproteota > Nitrososphaeria > Nitrososphaerales > Gagatemarchaeaceae > UBA183. Next base: position 3,795 of record JBEKJM010000042.1, read on the forward strand.
ATGTTCTGCGCTCCAACCATGTCGCGTTTGATTCCTCGTTCGTGAAGTAGGCTGCTGGCCTCTCCGGAGGTCACCCTTGAAGGTGAAAAGGTTTGAAAAGGCGAGCCCCGAAGGTGCATTTCTGATGGAGCCAGCCGAGAAGCAGGCGGAAGTGGGCGAGTTCGTGATAAACTACGCGACGGCAGGGAATGGGGAACCCCTTCTTCTCCTGCACGGAAGTGAGCCGGCAGAAACCTGGCGAGTATGGGACCAGATTCTCGGCCTGGCCGATACCTACCGCATCGTAGTCCCCGACTTGGTCGGCTTCGGCAAGTCCTCGAGGCCCATGGAGACACCCGACTATCGGGCACAGGCGCAGGTGGTTGGGGACTTCGTGGAAAGGCTTGAGATCAAGGAGATGTCCATTGTCGGGAGCGGCTGGGGCGGGCAAGTGGCCCTCGAGTTCGCACTCATGAGGTCCGAGGCAGTGAAATCCATTGTCCTAATCGCAAGTTCCTACGACAAGAACCAGCTGAAGCGCCTGGGGAAGCTGAGGAGGCCGACGCTCATAATCTATGCAGAGGATGACATGGTAACGCAGCTGAAGGCAGGGTACCTGCTCAGGGACGCGATAGGGACGTCCAGGCTCGAGGTGCTGGACGCGGTCGCCCGGGACCCCACTCACGACTTCCGCACATCGCACCGACTCCAGAGGTTCAGGGCCCCGAAGGTGCTTCAGCTCATGAGGCTCTTCTTGTCGAAGCCCGAGGCGATGGTCGCTGAGCCGCCAGAACAGCAGAACGAGCTGAGAGGAGTCGAGATGCGCAGGGAAGAAAAGGAACCAGGCGAGGGCTCTACCTAGACGCCATTGCTACGCGTTCCTGCTCGTTCTTCTTCTTTACGGAGTGGCTGTTGGAGTCACCAGCCGCTGCCTGGATGATCTCGTCCGCGAGGACCTCTTCCACGCTCCTAGATGATCCGAAAGCCGCCTCTCTTACCCCTTCAGACATGAAGCGGAGGGCCAAGTCGATCCTACGGACGGGGGAGATGTCGACCGACTGGTGATAGACGACCCCACCGTAGCTCAGCCTTGTTGTGTCCTCGTTCGGGGAGGCGTTCTCGATGGCCTTCACCAGCTGCTGGACCGGATTCTGGCCGGTCTTCAGTTCGATGATTATGAACGCCGTCTTCACAATGTTCATCGCCTTCTGCTTCTTGCCCCCCATCCTGCCAGTGTTCTTCGCGTACTTCTTGCCGAAGTGGGTCATGTGGTTGACGAGCCTCTCGACTATGTTGACCCTGGTCTTCGCAAACTTCTTGTGCTCGTGACGTCCTCCGGAGTGGGGCACCAGTACGGGCCGCAGGCCAATGACATTCTGGAGACCTTGGTCTTCAATCTCGACCCCGGTCATGTCCCACCTGTTCCAGAGAAGCAGGTTCGGGTACTCCAATGATTGCCTGCTCATGACTCTATCTCCTCGGCTTCTCCTTTCTTCCGTACACAAGCTCGTTCAGCGAAACGCCGTTGACTTTGAAGACGGTCCACCGAACGCCGGGTATGTCGCCCATCGCCCTCTTCATCGAACCACCGATCCCCTGCAGGAGCACCTCGTCGTGTTCGTCGACGAAGTTCAGAGCGCCGTCACCCGGGAGGAAAGCCGTAATCTGCTTCCCGTTCTTGACTATCTGGACCCTGACGCACTTCCTGATAGCGGAGTTGGGTTGCTTCGACTCAATCCCGACCTTCTCCAGCACAATGCCTCGTGCCTGCGGGGCTCCCTCAAGCGGGTCCGACTTGTAATCGAGCCCGAGCTTCCTTCTTTTGTACCACTTGTTCGACCAGCGGAACCTCTGCCTCTTCTGTGAGACCTGTCGGGCGGCGAATTCTCCGCGTGGGGGACCTGTCAATTTTCGAGCCGCAACTCTTTCTCATCGTATAAAAGCGTTCAAAGCTCGCTGGTAATCTGGACGTTGTCTACGTCGAAGTACCGGCGCGCCAGGAGCCTTACCTTCTCGGCGTTTCTGCCGCCCATTCCCAGGACTGCGCCTTTCTTCCGATGGTCCACGACGACTACGACGCTCTTCGAACCATCGAGCCTCTCCTCTATCCTGACCTCTCGGACGTACTTCGTATTTAGAACGTTCCTCACCAACTCCTCGATGTCGTCAGCCCACTCCACTACCTCGACTGGTCTCCTGACGGCTCTCTCGATCTTCTTGACCGCGGCTCCTTCTTTGCCTATGGCTAGCCCCATCTGGCCCTTCGCAACAACGAAGATGACCCTGTTCGCTTTCTCGTCGATAACGCAGTCGCGGGCAGTGGCCCCCGTCATCCCCTGAATCATCGACAGCATTGACAATTGATCTGACGTCAGCTTGATTTCAGGCACGATTGGTTCACCGCATCAACTGGTTGACGTCCGCCTCACTTACGGAACGCAGGGCGATTGCCGACACCCTGTAGGGCCTTCCTATCATCCTGGCGAGTTCGGCGGAGGAGTGCGGCAGTTCTACTATGGGGACTCCGTGCTTCTTCGCCTCTTCCCTGAGCTTCGCCCCGAGGCTCGCCGGGACTGAGCGGGTTAACAGGATGGCCTTGCTGCCCTTCATTGACGCGTAGCTCTCTTTGGCTCCCACCGCCGACTTTCCCCCCTTCATCGCGTCCTTCAGTACCTTCGCGAGATGTGCGTTGTCAACCATCGCAATCAGCTCATGTACAGGTCAATCATCCCAGTCCCGACCGGGATGGGCAGCCCCACAATCACGTTTTCTGTGACTCCCTTCAAGTCCTCGACCTCGCCCTTCACCGCTGCCTCGGCAAGCGTCGGGACGGTGATCTCGAACGCGGCCCTTGCTAGGACGCTGCTCTTGGAGCCAGCTATCCCGTGTCTTCCTATCTGCTGGATGTATCCCTTTGATGTCATCAAGTCTGCCACAAGAAAGATATGGCGTATGTCGACCTCGAGGCCCTGTTCGTCCAGCGTGCTCATGACCTCTCTGACCAGAGTGGCCCGGGCTGCCTCGATGCCGAGAACCTGCGCCACCTCGTGCACGTTGTTGGTGTAGGCTCTCGTAGGGTCGACCCCCTCGACCAAGACGACCTTGCCCAGGTTCGAACCGGCTGTCTGGATGAACCACTCCTCGCCCTCCTTGACGACCGTGACCCTGGTAATCCCGGGTATTCCCTTCAGTTTCATGTTGAGAATCTTGTTCCTGAGGGTGAATAGGGCCGACAGGTCAGCGTTCTCCATGCTGACATGAATAACGTTCTTGTCCTTCCTGTCAGGCTGAACGTTCCTCTTTCCAGTCTCGATGACCTTGCATATTTCCTCGGGGTTGGTGTCCCTGTCGGTCATCATCTCCGGGCTTAGGTGGAGTTTGATGCCCTCTGTCGGGTCGACTTCGCTGAAGGCGACGACGTTGCCGACCTTGCTGAAGAGTATCTCTTTTGCGACCTTGACCGCCTTCTCATTGGACATCGCGTATTCCTTTGTGAAATAGATGTCCATGGACGGAGTTGCCGGGATCTTCCGCGCGTCCACCAGCTCCATTAGCCTCGGGAGGCCGAGAGTAACGTCCCTCTCCCTGACCCCTGCGAAGTGGAAGGTTCTCAGGGTCATCTGTGTGCCCGGCTCGCCGATCGACTGGGCCGCCACAATGCCTGACGCTTCGCCAGGCTCGATCCTGGAGTAATCCTGGGCCTCATCGACCTTCTCCAGCGTTTCCCTGGCCCCGTCTTCTGTTAGATGAGAGCTCGCGAGTTTGTCCTTCAGCTCCCGGGAGAGCCGATCGTTGAGTCCCGTTTGGTACTTCTTGAGTAGCCTCTGGATGATCTCGTCGTCCAGCTTGGCCTTCGACCTGTGAAGGAGTTCCTCTGTCTCTACCAGCCTGTCGAGGTTGATCGGGCGGCCGTGGTCGCTCTTTGCCGGGTCGACGCCATCCTCACCGTACAAGAACTGGATGACGTGTCCATGGGGGTCCCGGACGGTCAGGTCATACTCGACCTTGAGGTGTTCCAGCGCGTTGACCAGCCTCCTCTGCATGTAGCCGCTCTGCTGGGTCCTGACCGCAGTGTCGACTAGCCCCTCTCTTCCACCCATGGCGTGGAAGAAGAATTCGGTTGGAGACAGGCCATCACGGTAGTTGCTTCGGACGAAGCCTTTCGCCTCGGGCGAGGTGTCGTTCCACGGGAAGTGGCTGAGAGCCCTCCCCTTCATTCCCTTCTCGATCCTCTTCCCTCGGACCGACTGCTGCCCGAGGGCGGCTGTCATCTGGCCGACGTTCAGGCTCGAGCCCCTCGCCCCGGTCCTTGCCATTATCATCCCGGAGTTTTCGGCGGGGAAGGAGCGGTCTGCGATTCTTCCGGCCCTGTCTCTAGCGCGTGCGAGCTCGTTGACGGTGTACGCCTCTAGCGAGTCCTCTGGCGAAAGCCCTCGCGTTAACTGGAGCGTCCCTGCCTTGTACTTCTTGATCAGCTCGGAGACGCCAGTGTAGGCCTCGTCCAGGGTCTCACGGATGCTCCTTTTCGCCTCCTCGGCTAGATCCAACTCGTTGAAGCCGTAGGTGAAGCCTCTCCTGGTGAGGAAGGTCTTGAGAACCTTCAGGATCGAGTTAAGGAAGTGCCTAGCGTCCTCGTTCCCGTAGTCTTTGGTGATCCTGTGAAGCAACGAGTCTGGCTCCTCCGCCCCTATGACCGCCTTGTCTACGACGCCCGAGATGAGCTGCCCATCCTTAATCACGACATCGTTCGAGGCTCCCGTCTTGGACGATTTCGCCCATTTCGACGTGAGGACGCAGTTCATCCCTTTCGGGATGAAGAGCGAGAAGAGCTGCTTGCCGGTGTACATGGGGTGAGCGCCCTTCACCGCGGGCTCGGGGAGGTCTCCCTCGTAGTCGCCGACCAGCGCCAGGTTCGAGAACTCGCCTGGGGTGAGAAGGGTCTCGTCTCGGGTAAGGAAGAAGGCGCCAGTGATGAAGTCCCTGATCCCACCGATTATTGGGCCGCCGTACCTGGGCGAGATTATCTGATCCTGGACCTTCATCAGCATCAGCGCCTCGGACCGCGCTTCCTCGCTCTGGGGGACGTGTAGGTTCATCTCGTCACCGTCGAAGTCTGCGTTGTATGGCGGACAGACCGAAGGATGAAGTCTGAAGGTCCTGTACGGCAGGACTCTGACGAAGTGCGCCATGACTGACATGCGGTGAAGGGACGGCTGCCTGTTGAAGAGGACGACGTCCCCGTCCATGAGGTGCCTCTCAACGATGTAACCGGGAACGAGTGTATCCGCTAGAGCCTTCCTGTCACTGGCGAAGTCGAGCCTGATCTTGACCCCGTCGGGCCTGATGACATAGTTTGCGCCGGGGTGCTCGAACGGTCCCTTGATCACGAGAGGCTTCAGGATCTCGATGTTGGCGGGAGAGACCTTCTCCGGTATTGTGAGCTTCTTGGCCACTTCGTAGGGGACTCCTACTTCGCCGATGTCGAGGCTCGGATCCGGACTGATGACAGTCCTGCTGGAGAAGTCGACCCTCTTTCCTGAAAGCGAACCGCGGAACCTTCCCTCCTTGCCCTTGAGCCTTTGGCTCAGAGTCTTCAGGGGCCTTCCTGAGCGATGGTGCGCCTGCGGGATTCCTGAGACCTCGTTGTCGAAATAGGTCGTAACGTGGTAGTGGAGCAGGTCGACCAAGTCCTGGACAATCAGATGCGGCGTCCCGGACTCCTTGCTCTCCCTGACTCTCTGGTTGACCCTGAGAATGTCGACAACCTTGTGCGTTAAGTCGTCTTCTGACCTGATTCCCGACTCCAGCGTGATGGATGGCCTCACGGTGAGGGGCGGAACCGGGAGAACCTGCAACACGAACCATTCGGGCCTGGCTGCCTTCGCGTTGAAACCGAGAAGTTCGAGGTCCTCGTTGTTGACCCTCTCGAGCCTCTCCCTGACAGCGACCGGGAGAAGTCGGGTCGCGCCTCCCTCTTCTGTAATTTCGTGGAAGATGGTCGGTTTTGTGAACTCAATCTGATACTGTTGTTTGCCGCAGTGGGGGCAGAGTTTGACCTTCTTCGCCTTCGTCGTGATCTCCTTCGCGATTTCGTCAACTAGCGCCGGAGTGAAGTCCGTTTTGGCGGAGATCCGAGTCCGGTAGGCATCCAGCTCCTGCTGGGGGATGAGAATTCTTCCGCAGGTCCTGCAAGTAGTCTGAATCAACTTGTTGATCTCATCTACGAATGCTATGTGGAGGACCGGCTCGGCCAGCTCGATGTGGCCGAAGTGTCCAGGACACCGTCCGGCGGTGCTTCCGCAGGTCCCGCACTTCTGTCCAGGTTCCAGCGTCCCGAGCCTGCTGTCCATTAGGCCGCCCTGAACAGGCATTCCATCCTCGTCATAAGTCTCGGGCTGCGTGACCTCCGCGACCGAGTACTTCCTCACCTCGCTAGGCGAGAAGACCGCGAAATCTATCCCGCCGATGGTCCTGAGCGCCTGTTCCATTGACATTTCTCTACACCTTGTCCTTTAGCTGGAGCCGCGGTGCTATGTTCAGGCTCATCATCTCCTGGAGCAGGAGCTTGAAGGCGTACGCGACGACAACCGTCGAAATCTTGGCCTGGTCTCCGTCGATCTTGCAGGTGTACCTCCTCTGTTTCGCGTCGTAGTACGCTATCAGACCGCACTTTTCGCAGACGTAGATCTCGGTCTTGTCTGCCTCGTCGAGAAGCCTGTCCTTGAGGACCATCGAGGCGCCGTATGCGATCAGGCAGTCCCTCTCCATCTCTCCGAACCTCAGGCCGCCGCCCCTGGCTCTCCCCTCGGTCGGCTGTTTCGTCAGCATCTGGACCTGACCTCTGGCCCTTGCGTGGATTTTGTCCGCGACCATGTGGTGGAGCTTCTGATAATAGACGACGCCCACGAAGACGTCGGTCGCGAACTTCTTCGCGGTCTTGCCGTCGTACATCACCTCCCTTCCCGTGTGTTCGAAGCCCCTTCCTCTGAGTACCTTCTCAAGCTCCTCGATGTTCTCTCCGGCGAATGCCGATCCATCAACGAGCGAACCTCGGAGGGCGCCCGCCTTTCCTGCGATGGACTCTATGAACTGACCCACCGTCATCCTCGAAGGGAAGGCGTGTGGGTTGATTATGATGTCAGGAACGATGCCCTCTGTCGTGTAGGGCATGTCCTCCTGAGGGACGACCAGGCCGATCACCCCCTTCTGCCCGTGCCTGGAAGCGAATTTGTCTCCGATTTCGGGGACCCTCATATCCCTGACCCTGACCTTGAACATCTTACC
>JBEKJM010000043.1:0-11035 GCA_050011215.1 Nitrososphaerales archaeon
AGCGGTCTCTTCCCTCATTCTGTAGCCGACCTGTCCTTTCTTCGTGTCTGCGTAGTGAATGAGCGCAAATCTCTCAACCTTCCCTTCGTTGCAAAGGTCGCGGAGGTTGGAATAGAACGCACTTCGGCTCTTCCTCCACCTTGACTCTTCGGAAGAGAGTCCGGGCCGCTTGACGCAGTCGCCCTCCAGTTGAGGGCCCGTGTGTGACCCCCCTCTGCTGCGGATGACGACAATCATGCGGAGCTGATACGCGGTCAACCCGATTCCGAGTGTCTCAGGAACGATCGATGCCAAGTCAATTGTGGATTGACCGCCGTCTCTATTAGGTCTTGCATGAAATCGGCTGCAGTCTACTTCGATGAGTGAACAGAGCCCGGTCTGAACAGGTCTAAGTATCAACGGCCCGAGACTCTGGCCTGGTAAGTCCTTTGGGCATGAGATTCGGAGAGACCCCCGGGGAGAGCGAAGTGGCGATAATGCTGGAGGTGCAGGGCGTCTGAGGTGCCACTGCAGCAACACGGTGAACCTCCGGGGCGAGAAGGGCGCAGTTTGCTCGTCCTGCGGTTGCAAGTTCGTGGAGTCGTCGGGCGACGGGCCGCCGACGCTTGTTAGGAAGGGAGGCGCGTGCTGGGTTGAAGTCCCACCCTCCAACACTGATTACAGTTCTTGATCATGCGAGCAAGGGGCATCCATATGGTTGTCCCTATCCCCCCTGGGGCAGACTCGAACTTCTTTTGCGAATCCCGCCCAGATGTCGCTAAGTTACCAACCATGATTGTCTATAGATGACGTAAATATCGGATGAACCGCCAAGTTGGGCAGTGCGTCCGTTGAGTTTCGACACCGGGGAGGAAGCTGAGGCGGTGGAGCAAGAGCGTGAGGAGGAAGCGGCCCCTGATATCGAGCCGTCAGACGAGGCAGAGTCAGACAATCTAGAGGCGGAGACGGAAAAGGAGTCGGAAGAGCAGGAATCCGAGAGGATTGAGGATAGAAAAGACGAGAAGTTGAGCGAGAAGAAAGGAGGGCAAAGGCGGAAGAAGTTGGCCTCCGACAGGAAAGAGGAGCCGAGGAAGAATAGGTCAAAGAGCACCAAGCGTTGAGCGAAGCAAGTGCACCCGCACTGAACAGAGAGTGAAGGCTGACGGAAGATGAGCAACTCCGCTAGGGACTACTATGAGATACTGGGCGTATCTAGGAATGCAACGCAGGACGAGATAAAGAACGCTTACAGGAAGCTGGCGCTGCAGTATCATCCGGATCGAAACAAGTCTCCTGACGCGGAAGGAAAATTCAAGGAGATGTCTGAGGCTTACGCAGTGCTATCCGACCAGGAAAAGCGGAAGCAGTACGACACCACTGGCAGGGAGGGAGTATACCAGAAGTACGGACAGGAGGACATCTTCCGCGGAGCCGACTTCTCAGAGATATTCCGTGACATGGGCCCCGGGTTCGGCGGAGTCGATGACTTGTTCGGGCAGCTCTTCGGGAGGAGCAGAGAGGGTCCCAGACAGGGCGCTGACCTGACTTATCGTCTTCAACTTAGGCTGGAAGATGTTATCTCTGACCTGACGAGGGAGATAGAGGTACCTCGCACTGAGGTCTGCGAGACTTGCAGGGGCAGCGGGGCGGCTCCTGGTACGTCTAGGAGAACCTGCACCCAGTGCAGCGGCTCTGGACAGGTGCAGAGGGTGCAGAGTACTGGTTTCGCCAGGATTGTACGAGCAGAATCTTGTCCAAGATGTGGCGGAAGAGGTTACCTCGTCGGCTCTCCGTGTAGCGAGTGCAGAGGGAGCGGCAAGACCAGAAAGGTGAGGAGGATCAGAGTCGTTATCCCAGCAGGTGTGGACGATGGTCATACCCTCCGCCTTCGCGGGGAGGGTGAGGCTGGAGAGAACGGTGAACCCTCCGGGGACCTCTACGTCGTGATCAACATACCGCCGCACGATGTGTTCAAGAGGAAGGACAGCGATATCTACGTGGACACAAAGATAAACGCGATAGAGGCCATACTGGGAACAGAGGTGCGCGTGCCCACTCTCTACGGGGATGTAGTCATCTCCATCCCCTCTGGTACGCAACCCGGATCTCTATTCAGGGTGAGAGGGAAGGGTCTCCCGCGACTGGACTCCACCTGGAAGGGCGATGAGTTTGTCGCGGTCAGCGTCGCAATACCAAGGAGTCCAAGCGGGAGACAGAGGGAGCTACTCAAGAAATACATCGAAGAAGGAAGCTCCTAGCGGGTCTATGCGCGCGCCGAAGTCTTCATCAGACTCGAGAGAGGGGGTGAAAGAGAAGGAAGACAAGAAGGTCGCAAGAGAAATCGCAGCGCTGAGGGCTGACATCGCCAGGGTGAAGGGTGAGATTGCCCGCTCAGGGGCGGAGGAGAAAACCAGGCTGGAGGCCGAACTTGGCAAGCGGCATGAGAAGCTGCACATCATGTTGGAACACGCAAAGCAGAGGTCTGAGCGATAAGAAAGGGAAGCCAGGGGCAGAGTCCACGCCTTGGAAGAGAAAGGGACGAAGGCCGGAGGCGAGGCAAGGGCGGCCATCAAGGCGCGCACGTAACAAAGATCCGAAAGAAGCTGAAAAAGCAAACCTAGAGCCCAACACAACCGTAGTGAGCGCGCGCGCCCCAAACCATCTGCGCGCTATGTCGTCGGAATCCCGCTGACAGGACTTGAACATCGTTTCCCATGCCCCAATCCCCCCCCGGGGGCAGCCCATATCGAGCTTCTTTGAGGAATCGGGGCTAAATTCTTGCTGTTTACGCGACGGGTTGCAAAACTACGCACCAAGATTCTCGTATACTGTTGGGTAACTGTTGATCAGAATCAGGTTGAGCTTCAGCACGTTCACGTAGGGGCTCCCGAATATCCAGAACGTTCCCTCCACGTTCTCGTTCACAATCGAAGCGAGGCTCGTTGAGCTTATCGTTCCATGTCCAGAACCATTCACCGCTGAACTTATCCCCTGCACTTGCGAGATAGCGTCTGCCAACGTGATGTCAGGATCCACCTCTGAAGCGGATTGGTTGACAGGCCGAGCGTGGAATAGCTCCGTGGAATTGAAACCCTGGGCGATTAGGTTGGACCCCACGTCCCGCCCGTTGAGCTGGACAATCTCCCCGTTGGCCTGGTACGGAAAGACGATCTGGGCGATTCCTGTAATCAGGAGGGGGAAGAACATGCCACAAAGAATGAGTGACACCAGTGCGAGTCCGACCACGGGTCTGTAGTTCGGTTTTGAGTTCTCCATCTTTATCACCTATATGGCCGAGATCAGAATGTCGATCAGCTTTATCCCGACGAATGGCACTATGACCCCGCCTACTCCGTAGATCAGAACGTTCCTCAGGAAGATGGACATCGTGTCTGTCGGCTTGAACGTAACCCCCCTCATAGCTATGGGAATCAGAAGAGGGATGATGATCGCGTTGAAAATGAGCGCGGAGAGGACGGCGCTGTCCAGACCAAGGTGCAGGATGTTCAACGAATGAAGGGGAGCGGCGTACATCGTCGCGGCGAAAAGGACAGGCACTATCGCGAAGTACTTCGCCACATCGTTGGCGATGCTGAATGCGGTCACCGCACCCCTGGTCATCAGGAGCTGCTTGCCTAGCATGACCACTTCTATAACCTTCGCAGGGTTGGATTCAAGGTCGACCATGTTCGCTGCCTCCTTCGCTGCCTCGGTTCCGGAGCCCATGGCCAGCCCGACATCCGCGACGGCCAGGGCCGGGGCGTCGTTGGTCCCGTCGCCGATCATTGCGACGATGCGCGACTCTGCCTGCTCCCTCTTGACGATTCCGAACTTCATCTCCGGTCTAGCCCGGGGGACGTATTCGTCGATGCCTACCTCCTCCGCAATGCTCTTGGCCGTCAGAGGCTGGTCTCCCGTAATCATCACTGGCCTTATGTCCATGGCCTTGACTGCTTGAATCTTCTCCCGTATCCCTTCCTTGAGCACGTCCTTGAGCCGGATGATTCCCAGGGCGTCTCCGCTCCTTGAGACTACGATAGGGGTCTCGCCAGCGGCGGAGACCCTGTTGACGAGCTCGTCGAAGTTTGTCGGGACCGAGGAGAGTCTTTCTTTCATGGAATCGGGTGCCCCTTTGAGAACCTCGATTTCCGGCTCTGATTCATTCCAGTCCTCGAAGACCCCCGGCATCTTCCTCCTGAACCTTCCTCTCTCTCTTCCGGCCTCCAGGCCCTTCGGAAGGCTAAGAGCGGTACCCCTGTTGATCTTGACGCCACTGGTCCGCGTTGCTGCTGAGAACTCGTAGACCCGAGAAGGTTCCAGTGTGTTGAGTTCCTTCGGGGTGAATCCACTTTCGTAGGCGAGGTCTATGATGCTCCTCCCCTCAGGGGTGTCGTCGTACCATGACGATAGGAATGAGGCCTCGCCGACCTCCCGCTCGGTGTGCCCCCCGAATGGGATGAATTCTATGGCCCTCCTGTTTCCGACCGTGATCGTGCCCGTCTTGTCGAGAAGGATGACGTCAACATCTCCAGCCGTTTCAATGGCCTTTCCAGACTTTGCCACTATCCTATTCTTGTACAGGCGTGACATCCCAGAGAGACCGATGGCCGGGAGGAGGGCGCCTATGGTGGTCGGGAGGAGGCAGACGTAGAGCGCTATCAGGACCGAGAGGTCGGCTCCGAGGCCGAGCGTGACGGAGAGCCCGAGCAGCGCTATGATGATGATGCTGAAGATGGCGGTGAGGCCGAGAAGGACCACCGTCACCGCCTGCTCGTTGGGCGTCTTCGGTCTCTTTGAAGACTCGACCATCTTGATCATCTGGTCGATGAAGGTCTCGCCGGGATTCACCGAGACCTTGGCCGTGAGGGTGTCGCTCAGCAGCATCGAACCCCCGATCAGGGTGTCCCCGGGTGCCTTCCTGACGGGAGCGGATTCTCCAGTGAGCAGGGACTCATCGACCATGGCGATGCCCTCGATCACGTCGGCATCGATGGGAACTGTGTCCCCCATCTCGAGGAGTACCAGATCCCCCTTCTGAAGGTCCGTGGACTTTGTCGGGACGATGTTTGTCGTCCACTCTTCCTTGATGATCTTCTTGCTGATGACTTCCGTCTCGAGCCTGCGGAGGCTGCTGGCGGTGTTCCTTGCCTGGTGCTCGGCCAGCGAGTCGGAAAGAGTGCTGAACCATACTGTGATGAGGAGTATCAGGGCCACTTCGACATAGAACGGCCGCTTTCCCGGCGAAGCCACTGGGACGAAAGCCTGCGGGTAGACTGCCATCGCTCCCACCACGAAGAAAGTGAGCTCGACGATGAGCATGACCGGATTGGATGCAAGCGATACGGGGTTCAGCTTCAGCAGTGAGTCCCTGAGGACGCTGGTCGAGAAGAGTGGCATCCGGCGCCGGGCGACTCCTGCGCCCTGTTTGCTAACCAAACCCATTCACGTGTCCTTGGAAGTAGGAGAGGATAGGGCCGAGCGCTAGGAACGGAAAGAAGGTGAGCACGACGAGAATCAGGATACTTCCGATGAGCACCACCGAGAATGTGATGCTGTCAGTCTTGAGACCGGAGACGGCGCTCCTCGTCCTGCCGATCATCGACCCTCCGAGCGACAGGAGAATGCCGATTGGCGCGTATCTTCCGACGAATATTACGATCGCCGTGGCCACGTTGAAGAACGGCGTGTTCGCCGCCGTACCGAGGAAGTCCGACCCGTTGTTGGCGGCGGAGCTTGTGAATTCGTACAGGATTTGGGTGAAACCGATCGAGTTGCTCCCCACGCCTATGGCGGCCACGGCACCCGAGGCATACGCCACCACGGTGGGAATCAGGATGATGATCGGATGGATGAGGAAGGCGAGCATCACGAGCAGCACGTCCCTGCTCGTGATCTTGATCCCGAGGTACTCTGGGGTCCTCCCCGACATCAGACCGACGATGAAGACGGTTATCACGATGTACATGATCATGTACATCAACCCGACCCCCTTCCCACCGGGCGTGGCCTGGATGAGCATCCCCATGAAGGCTCCCAGGATGACGAGAGGGTGCATGGCCGAGAGGCTTGCGTTGACCGAGCCCGTGGTGACCGCGGTCGTCACGACGGTCCAGAATGCGGACATGAAACCCCCTATCCTCGTTTCGATTCCCATGCCGAGGGGCGTGGTCGGTATGAATGCAATCGCCAGGTCGATGGCGAAGAGTCCGTATGCTCCGATAAGTATCGGTCTCACCTCACGCCTCTTGCCTAGCATCTCTCCGAAGACGAAAATGAGTGCGGTCGGGAGCAACAGCATGAGCCCTATCTCGAGAATGTTCGAGGCGGGGTTGGGATTCTGGAAGGGATAGGCCGAATTCGCCCCATAGTATCCGCCCCCATTGGTCCCAAGCTGCATTATGGCCACGAGCGACGCGACGGGGCCGACGAGTATCGACTGGCTTGCTCCCTCCACGGTGGTCACGGTCGTGTACCCGCTGAGAGTCTGAGGCACTCCGAGAGCGACCAGAACGAGAGCTGCCACCAGGCAGAATGGAATCAGGATGCGAGTGAGGGTCCTGACGAAGTCGACGTAGAAGTTGCCCATGTCCTTCGAGCCGACGATAAAGCCCCTTACCATGGCAACACCCATGCACAAACCCGTCGCTGCGGAAGTGAACTGGAGGAACTGGATGGCGGTCATCTGGCTGAGATAGGACAGGGTGCTCTCGCCGGCGTAGTGCTGGAGGTTGGTGTTCGTGGCGAAGGAGACGACCGTGTTCAGGGACAGGTCCCAGCTCAGACCGGGGAAGCCCTGGGGGTTCAGGGGGAGGGAGCCCTGGAAGATTAGGATTAGAAACGCCAAGACCATCTGGACTATGTTTACTAGGAGTCCCGCGAAGAAGTACTCCTTCCATCCCATGGCGTGGTCGGTGTCTATTCCCACGAGCCTGTAGATGCCATTCTCGATGGGGTCCAGGAATCGGTCGAATCGGCCTGGGACCCGCTTGTACACCCGGGCTAGATAGGGAGAAATGAGCCAAGCTATCCCGAGCGCGGTGCCCAAGATCAGGACTACAGAGAGAACATCTACAGCGTCGGTCACGCCTTAGGGCCTCGTTGGTTTAGAGCCGGTCTAGTCATGAGAACACTCATCTCTACAAAGGCCTACTGGCGCGGGTGCCGCGGACCCTGCGAGCCGTCACCCGACCTTGGTCCCTTGTGGGTGTACAAGACCACTGAGCTTACGGTGCTCTTTACCCCCTTGATCTTCATTATCTTGTTCTTTAGGATCTCCCGGAACTCCTGAATGTCGGTGGCGGACACCAGAGTGACTACGTCGAACTCTCCCGTGACTTCGTAAAGTTCCTCCAGCGTCTCAAGCTTGGAGAGGGCGGCCACAACATTGTCCATCTCCGTCGACTCCACGAAGATATCCACGAATGCCAGAATCTTGGACAAGTTGTCTCATCATCGCCGTTAGCCGCGCCCTACGCAGTCGTCTTATAGCCTTTTCTGGGTCCAACCAAATCGATACAGCGATTAGAGATCCATACCAGCAATGGCGCAAGTGCCACAGGGCCCAAAACCGAAGCATGATAAGGAGGGGCACTGGACCATCTAGTCGAAATCCCTTCAGACAGGATTTGAACATCGTTTCTGATGCCCCAATCCCCACAGACAGTTGTTGTTGAGTTAACTGGACGTGGCTAAGGTGTGTGGACCACTTTGGGAGGACAACCCGCGTAGTGCGACCAATCTCCGAATCCTGCTGTCACATTGTCGTGGCCGACACCCTTTCCAAGAACCACGCAGCTGAGTGACCCGTAGGTCGCGAAGAAGTACGTGGTGCAACCCACATTCCCCGGTGGAAGGCAGTGATCGACTCTGAGGGGAGAATAAACTACCGGAGCGCACGCAGACACCGCTATCACTATACCCGGTAGAACTAGGGCTGCGACTGTTCTGCGCCTCACTTGACGTGTCGGACGGAGCGGGCCGGCACCATACTCATTGTTACCAGGACATTCTAACTAATCCACACGCGGATCGTCCTGCGCCATGGATGCCGTCAGGACTTCGCATAGGTCTGGAGCCGTGAGAAGGTTCCAGATGAGCTCGACTCAGACTGCTTCAGCTCGAAGCCTGCGGTCTGCATGATGTCGTCTGCCAGCCAGGGTGTCCATATGTGAAACGAACCTTTGAACCTCCTGTTCGTGTTCAGGTCCAGGAAGATTCGGTTGAAAGTCCCCTTTTCTTGGTCATATCTTGTGTGAATGGAAATGACGTCAATGTCTCCCGCAGGCTCATAGAGGGTTCGCTGGTACATCCCTGAAAAGAGCAGCGCGACGTGGTCGCTGACTTCTGCGATCATTACTCCTTTGTGCTCTAACACCCTGAAGGCCTCGCTCGCGATTTGACGAAACTCGGGCAGGCTGAAGTGGGCAAAGGGAGCACCGAGAAAGACAACAGCGTCAAAGGTACCATCCTTGAGCCTGAGACTTCTAGCGTCCCCAATCATCACCGTCGCCCGTGACTTGATCTTCTTCGCGTATCGCCTTGCAAGCTTGATCATGCGGTCCTGAATGTCCACGCCGGTGACATCGTATCCCGCCTTCTCAAGCGGGAAAAGATACGCGCCTGCGCCGCAACACAGGTCCAGGACCTTGGAACCCTTCTTGGGCAAATGTCTCTGGATCAAAGGGAGGGTCCTAGAGACCCGGTTTTTTGCGCTCGCCGACTCTGGCAGGAAGGGTTCGGAGTAGAGGTCATAGTACTCATTGGCCCATTCTGGGAGAGACTCCAAGGGCGAGAACAGGCAAGTCACTTCATTTATCCCTTGTGAGGAGAAGCATAGGAATCCTGGCTGGGCGCGAATTCTCGGCCAGGGCTCCTGTCGTGTCGAGGTAGTCTGACAACGGCTAACAGGGTAGGATAGACACCTGGTACGTATAGATAATACACAACGCAGAAAAAGCGTCTAGGCCCCCTGGCAGTCTATGCCATTTGAGGACGTCTTGGAAAGAGAGCCGAAAGGCCCAGAGCCACGACGACTTGTCCCTCCCTGGGTGTCACAGTAGAATAGGGCCCATGCAGTCGGCGATTGATGTAGCCTGTCCCACATTTCTTCAAGAAGCAACATAACCAACCCGCGTAAGTAACACCATCCGACCTTGAAGGCTTGACGGAGATCACTCCCTACGACGAGAGGATCTGGGCTAGAAGCTTCTGTGAGACGTTCCCGCCTGATATGATGAAGACGATTCGCTTCCCGAGGCGGTCCGTGTCGCGACCCGCGAGCAACGCCGCAACGCTAGCGGCGGCCGAGGGTTCGGGGAATATCCTTGCCTCCTTCACGATGAGCCTCATCGCCGCGAGAATCTCCTCGTCCGAGACCGTGAATACGCCGTCGACGTACTTGGAGCAGGCCTCGTACGTGAGGTCGCCTACCGAACGGGGTATCAACCCGTCGGCTATTGAGTGAGGGTCCTGCACTCTGGTGACCTTGCCAGCCAGGAGGGCCGCCTGCAGTTTTGCCGCGGTCACGGGCTCGACGCCGAAGACCTTGGCTCTTGGCTTCTTAGCCTTGATCGCAATCGAGATTCCCGATATCAGCCCTGCGCCCCCGACCGGGACGACAAGCGAGTCGAAGTCTCCCAGCTGCTCGGCTATTTCGAGGCCACAGGTCCCCTGTCCCGCGATTATCGCAGGGTCGTTAAAGGGATGGACTAGCGCGGCGCCGGTCTCTTTGACTATCTGGTTGGCCTTCACAATTCTCTCGTCTTCATACTTCCCGAACTTCAGAATCTGCGCGCCATACTCGGTGATGGCGTCGGCTTTCTCCTGAACCGGATTCTCCGGGAGTATGACCGTGCACTTCTTCCCGAAGGCCCTGGCCGAGAACGCCGTGGCGATGCCGTGGTTTCCCGAAGAGACCGCCACGACACTCCTCTCCTTCATCTGGGAGAGCTTGTTGTACGCTCCCCTGATCTTGAACACTCTGATTGGCTGGAAACATTCGAGCTTGAGGTAGACCTCTCTCCCGAATCTTTTCGAGAGAGCGGGGGAATCGACAAGCGGAGTCCTGACGGCTACTCCGGATATTCTGTCTTGCGCTGCCTCGATTTCAGCGAGTCCGGGCAGTCTGCGATTCTCCAAACCGGAATCCACCCCTTTCGCACGTGAGGGGTCGTGATTTTAGAGTATGGGAACGGGCACGCCTTCCGCTTCATCGTGGATGATGGGGACGCCCCGTTTCAGTAGGCTGTCTTGCGTACCTAATCTGGAGGCGTTGCTGACCGTCGACGTCTCCTCCTCTTCGCCTGGGTCTCAAGGCGTGGGCGATGATCTTTCGGCAACACGAATTCGTGCATCCACGACCACGGTTCCCTCCCCGTCTTGAAGCACCATGAGCGGATTAAGGTCCAATTCTGCCACTTCAGGGATTTCCTCCACCATCTGTCCCAATCGAAGGATGGTTTCTTCTAGCGCCCCGACGTCGCACTTCGGCGCTCCTCTGTAGCCCTCGAGCATCTTGTACGTCTTCAGCGAACGGACCATCCGCTCCGCGTCCTGCTCGGTCAGTGGCGTGAGCCCGACGGAGACATCCTTGATCAGCTCGACGAGGGTTCCGCCAGCCCCGCAGGCGATCAGTGGCCCGAAGGTCGGGTCGTGGGTGACGCCCACGAACATCTCGACTGCATCACGCACCATCTCCTGGACCAAGAAACCTGTGACCACGAAGCCGTTCTTTCGCAGACGGTCCGACATCTCTTCGGCAACGTCTTCCACTTCGCTGGCAGCGAGTCCGACCTTCACGGCTCCCACATCGGTCTTGTGAAGCAGCCCCGGAGCAATCGCCTTGATGACAACCTTCCCGGGGAATCCACGCGCGGCGTCCGCCGCCTGCTCGGGACCGCTGACCTGTATCGACCTCGCGGTTGAAATACCGTAGCACTTCAGGAATGCCTCTGTGCTGGCTGGACTCAGCCAGTCCTCCTTGGCGCCCAGCGCCCCGGCCACGATCGCGCTGGCTTCGCTCCTTCTGACTGCGAAGTTCGGCCGAACGCCCTGAGGG
>JBEKJM010000044.1:0-10750 GCA_050011215.1 Nitrososphaerales archaeon
ACGGGTGGCAGCGACAAAGCCGGCTTCCCGATGCGGGCAGACGTTCAGGGCAGTGGCAAGAAGTACGTCCTGCTGACCCGGGGCGTGGGCCTGAAGACCGAGGTCGAAGGCGGGAAGAAGAGGAAGCTCGTGAGAGGCAACACGATAAGCGAGGAGATCTATCAGGTCAACGCAAGGATGGCCGTGGACGCTCCCAAGAGCGCCTAGAACCTAGGGATTACTTCCCGACTTACCGTATTCGTCAAGAAAACCTCGTATTTATCTAGAAAAACCCGTAGAAAGCTGAAATATTCCCCTGCCTCGATAATTGAGGAGGCATTCAACGATGGCCAGGCTCGATGAAGTCGACATGAAGATTCTGTCTGCTCTTTACTCAGATGCCTCGGTCTCTGTGCCCGAGCTCAGCCGGCGGCTCGGTGTCAACCTCTCGGTCGCGTACAGCAGGATAAAACGGCTCCAGAAGCGAGGCATCATAGAGAGGTTCACTATTGACGTCAACGAGGATAGCCTCGGAATGAGGGCGGGAGCCCTTGCAGGACTGAACATCGACCCGAAGCAGAGGGAGGCGGTCCTGACGGAGATCGAGAAGATCGACGGTGTCAGGCTGATCCGCGAGGTGACGGGACGCTTCGACATCATCGTCAACCTGAAGGGCCAGTCCCTCGACGAGCTGCACAGGGCCGTCAGCGACGTAATCGGAAAGATGCCCGGCATCCTACACGCTGAGATTTTCATGGAAGTTTCGCGCCGCAGTCCTTCCATCCGTTTCAGACTCGCGGACTGACCGATTAAGATTCATAAGTGGGAGGGGCGGTCGCAAATTCGTGGACCCGCTCATCCTACTCGACCAGGCGGTGGCGCAGGAAAAGATCCCACGAGCGCTTGCCAAGAAGGTGAGACTCCGGATGGACGTTGTTCGGCAATCAGTCGATCGCGTCGAGAAGGCGAGCGGTCTCCGCTACCCTCAGTACTACATCGAGCCGATCCTCCCGGTTTCGAAGGGAGGAGGCGAGTACGGTCAGATGGGGGTCTTCTTCGCCAGGGTCATTCCGATGACCACGACGGGAAGCTTGACGATACTCATCCAGTTCACAGCCGCCCTCGTCGCGTACGGGACGAAGGGGACGCTGGACGCCGTCGCCGCGCACGAGTTCACCCATTACGTGGAGCTCGTCAGAAAGCTAGCAAGGAAAGACATCGTCAGCGACGAGGTAGCCACGTCCCTCTACGAGGCGTCATTCGCGGACAGCGAGAGAACCGTCCCGGCCAAGCTCCTCTTCTCTGACAAGGCCCTCGTCGGCCTGATAACCCGGAAGTTCAAACCAGAACTGTCGGACCCCGCCCTAAACAAGAAGGTCAGCGAGCTCTGGATTGCGCGGGACCTCCCCATACGCTGGGTAGGCCCTGAAGCAAACCGCGTCAATCTTGAGATGAGCGTCATCGCAGGGGCGAAGTTCGACCCCGCGGTAGTCCGGAAGGCTTCAGAGATCGAAGGGAAGATGAAGGATTGAGGCTCACAGCCGAGGAGCGCTCCACCCTCGGAGGAATTGCCTCTTCAATGGTAGGAGCGTCGTCCATTGCAGGGTTGGCCGCGTACGGATCGAAGGTCGCTGGTTACGCCCGCCCAGACTCCGACTACGACCTGATCATAGTCTCGAGGCGGTTCCGCGAGGGAATAAGGTACAGGTACGTGGAGGAACCGGTGGCCGCCTCGGCGCTGATCGTAGACGAGCACCTCTTCACACAGGACGCGCAGTCCTCCTACCTCGGCGAGTTCGTGGTCGGGCGGCTCCTCAACGTCTACGAAGTGATTGCCAACCCGAAGCTCTTCATGAGCGTCGAGCTCGACTACAAGAAGAGGGTCATGACCGAGGCTCTTATCGAACTGTCTGAAGACTACGGCGACTTCTGCAGGCACCTGGTCGTCCCCTACGACTACTTCCTCTTCGAGAAGCTCGCAAAGAGGGCCGCGATGTATCCACCCGCGCTCTACAGCTACGTCCAGACCTACACCTGCCCCCTTGGAGACGAGAACCGAGGAATCTCGATGGCAGGCTTCGCCTCCGCCGCCGAATCCCTCGCCTCACGAGGTCTCCTGTCTGCGTCCCTCGCAGGCGTGATTGTGGCCCCCGAGGAGATGAGAGGAGACGCGTTCACCAAGGTCCAGTCAATCTTCTCGCTCACGACCCGGGGCCTGATGCAGTACGCCGTCCACGGCTACGCCGGGAGGGTCGGTCTCTCCGTGTACAGGAGGGAAGCACAGTCGAAGCTGAAACGGATGAGGGAAGCTCCCAGACCTTTCCCGGAGCTGGAGAAGCCCAGGTCTCTGCTGAGACTGGAGGAGGGAGTGATGATTCCAGACGCCTCGCTTCTCGAGAAGGAGCTGGCCGGCCTCCTGGGGTTCACAACCTATTCGACGAGAGAACGCGACATAGGCGACCCCTATTCGACGACGCGCGTCCTGACCTTCATCGACGGGGCCCGCGAGAGCTCGGTAGTGGTCAAGAGCTACTCCGACGTCCGTTCGCTCAAGTGGGCTCTGCTGGGCATCTGGGCCGCTGCAGCCAACAAGTTCAGCATGACTCCGATTGCCAGGCTCGACAGAGAATACGCGATGACGAGAAGCCTTAGGAAGAACGGAATCCTGGTCCCCGCCATCCTGGCGGTGGCTCCGGGAGAGAGAATAATGGTCAAGGAATTCATCAGCGGACCCGTCCTCTCGTCGGTCGTAGACGGGATCCTCAGGGGCAGCTCAGAAGGAATGGGGCACGTATCAGCATATGCGGATCTTCTGGCCAAGGTGCACGGCGCGGGCCTGGCTCTGGGGGACGCGAAGGCCAACAACGTCGTCATATCGCCCCGCGGCCTCTACCTCACGGACCTCGAACAGTCCGTGCCTGGAGGCGACATGGCCTGGGACATAGCCGAATTCCTGTACTACGCGGCGAAGCTCTCAACGCGGGAGGAGGCCATGAGCGGCGTGGCGAGGGCCTTCCTCGGGTCCTATGTCTCCGCCGGCAGCAGAGAGACCGTGGCCAAGGCGAGAAGCCCAAAGTACTACCGCCCCTTCCAGCCCGTCATCACCCCGGGCATGACCCGCATGCTGCGGGAGCTGATGGCGGAATTCTGCTAGCTCTCACCTGTGAATGTTGGTGAGGGCCCGCTTTCAGTTGAGAGAGGAGGAGGGCTGGCTTTCAGCTTCGTCGCCTC
This sequence comes from Nitrososphaerales archaeon, assembly GCA_050011215.1. Lineage (GTDB taxonomy): Archaea > Thermoproteota > Nitrososphaeria > Nitrososphaerales > Gagatemarchaeaceae > UBA183. The sequence continues at coordinate 3,211 of JBEKJM010000044.1, forward strand.
CCTGAGTGTGAGATAGAGGAAGAAGATGGAGGCGACCTTCTCCGCGAAGTCGAACGGATACCAAGATGTCTCCACCGCGTTCTGAATTGCGGCCAGCGGGATGTTTTGAGCGTAGGCAAGAACGAACGCCACGGAGGTGAGGATGATGACCCTGGGAGCGTTCCGGAGCCCGACGCGCGTCCCCTTCATCGACTCCCGTACCGTGAGACACAGAAAGAGCGCTGTGAGTGCGTGAATGACGATGTTCATGAAAAGGCGAGGGAGGAACGGGTGGAACCGCGTCACTTCGGGCCAGGTGATGACGGAATCGAAGTAGACCGGAGCGTCGTCGACCACAGCCCAGAGATACGCGAGGAACGCGAACAGAAGGATCCGCTCCTTCCTGACCGAAAGGATCGCGGAGCCCAGGACCAGAGGCAGCAAGACGCTTACCATGAATGTCGTCGCGTCGTAGGTCCCAGTGACCTGCGCGTAGAGGAGGCATGCTACGACGACCAGGGACGCGGTCAGGACGGCCAGAAAGTCGAGGAGCGCTGCTCTACCGGTCAAGGTCTCTCCTTCCCCGTGTCCTGACTCCGGATAACTGAATCGGGTCCCTCGGGTCGGCGAAACCGTGCCTCGATCGGACAGACTCCCGACAATTCACAGGGACAGAATCCCGAGCCGCAATCGACAAGTCCTAAATAACGAGGGACATCCATGAGCGTTTGGACTTCTTGGTCCAGTTCCGCACGAATGCATTGACAGGGGAGGCGAGGCACTACCTCGCCCCCCCAGCGGTTTTTTCTTCGTGAGTCATGACCCGACCCTTGACAGCAAGAAAAGAGAGGCTCATGGCCCATCGACTTGACAGGATTTCAGTCCATATGGTATATATGATACAAGCGAGCCGAAGAAACCGATGAAGGCCGCATGCCTGGCCGTCATTGTCTTGCTTGCCACAGGGTGTCTGTACGCCTGGGCGACGACCCCCGTTCTTCCGGCGAGCGCCCACGCCGTCCAATCGTTTGACGCTCCGAGTTCGGGTTCAGTCTGGTGGGTTGGGGCGTCGTCTACAGATTCGTCTGCTCTACCGAACACGGGGGTGCAGGGGAAGATCCAAGTCATCAGCACGTCGGTGGTTGGCTGCCTCGCGTTCTGGGTATCTGACGATCTCTCCAACAGCGTCTGGGGGCAAGTCGGGTACGAGATCTGTGACACCAGCACGCCGGTAGCGTTCTATCAGATCTGGAACCTCGACACCAAGGCCGTCCTCACGAGCGGAACCACATCCGTTTCCACCGGGAGCCACACCTTCTCCATGTACCTCCAGTCGGGGACCACCTGGGCTTATTCGCTGGATGGGACCGTCTTCGGGACCTATGACATGGGCGCGAACTCCTCGAGTTCATCCTATCCAGTCTATGCGCTGTCAGAGGAGGAAGGAAGTAGCGCATTCACCTTCCCCACAGTAGAGTTCTCGACGGCGATGCAGGTCATGAAGTCAGGAACTTGGAGTTCAGTCCAAACGGCGATATCCTACGGGACAGGTTGGGGCGTGGTTGGAGCGGCGCAGGGCACAGGGTTGCAGGCCGATCAAATCACGGTCGGTGGAAGCCTAGCCGTTTTGCCTCAAGGAACCCAGCTGTGGAGCACCGGAACAGCGTCGACCACGAGTTCATCTAGCACGAGCACATCGAGCCCCACGTCCACCAGCTCGACTGCGACACTCCCGCCCGTAACTTCGACGGTCACGAGCACAATGACCTCGACCCCCACTTCCAGTGTGAAATCTACCTCCACTTCCAGTGTGAAATCTACCTCCACTTCCAGTGTGAAATCTACCTCCACTTCCAGTGTGACGTCAACGACAGCGAGGACAACGACGTCGACTGTGACCTCTCCCACCACCACAGTCTCAACGGTCACAGCCACCCAGACCTCGACTGGTACGGTGACTTCGGTCTCCACTGTGACGTCGGTCTCCACGGTTACCTCAATCCCGACAACCGCCACTCAGACCGTCACAACGACGTCAGCGGTGACTTCCCCTACGGCTACGTTCACCCTAACGAGTACCCAGGCTTCCGCCAGCATGGTGACATCCACCTCTACGGGCGCACTACCCCAAACTACGACCGCCACCAATCAGACCACGGCGTCCACAGACACTCAGACGGCGATGTCTACACTCACACTCAACCATACAGCTACTGTGACGACGCCCCTGATGGTGACCTCTGCAGCAGTTTCCACGTCAACTCAGCCTACGACAGTCATCGAAACAACCTCCTCTCGAGCGACGACGACGGGGACGGAGACAGTTCCAAGCACGGCGACCATGACAGTGACGTCGTCAGGAACCCCCGCATCGTCCACAACCTGCAGCAACAGGACAGGCTCTCTCCCCAATCCATGCCCCTCTGCGGCAGGCACACCGGCGGTGCTTCCTTCGATGGACGGAGGGTCCGTCCTCGTCGTTCTGGCCGCCTCTTTGACATGTCTGGCTCTAGTCGTCCGCCGGCGTGCTCATTCTCTAGCCCCGAAGACCCCGAAGATGACGGCACTCCAATCAGGTCCTGTTCCGCGTTCAGCCAATTCGCTCCTTGGGGGCCGAGAAGACGGCTCAGGAAACGGAGAGCAGAGGTAATCGCAACCTCCCCAGCGTGATTTAGACCAGACGAGCTCAACGTCAGGGCGTCACAATGGAGGCGCCCAAGGATCTCGCTCAGGTACAGTGGGAAGCGTCCCGGCGTCAAAGCCATCTGACTCGGCGAGTTCGTGAGAGACGGTAAGCGGAAATGTCTCACTGACCCCTTCTGTGCCCAAGTCTGGTTCAACACGGTCGCTGAGATGGATTATGAGCCTCGGACCTACATGAATTCCGGCTCTATGTCTCTGTACCACGTCTTCGGACGCCCTATATACTCAAACGGGCAGTTCATTAAACGATGAGCAGCAGAAAATATACAATTCCAGTCATAGCCTTGCTATTCACCCTCGTTGGATTATGCGCTGTCGCGCCTGCGTTTGCATGGGCTCCATGTACGGTGACCCTCTCGCCTACCACACAGTCAACCACCATCCCTGCGGGATCAACCGTGACACTGACCTTCTTGTTGACTTACAGTGAGACAAGCAATTATGCAGCCTACTTCACACTCACGGCCCAGAGCTCAAACAGTGCTTGGACCGTGGTCAGTGTTTCACCAAGCCCAATCCCCAGCTCGGGAACGTCGTACTCGATAGGCGTGAGCCCACCGGCGACAACCTCGGGGTTGTTTTCGGTGAAATTGACCGCGCCCGCGACCGTAGGTAGCACGACGACTCTAACCGTGAGGGCAGCAAATAGCGGCGACAGAGGTGCCAACTGTCAATCTACGGGCACATTGCTAACTGCGGGTTACCAACCGCCGACGGGTGTCCCAATGTTCCCACTAGGCATGGGTCTCTTGATGGCACTCGCTATCCCGGCCATGCTACTCGCAAGACGCAAGTTCGCTGGAATTCCGAATCAGTAATGGAAGAATTGTTAGCGACGGGCTAACTCCTGTCGCTGACTTCCATGTTTTCGAATCAAACCAGGGCGTCGATAATACTTAGTCTAGTGTTGGTCGCATTGTCAGCATCTGAGCATTCTTCATGCTCAGACGAATCTTCGCCCCACGCCCCTGTATGAGAATCCCTGTCTCGCGGCCTCCTTCGGGTTTGCCACGTTCCTGGCGTCTACGAAGGCGGCCTTCTTCGACGTGAGTCTTGCAAGGCGGCCGAGGTCGAGCGTCTCGAATTCCTTGTGTGCCGTCCCGATGACGATGCAGTCGGCGGCCTTCGACGCCTCCTCAAGGCTTCTGCTTACCCGGAGCCCGAACACCTTCTCTCCCTTGAACATGGGGTCGTAGAGCGAAATCGAAGCCCCCATATCGGTAAGCCGGCTCACGACTCGCTCCACCGGGGTGAGCTGGATGTCCCTCACTCCTGGCTTGTAAGAGACCCCCAGGACTGCCACCTTGGAGCCACGGACAGTCTTCCCCACATCGTTGAGGGCCTCGGAGACGAGTTCGACCACGTGGTCTGGCATTCTGTCGTTGATCTCCCTTGCCATCCTGGTGAGGCCAGGGATGTAACCCGTCTTCATCCCTTCCACTATCAGGTAGTACGAGTTGCTGGGGAGGCAATTGTGAGTTATTATCCCAAAGCTTGACACAAATGTATGTGAACGATCGACCTCCATGTTGTAGACATCGCCGTTGAATTCTTGCTTCTCGAGATTCTTGACGAAGGCGGTGGCAAACGAGCCGTAGTCCCTGAAAGCGGGTGATCTCTTAATCATCTTCGGATGCGCAAGTAGCAAACTTGCCAGGCGGGAGTTTCCGCCGACATCATGGCTAGGTACTGTGAGATCCTCATACCGTGATACTCTGAGAGCAAGAGCGGGAACCTTCGATTTCTTGCTCAGTATCTGGCGACATACGGGCACGATTCCAAATCTTTGAAGCAGGAGCAGCACGCCTTGGAAAAGTACAGGGCTGACAGTCACGTATCCTGCAGTGACCCCGCCCTTGTCTCGTCGGTTCTCCAACCAGCCATCGCCTCTGAAGAGGCCTTGCAGCAGTGCAGCAACGTTCTCCTTCGAGGAACCGAAGATCGCCTTCGGCAGCTTCTTGTCGTATGAATTCTTACCGCAGTCCAAGTGGTCAAGGAGTAAGCCGAATATTCGAGAGGAGAGCGTCAGCGAGTGACTGCCGTCCCGAATGTCCTCTGAGTAACGCAGACCCCACTTGTCTAGGATGGCTTTACAGTCTTCGATCAAGTCCTTTTCATGGGCGCCGAATGAAATCTTGACCCTTTCACGCAGGCCCCTCTTGCATTGTTCCGAATACAGACATCCCTCGCTTAGGTAATATCCCACAAACCTCCAGAAATCAGCGTCCTTGAGAAATGTTGCAGGCGTCATGCAAGTACTGCCCCGACTAGTGTACAGAACCAGCCGATCGCGGCTGAAGAGCGCTGGAAGTTGGCTTTCAATCTCGAGGAACCTGTCAAGAGTCAGGTAGTTCCACCTGTAGAATTCGTGTCTTTGTCTAGGGGGAATCCTGAGTTCTCTCATGACCTTGCCGACCTCTCCCAAATGGTCTCTGATCGTGATGTTCAGCGGCTTCACTTTGACTTTGGAAGCGGGAATCTTACCCGACTTCAAGAGTTCCTCTATCAGGTCGATTGTATCAGAATCCTGGAATGCCTGCTGGTAGCCTTTCGAGACAGGAATCTCATCATTCAGTTCTAATGAATCGGCCCGCTTGATGGCGAATCTGTCCCCATGTTTGACGAGAATAGGATGGTCGGGTGTGACCCTAATTTGCCGATTCGAGGTCAATTTGAGACTCAAGACTTTGCCAACATGGTGACGGACAGAAAACCACATCACCTTCTCCCATACAGTCCGGGCACCGTCGAAGGAGAGAGTGTGGACGTCCAGCTTGGGTGTAAGAATCGATGTTCCGTTAGAGACTTCGACATCGACCAGGCCCTTTCGTCTCAGCACTTCGACATAGTCGGCCATCCGAGTGACATGAAGCCCTTCCTTGTCGAGAATGTAGACAAACTCGTCTCCAACTACGCACGGTCCGCCCACTCCGGCACCCGGATAGTGCGGCATGAAGTTGTATTTCGTAGCGCAAGCCTTGATGACTTCCACGGTGTCTATCCCGAATTCCTCGAACAACAGCGCGAATTCGTTGGCCAGAGCGATGTTGACGTCCCTGTACAGGTTCTCCGTGAGCTTGATGGCGTTGGCCGTCTTCGGATTGCTCGCCTTGATTACTTTCACCCCGAGCGCGGACTCGTACAGGGCGGCCACAAGCTCTGTGCACTTCTGGTCTGTCGACCCGACTATCCGCGGAACCGACCCCATGTTCGCCACGATGTTCCCAGGGTCAGAACGCTCCGGGCAGCTCGCGAGACCGAAATCGACCCCCGCTTTCATTCCGGACTCCTCTTCGAGGATCGGCAGGATCACTCCCTCTGCGATTCCGGGGCCGATCGTGCTCTCTACGATGACTACGCTGCCCCTGCGAAGAGACTTCCCAGTGGTCCGGGATGCAGCTGTCACCGCAGAGTAGTCCGGAGACTTCGTCTGGTCAACTGGGGTCGGAACGCAGATGATAACGAAGTCGGACGAAGCGATGGCCTTGGCAGGGTCGAAGGTAGCCCTGAGCCGCCCTCTTTCGACATTCTGTCTCACGAGCTCGGGCAGACCCGGCTCGTCCACGAGGGCGCACTTCCCCGAGTTCGTCTCCTCCACCACGTTCCTCCTTATGTCGACACCGACGACCCTGGCGCCTCCTTCGGCAAAGACCGCAGCCGTAGGAAGCCCGATCCGTCCGAGCCCGATTACTGCTACTTTCAGGTCCCCTGACTTCAGCTTCTTCCTTAGGTCCTGGGCGGAGCCCGTCAGGACACTCCCTTCAGAGCGCATGGCTGTCTTCGAGCGTGTCAATTCAGACGACCCCTTTATGCCTATTGTGGTTTATCACAAATCCAGCGGCCAGTGCGAACGCTACAGCCGCGATGAGAAAGGGTACCCTGAATTCTCCGATGTTGTAGTATTGGAAGGAAACGGGAGAGAAAGCGGGAAAGACCCCGGTATCGATGGAGAGATGGGCGAAGAACGCCGACAAGGAAGTCAGCACCACGTCTGTCCTTCTTATTACAGCTGCCATGAGCACGACTGTACATAGTATGAAAATGACCGAATGGGCTGGTCTTATTGGCTGGGCCAGGCCGAGGAAGGCCGGAAGGTGGTCGAGATCGGTCAGTACCACGAGTGCAGGCACGAGAAGAACAAGCCCTAGGTCGAGCTTCCTCACAGCGGCTGAGGCTGCCAAGCCAAGTCCGAGCCCCAGCAAGCCAAGAATCAGCTCATGAAACGGTATTGTCGGATAAGGCCGGAAAGTCCCTATCTGCGAAGCCTGCGGAGCGGCGTAGAGCGATATCAGGGCGAAAAGGAGAACCATCGCACCATAGAGCAGACAGGCTGCGACCAGCGTCCGCATCCCGATGCCTTGTCTTTTGTTGGTACCGGGGCCAACCTCGTTATCGACGGAGATGACATCATGGATCGAGCCCTTCAATTCAACAACAGCTGCCTCGTCTTGTGCAAAGAATCCGTCAAGTCTCGCTCACAGGAGAGCTGCTCGCCGCCGTCCCGACCCTCAGGAAGGGTATTCCGTTCGCTTTGAAGTGTTTCGGGTCGAATATCCGCCTGCCATCCACCACCGCGGGGGACTTCATGAGTCTCTGAAACTGGCTCGGATCTAGTGCCTTGAACTCCTCCCAGCCCGTCGCGACGATGCAAACGTCTGCTCCGGTGATGCACTGCTTGGCGGACGCCACATATGCGACCCTGTCCCCCAGAAGATACCTAGCGTTGCTGATCGCCTCCGGGTCGTAGGCCGCCACGTTCGCCCCGGCGTCGAGAAGAGCCCTGATCACCCGGATGGCAGTGGACTCCCTGACGTCGTCGGTGCCGGCTTTGAAGGCGAGGCCAAGAACTGCGACCTTC
>JBEKJM010000045.1:0-10489 GCA_050011215.1 Nitrososphaerales archaeon
AGCTCCTCGTCCACAGAGAGGGAAGCCTCGACTTGAGTTCAGGGAACTCTTGTCTGAGTATCCTTGAAGTGTAGCCCTTGAAAGCTCCCACTATCCTGTTCGGAGCATCCTTCGGGGTCGCCTGCACGAAGAGGTGGACGTGGTCTGGCATCGTCTCAAGCGCGAGGACAATCCAACCCCTCTCCTTTGCCTTCGCATGAATCAGCTCCTTGAGCCTCGACTCCACAGTGCCGACTATTAGCTTCCTTCGATACTTCGGGCACCAGACGAAGTGATAGTTCATGAAGTGAACCGAGGTCTCGGAGGCGAGATAGCCCTTTGGCATGGACATAGATGCGGATAACATATCTGTATAACCATTCGAGGCTCGCTAACCCACCCTTGAAAGGCGTGGGCTTGCGCTCGCAATGTGGTCAACTGAACGGACTCCGAGTGACTTCTGGGCATCATCAAACCAGAGGCATAAGTCAGAGGATAAACCCGTCGAAGAACCCTTGACGCGTACAAGGACGGCTCACTGAAAGTGAATGCAGTCTGGGCTAAATGGACAGGCCTAACAACCGAGTCCAAGCGGGACGCAGGATGATGCTCACTTCCCCCTCTTCGAGAACCGTCGGAGCCTCGATAAGAGGTATAGTCCGTTGACTACAATCAGTGAGGCAACTAGGACCTGCACCCAGTCGAGTGCAGGTGGGCCGACCAACCCGTTCGGAATCTGAATTGTGCTGCCCGTGATCCTGAACGTTCGGACAAAAAGCGAGTAGGCGGTACTGAGACTCAGCGGAGGGGTCTCGGATTTGGGATATGAAGTGCGCCAAGCGAGGTCCTGCGAGACGAGGTACAGAATGCCGAGTGTGAGAAGGTCGAAAACTGCCAAGGTGACTGCTCTCCGAACCACGGTCGAGAACCCCTCTCTAGGGGTGATAAAACCTATCCGAGCTCAAAGGTTTAACCGCACCCGTCTGAGGAGGCCCTTACTGTGCGGCTTCCCGGAGCGAAGACCTCGCTCTACACAGTGGCCTTCGTGCTCTTCCTGATCATCTTCGCCTATCTCCTGCTCAACTACACCAGGAGGGTAGATGGGGAAAGCATGTGGCCGACGCTGGAGTCTGGGGACCTGGTAGTAATTCAGCCCAGCCCGATAAGCGACGTACACATCGGAGACATCATAGTCTACGGACCTCCCTGCTCGGTGGAAGGCTCCTCGGTTATCCACAGAGTGGTGAACGGCACGGCGGAGGGAGGTTTCATCACTCAGGGAGACGACAGGAGGACCAATCCGGGCACCGATCAGAAGAGTGACATTGCCAATCGTCCCATCACTCAGGCCTGTCTGATCGGGAAAGTTGTGTTCATCATCCCGTATGTCGAAAGGTTGGCGTCGCTGCCGGACGGACTGAACTACATCATCGCCGCCCTCCTCTTCCTTGCGATTATCGTTACAGAGCTGGGAGGAAAGCGCGTTCCTCAAGAGTCAGGGGCAGGGGAGAAGGCCGTGGAATCCGCGTCATCCTTCAGTTCTCGCAACTCTCAGGATTATCTCTAGCCCCTTCCGTTCCCGTTACCAATCCGCAACCCAAGCACCTGGCCCTGGCAAGTCTGCGTTGAGCAAACCTACGTTTCTCGGCAAGCGCCTCCAACCTTTCCTTGCGGTTGATTGCAACTTCAACTTCCAAGCAAGCAACATATTGACAGGCTCAGCAGACGGAAATACGGATTTCCTCTGCCCTTAGAATAGGCTACATTGCCTCTTAACCGAATCCTGTTGCCTGTTGACTTACGCCGAATGATTGGACTTGTCTCCCTGCTCGAGATTCCCTAATTCCCGCCAAGGCCGCTTCGTTCCACACCCTAGACTCAGCTACAAAAATGGCCAGAGCAACTGGACTTTTTTGGTGTCCGCGTGCCAGGCAGCAAGAAAGTCTTGCACGAACTCTCGTTGTGAAGTGGAGATCCCGAATCAGCGCCAAATGAACTTGGCTTCAGAACCCTTATAGGTTAGGGTGGACGATAAAGAGGTGCTTGTTAAGGGAATTGGGTGTGTCGCAGCACCTGCCAGTAGATTCGGCCAGAGCGCGGGAGGCAGTATTCCTGAACTCCGCGTTCTTTGTGCTGGGATTCACGCTCGTATTCTCGATAGTGGGAGTATTGCTGAACACGGCTCTGTCGGGGGCGTCCCTAGAAGCCTTGAGCACGGCCAGGTTGATTGGAGGGGCAGTCATCATGGCCTTGGGTGTTCTCATGGTCGTTTCCTTCAGATATGCCATACCATTCTTCAGTGTCGAGCACAAGGTTCACGTAAAGAAGTTCAGAAACAGCTACGTGACCTCCTCCGTATTTGGCGTCGCATTCGCGCTGGGATGGACCCCGTGTGTAGGCGCGATACTCGGCTCCGTGTACACCCTCGCCGCTGTATCGCCTGGACTTGGCTTCCTCTACCTAATGGCATTCTCCTTGGGGTTGGGCATACCGTTCCTCATAGCCGGCGCCTTCATTTCGAGAGTATCTGGGTTTCTGAAGAGAACGGGTCGGTTTCTAAGGTACTTCAGCGTAATCAGCGGACTATTCTTGATGGGGATGGGACTGCTCGTGGTCACTGGATACATCGGCAAGCTGCAGATCGACCTGAACAATGTCGGTCCACTAGCTTCCCTGGCAGACCCGCTCGGTCAGTCGCAGCTCAGCTTTCTGATAGCTCTATCTGCAGGTTCTCTGACATTCATTTCCCCGTGCATACTCCCTTTGGTGCCTGCCTTCCTGGCGTTCGTGTCGGGCACATCGGTGGAGGCGGTCAAGTGATGAAGATCAATGCATACTTGCTGGTCTTCGGAGTCATAGGCATCATCATCCTGGCCGCAGGTTTGTCTGCGCTCGTGCCAAATCAAGGTTCGACGCCGACCGGTTCGTCGACGGTCACCAACCTATCCAACCTGCCAAACAAGGGGCCTGCTCCGAACTTCAAAGGCATAGCCGCTTGGATCAATTCCGCTCCGCTCAACATATCAGAACTCAGGGGGAGGGTCGTCCTAATTGACTTCTGGACATACTCCTGCATAAACTGCTTGCGGACTATACCTTACCTCAACGCATGGTACAGCAAGTATGGGAACGACGGGCTCATGATAGTAGGAGTACATACGCCTGAATTCCAGTTCGAGAAGAACTACTCCAACGTCTTGACCGCGGTCAAATCGCTCGGAATAAAGTACGCTGTGGCATTGGACAGTTACGATGCCACGTGGAACGCGTACAGGAATAGTTACTGGCCAACAGAGTATCTCATAGACAAGAACGGTGACATCAGGGATGTGCACATAGGCGAGGGCGGATATAATGCGACCGAGGTCGTAATCCAAGAGCTGTTGGAGAACGCGAGCTACAAAGTCAGCACCGAAATCACTGCCAACTCAGTGAATGGGACGAGTGTCAACTTCTCGAAGATAGCAACCCATGAGATATACCTCGGCTACCTTACTTCTGCCACCGGAGTCGTTCTAGGGTCGCCCGGCGCAGTCTTCGACTACAACATCACAGGTCCAATGGAGAACAATACTGCGTATCTCTCAGGCAAATGGTACGACGGTCCTGACAGCGTGATTTCAGAAAGCAACAATTCAGAAGTGCTCCTTATCTATAAAGCAAAGAGTGTGAACATCGTGGCGCAGGGGAATGCAAGCACGATCAACGTAGAGCTAGACGGGAACAACCTCACGCAGACCTATCTTGGGAGCGACTTGGCGTTGCACCAAGGCGTCGCGTCAGCGAGCATAACCTCTGCGAGACTCTACAACATAATAGATGGACACTCCTATGAGTGGCACGTACTAGAGATAACCGCGAGTCCCGGGTTTAGATTATACACGTTTACGTTCGGGTAGAATCCAGGCAGAGGGTCGGGCGTGAAAGTGGAAGGCGAGTAGCTCCCAAACTCGTCTCCCGGCAGCTACAGGCCAGGCCCAGGAATTCCGGAGAACGCCTTTTCCCGAAGAGTCACGAGCCTCCCTGGACACAGGGGTCTTATGCTCTTTATATACTGACCGGGTTTCCGCTCGACAAATGCCTCAGACAAAGGCGATTGTAAGTATCGAGAACGTGGTAGCATCTGCATCCATAAACCAGACGGTCGATCTCAACCTAATCACTAAGAACTTCGTGACAGTCGAGTATCACCCCGACCAGTTCCCTGGGCTCGTCTTCCGGCTCAGAAACCCGAAGACCGCGACCCTGATCTTCAGCTCAGGGAAGATGGTCTGCACGGGAGCGAAGTCTGAGGAACAAGCCCGCAAGGCAGTCGAGGAAGTGGTGAGACAGCTGAAGAAGGGCAAGATCCCGATAAAGAACGAGGCCGTCGTCGAGATTCAGAACATAGTCGCTTCGGCGAGCCTAGGTGGCAAGGTCCATCTTGAGGAGGCAGCGAGGGTCCTTCCGAAATCGATGTACGAGCCCGAGCAGTTCCCCGGCCTGATTCATAGGATGGCAGACCCGAAAACTGTGATACTACTGTTTGCGTCAGGAAAACTGGTCTGCACGGGCGCGAAGAAGGAGAGCGAGGTCTACAGGGCCGTTAACAATCTCCATGTGACTCTCGAAGAAAAGAACCTCATGGTCTACTGACGACCTCCCACTGATCTTGTTATCGCCTTCAGATCACTTTCGCTGATCAACTCCATCGAGAAGAGCGTGTCGGCCAGCTCCACGACGTCGGTCAAGCAGTGCAGGGCAATTCCCTCCTTGCTCAGCTTTTCCCTCGCGCCTTCCATCCTGTCAATCAGAACGACCGCGTCGGTGACCTCAGCGCCTTCCTCCTGGATGGCCTTTGCCGAAGCCAGAATCGTCTTGCCAGTGGTCGAAAGGTCATCGACCACGACCACCTTCCAACCGGGCCGGACCTCTCCCTCGATCACTCGCCCGCCGCCCGGTCTGGAGCTCCTCGCATAGGTAAGCGGCTTCTTCAGCGAAAGCGCGACTGGTGCAGCCAGAGTGAGACCGCTGATTGGCACACCACAGATTGCACTCACCTTCGGAACCTTTACCGAAACCAGTCGAGACATGGAATCCACCACGAGGCTGTAGAGCCCTGGGTAGCTCAGAATGCCTCTCAGGTTGATGTAATAGGAGCTCTCCCTGCCATCGGGGAGCGTGAACGTGCCAAACTGGAGTGCTCCTGCCTTGGCCAGTCCCTCGGCCAAGTTGCTTATCTGAGTGCGGCGCGTCTTCCAAGCCATACGACTTGCTCACAGATTCGAGCTTAAAAACCAACCCCGTGCCTGAGATGACGTTTGCCGGAACTCTGGATTCCTTACGGCTCTGTGGAGACCCTCGTAACAGTTCAGGCCGAGAACTTGGGCACAGTCGTGGACCCCCCGGCCGAGAAGGGCGTGGTTGAGACAGAAAGGATGCTGGAAGCAGTGAACCGTGCCTCCGCACTCTTCATCTGCGACGCGTCTCCGACCACGGCCGAGCTCCTACGGGAACTCACGCCCGGGCTTGCTCCCGCCTCACCGCTGAAGATGTTCTCCGCCGCACCCAGGAGGATCGAGTACGCCGTGCCTGAACTGAAGGGCAGGGTCACAACGCTTCCCCCGCCTGTCTCACCCAGCGACGGAGGGACGGTTCTCGCAAGAGAGCTGACCGAAAGAGGGACGAAGCTCTTTGTTGGGACCCCTCGGCCCGATCCCATGTTCGGGATTGCCGACACAAAGGTCGAGGCGTGCCTTAACTGGATCGCCCACTCCCATAGAGAGGCTGCACAGGCTAGGAAGGAGATGGAGCCCTCGCCCTTCGAAATGACGAGGTCGAGGGAGGCGATGGAAAGAATTGCCGAAGGGATAGCAGAGGCGAGTTTCATGGACGTCATTTCCAGGGGAGGGAAGCTAAGAACGGTGCTGGAGGACGCTCCTTTCGACGCGATCAAGAACGGCTTCCTCAACGTCGGCGTACAGCCTGCGAGGGCAATCGTGGTGGGGACAGGAGGAAGAGGTTGCGATGACACCCTCTCCTCAGCGATAAGAACGACGTGGAACGCTTTGTCAGGAGTGAGGAAGTCTGGCTCGGTCGTCCTGGTGGCCGAGTGCTCTGAGGGGCTTGGCTCGACTGCTCTCGACATGGCAGCCACAGATAGGCTCTCGGGCGAAGGAGGAAGAAGGAGAGAGGCCTACATCGACGGCCTCGAGGACGTCTTCTATCTCAGCAAGCTCAAAGACGAGTACGACGTTCTCCTCCTTTCCGGCCTACCCGAAGTCTACGCGAAATCGAAACTTGGGCTTGCGACCGCGAGGGGCTCCGGGGAAGCAATCGGGAGGCTCCTTAACAAGCTCGGCAGGTCTGGGAAGATGAACGTAGTGACCCGCGCCGCCGAATGCAAGTTCGAGTCAGCCTAGATGGAACCATAGGATGGTCTGAGGCAGGGGCATACAGAGCAGCGCAAGCGCAAGTGCGCCCAGATACAGCCATTTCCTAGTCTCCGATATTCGGGAGACCTCGTCGAGCAGCTGAGGCTCGGAGTCCCGGCTCAAGCTCATGAATAGAAGGACCACGAAGGCTAGCGCCCAGTAGGGGGGCACGCCCCCGTAGGTGGTCAGGTCCACCGAGAACAGCAGAATGACGCTAAGATAGGAGGCAGTTCTTGAGGCTCCGGGTCCCCAGGCGAGGCTCGATAGATAACCCCCGTCGAAGGAGGCAATGGGGAGCAAGCCGACGAAGGTCAGGATCAGCCCCACGGTGGCTCCATCTGATAGAGGAGAGAGGGCTGAGTAGCCGGGGGCGACATGCGGCAAGAGAGGTCCGACGACCACGCCCAAGCCCAGCTGGATGATGCTGGGGCAGAGCGTCGCTGTGCCGTTGGCATTCTGACAGCCCTGCAGAGGCACCGCCGACTGGACGCTCACCAGAGCTCCAAGGACGTACACCGCCAGTGCGAAGGCGAGGCCCAGGAGCGGGCCAGCGAGGATGACGTCGAAGAACCGATCTCTGTTGACGGCGGGCCCCCTTTGGCGTGAGATGATCCCGAGTGTCGGGAGAGCCGCGGTGACACCTGGGATCCCGGGCAGAAGGCAGGGGTCTGGAGGCGCCTCGCCCTTCTTGTGCGAGATGTACACGTGACCGAATTCATGGGCGGCCACCACCGCGATGACAGCGCACCCGTAGAGGAGGATGACGGACCCCACTGGCATGGACGGAGCATACTGTTGATAGGTGACCCCCATGAACAGCCCGAAGACGACGACGGACCCCAGAGCGAGAAGGGTGAGGATCAACGGAATCCTCGACCGCCGCTTTCCGACCGTCTGTGCCTTCCGTATGAAGAGGAGGGCCTCATCCTCGCTTCCTACGAGCCTTGGAGTGAATCCGGACGCGCCTAGCTCTCGACAGAGTTCGACGAACTTCTCTTTAGAGTCAGACCTGTACACGACGCTGAACTCCATCTCTCCGTCTGTGAGTTGGAAGCTATCCTTGACCATGAACTTAGAGCGGACGGAAGCGTCCAAGTCGATGGGCTGCACCGTCAACTGTGCGACCATTTCCGAGTCCGATAATAAGGAATTCCTCCGCATTCAGCAAGACTTAACCACCACCGGGGTCAGCGCAGGGGCGGGTTTGCAGAAGGCCGTCGTAGCGAGGCTCGGTGATTATGAGATACGCCGCTGCGACCGAGAGGACATCCCCTCGGTAATCGAGGTCAACATGAAGACTCTCCCCGAACACTACTCTGACTACTTCTACTACGAGATACTATCGGAATTCCCCGAGACCTTCTTGGTCGCTGAGCTGCACGACGTGCTGGTTGGGTACATCATGTGCCGGATTGAATACGGTTTCTCCCAGTTGAAGCGGCTGGGACTCGCACGGAAGGGACATGTGGTCTCAGTTGCTGTGAATGAGGATCATCGCGGTAAGGGAATCGGAACAAGCCTAATACTTGCATCGCAGGAAGAGATGGTGAAGAAGTCAGCCACCGAATGCTACCTCGAGGTTCGAGTTTCCAATGCTCAGGCGATCAGGCTGTACCAGAAGCTCGGATTCAAGATCGAAGGGCGATTGGAAGCATACTACAGGGACGGCGAAGGCGCCCTGGTGATGGCTGCCAAGATCGGGAAATGAGACTGGGCTCCCTCTCAGGCCTGGCAAAAACGCTCGAGAACCTAGGGTCGACCCGCGGCAGGATCGAGAGAACCAAGATCTCGCTTCCCTGATTGGTACTTATATGTGGCCCTGGAGTCCAAGGCGCGATTGCTCGCGCAGCTCCTGATCGGAGCGTCCTTCGCCGCGGCCTCATACCAGGACGTCAAGGAAAGGGCAGTGAGCGACATCGTCTGGGTCCCGGCGCTGGTCGGTGCGGCATACGTCATCTACTCCAAGTTCCCTGACCTCGAGGTCCAGTTGATTTGGCTCGGACTGATCGGGGCGATTGCGATCCTGTTCGTCTACCTTGGCCTGGTCGGACAGGCCGACTCAATCGCGCTCGTCTTCTTTGCGGCAGATCCCTACCAGCTATCACCGATCTTTCCCGTCATCGCCGGGGCAGCAGTCGCCCTAGGACACATTGGTTATGAGGTTGCTGTTGGGAATGCACGGGGAACGAAGACAATCCCGATTGAGAGGTTCCTGAAGGAGCAGAAGTGGATACCGGCGGCTGTCATCAGAGATGGAGTCAGGGAGGAGGTGGACAGCGATGTCAACGTCGCTAGAGATGAGGTCGAAGCGAATCAGAAATCCGGAGCGATGGTCGAGGTAAGTTACGGGGTCCCGACGGTCGCATACCTGGGAATCGGATACCTTGCATGCATAGCGTGTCTTCTGATCTTCCACCAGACGACGCTACTTTCATTGCCCTGACCTCCTAGGCGCTGGCGAGGTTAAATGCTGATAGACCCGGACAGTGTGACGGCATGACCTTCCTCGTTCTTGAGGGATTCTCAGGGACCGGCAAGACGACCCTCGCCCGGCACCTGGAGGAGCGTGGTTGGCTCAGGCTCCAGGAATCCGCCCACGCCCTGCCCGACCATGTCCCTGTTGCCGAACATGGCGACACATACTCCGACTACAGCCTCCTTGGGACCACGTTGGCCTACAGCTCGGCCATCTCCAGGCTAAGGAAGACGCGCGACTTGGTCTCCGAGGGCTACCTCCTCTCAGACCTAGCTTATGCGAAAATCAGGTTCGAGCTGAAGAAGAGCACCGCGTATCGGGCCTTGCTCACTTTTTGCCGAGAAGTCCTGAAGAACCCCGAAGTCAGGCCCGACCTATACATCATCTTGGAAGCGCAGCATAACACGCCCGACAACAGACCAGTCAGGAAGGATGGAAAAGCCAGAAGAATGGCTATGTTCTCCAGGGCTAAGTACTACGCGGCCCTAGCCGAAGTCCACAAAGACCTCGGAGAGCTGAACGCCGAAAGAGTTTACACGGACTCCGACTCCAGAGTGACACTCAAGACGGTCCTTGCCCTGATGAAGAGGAGGAACGTGTTCAAGCAATGAATGCACGGGGTCACGACTGGAGGAATCTACTGTCGGACGCGACCGAGAGGGTACAGAAATCTGTTTCAGAGATTGCAGCCGGCAAGAACACCAGCCTTATCGTGGGGACTGGCGCCGCGGGGGATAAGACCCTGCTCGCAGACAGAAGGGCTGAAGAAGACCTACTCTCGGTCCTGCTCCGGGTCGAGGGGCTGCAAGTCCTGAGTGAGGAAGCCGGACGTAGGGGAGACGCGAAGGCCAGACTCATCGCCGTGGTCGATCCCCTGGACGGCTCAGCAAATTTCGAAAGGGAGATACCATTCTACTGCACGTCAATCGCTATCGCCGATGGCCCCACCGTTCATGACGTCTTCTTCGGTATCGTAAGGAACCTAGTGACAGGCGACGTGTACATCTCCGAAAAGGGCAAAGGAGCCATGAAGAACGGTGAAACCATCAGGACATCCAGCCCCCTTGCGCTCTCAGAAGCGGTAGCGGCAATGGACCTCAGCACCGCCTCAGTTGAACTGCTCAGAAGCCTTTCACCACTCATGAGTCGAGTGAGGAGGCTGGTGCACTACGGTGCAAACGCCCTCGAGCTCTGCTATCTTGCTGAGGGAAGAATCGACGCGTTCGTCGACATCAGGAAAAGAATGAGGATAACGGACTTCGCCGCCGGCTACCTGATCGCGACTGAAGCGGGGGCGTTGATAACGGATGAAGCGGGTCGAGAGTTGAGATGGAAGCTGGACCTATCTGAAAGAGAAGCCTGCGTGGCATCTGCAGACGCGAGACTTCACAATCAGATACTCGAGCTACTTCCTCAATCTAGATGACCCTGTCCAGACAACCCGGTCATCCGGCTGCTGACGTGGAGAAGCGTTGTATTCTGTGACATCCTCCCACGACTGGAGGTCGTGGGCTTCCAGCCCCTGTTTCATGGCGTATAGTTCCCGCTTCCTCGACCGGGCTTGCGACCTCAGTTGGCTGGGGTGGTAGAGGTCCAGTCTCCACGGGCTTGAGTTCGGGCA
>JBEKJM010000046.1:0-10327 GCA_050011215.1 Nitrososphaerales archaeon
CGACGTCCGTCGACTCGTCGCCCTCCCAGAAGCAGAGGAGGTCGTTGCCGCTCACGTCCAGCTTGTTGCCGACCGACACGAAGCTCGAGATGCCGATCCGCTCGCGCCGGGCGCGCTCGAGGAGGAACACCCCGATGGCGCCGGACTGGGAGAGGAGCCCGACGCGTCCGGGCACCGGCGGGATCGGCGAGAAGGTCGCGTTGCAGCGGATGCCCGGGTCGGTGTTGCAGACGCCGAGGCAGTTCGGCCCGACGACGCGCATCCCGTGCCGGCGCGCGATCGCGAGCAGCTCGGCCTCGGCGTCCGAGCCCGCCTCGCTCGTCTCGCCGAACCCGGCCGTCACGATGACGATCTCCGCGGCGCAGATGATCCGCAGCTTCTTCCCGCCTTCCCCGGCGACGAGGTGATAGGTCGCCAGGGTCGCCAGGAGGAAGATCGCGGTCTCCTTGGAGAGGGTCGCCAGTCCAAGCAGGATCCCGGAGAGGGTGAACGAGTCCAGCTTCCAGAAGCGGACCTTGTAGAAGTACAGCACGAAGGCCAGAAGCGCGAAGAATACCATCGGGACGTCGAGCAGTGCGGCGCTCGAGTTCGAGAAGAACATCACGTCGAGTGCGAGAAGCGCCGCCGACAGGTAGGAGGCCGTGCGGCTCTTGGAGAGCTCGAGGACCAGGACAAACACCAGCGGCAGGGAGAAGGTCCCGAGAAGGACGTTGAGGATCCTCCAACCAGGGGCGTTGTCTCCGAAGGCCGCTATGCCGGCCGCAATCAACGCCTTCGAAAGGAACGGGTGCTCGGTGTTGCAGTTCGGGACCGCCGGTCCGCACTGAGTCCCTCTCAGCAGGGTCTCCGCGGCCGGCACGTAGTAGGACTCGTCCATGATGCAGCCGTTGACGTCCTTCTGGCCGTCGAAGCACGCAGGCAGCGAAGGTGTGTTGATTACGTAGAGATGGGCGGCAAGCGTCGACGCAGTCAGGAGCACCAAGAACAGGAGCGGCGCTCGATACGCGGGGTAGGCGAGGTACACGAAGGCGACGCCAGCCCCGAGTGCTAGAATCGATGTTATGCCAAGCGAGACCCCCACAAAGTCGGCGACCCACGCCAGCGCCGCGGAGGGAAGAGCGGCATGAATAACGACCAGGATGACGAACGCTCCTAGCTCTGCCAGCGTCGCAGCAAGAAGGACCTTGAGGAAGGAATGAAGGGCGGACCACTTTCGCTTGGATTGGGCCAGCTCCACGGCGCCACCGAGTCGCTCCGTCTAAAAAGATTGATGCGATCGGCCCCCTGTGTCGCCTCAGGACCTCGATCTCACGGAGGGCCGCCATTGGCGGGTCACCGAAGCGACCGTGAACCAAAGACAGCGCGAATCGTGCGCAACCCTAATGTGAGGAGACGTCCACCCCTCGGGTGTTGGGTTTCAATGACGTGAAGGCGCGGACGGGAATATCGACCGTAGCGATAGTAATCATTCTGGGGGCGATCGTCATAGTTGCGATTGGGAGCGCGGCAGTCCTTTTGGTTCCGTACTCGAGCTCGTCAGGCACCACTGAAACCAGTTTCACAACTACGACACTGATTTCGAAGGTCAATTCGACGGTTCTCAAGACGTCGACTCTGATCAGCCAGGTCGACACCACGCACACCATCCCAACGACCTTCACCGCGACCACCACGGTGACGTCAGGTGAGGCCGCGACCCTGACGATTCAGACAACGGCAACGAGCCTCACGACCTCCACGGCGAATGCGACCACAACCATCAGCATCGCCACAACTTCGACAGCCTTGACAACCTCAAAGACGACCTCGACGTCCATTCTAACCTCAACAACCTTCAACGCGACTGTCACTGCGACTGTAACTCCGACTGTTACTACGACTACTACTACGACTGCTACTGTGCATGGACCGTAGGCGTCAATTGCCCGGACCATGGAGGACGTCATTGAGGAGTGGAATGACTCTCACTTGAATCACGAAAGGCCTTCAGAATGGGACGAGTCCAGTCCCGATGACGGAACTGAACTACTGCGCGAAGCCGAATGCGTCGCTCAGTGATGCCGTCTCCATCGAGGCGCCGCCGATTTCGAGGGCCGGTCCGTGAATCTCCTGGAGAATTCTGCGCTTGACCACTGTCCAGCCAATCTCGCCGAGGAAATTCGTGAGAGACCTTTCCAGCTTTCCCGGGTCCTTGCTGGCCCTCTCCAGTGTGAGGCTGTACTTCTCGGTGAGGTAGAAGAGGACCGCCTGCTTACCGTCCTCCGAAAAGACCGACGTGAGGGCGGAATCTAGCTTCTCTCTGATCTGTCCGCAGTCCATACCCTGACCGGGGCTTGTAGGAAGCTCCCTGCGGGCGAAGATTCGCACGGGAGAATTCCTCTGGTTCATCTTAATAGTAATTCCGGAGCCTGGATTCGAATTCAGTCGCAATGATTCTCCATTGCGCTGCGAGCTGAATCAGTCCACGCTCGGAAAAATGGATGACTAATCTATAATGCATATATAGAACAGAGGTCAAGTGAGACCGAGAGACGAAAAATGTCTTTCCCAGAAAACGCAATCTCGGTTCAGGTCAGCGGGCTCGACAGAAAATCCCCCGCGCGGAGATCTGAGCTGGAAATAAAGATGGACGTGCTACGCGTCGTCAGTTCGGGGATCGACAGGCCGACCCAGATCATGTACAAGGCCAACTTGTCCTGGATCGCTCTGCAATCCAACCTGAAGTCGCTCGTCAAGAGCAACTTTCTCAGGGAGGAGGACCTTGGTAGCAGGAGACGCTATGAGTTGACCCAGCATGGGTTCGAAATCCTCGGCACATACCAGAAGGTAGTCGACGCGATGAGCGCACTTCCGGCGGTGCAGAGACCGGCTTTCTGACGAGCCCTGGCATTCTGACAAAGAATCCAGCCTAGTGTTTCTGCACGGCCGCTTCTTTCTCAAGGAGCTATCCGGTCTTCTGGACGGAGAGCTGTCCTGAGGCGTAGGACAACTGGTTACTGAACAGGTTCCGTATGATGCTCTCCTCTCGTCCGGTGTGCGCCCCCGAGGTGAAGAGGAAAATGGCTGTGATCGCGTGGCTGCTGGCCATCTCGATGGCCTGCTTCAGGAACTTGTAGGTCGTCTCCAACCCAGCTGAAAGTATCAGGTCGGTGATGCTGTCGAAGACGAGCCCAAACTTCAGATCCGGATTCGTCGTGATGGCCTTGTCTATGACGTTCAGGAGGACTGACTGGTCGTTGGCCGGGACCAGCACCTCAGTCGGAAGGTCGCCTGGTTTCGGATAGGAGACTCGTGTGGTCATCGTGAAGAATCTGACGTTCTCCATCCCGGAGAGAGAGTTGTACACCGGACTCCCCCGGGAAGTGAAAACGAAGAGAAGGTACTGTTTCGTCCCCAGTTCGAGGGCCAAATCCCTAATGCTTTCCTCGTACTTTACCGAAGGGTCCACCTCAAGCAAGAACTCTTTCCCAAGCACTTGGTCCGTAGTAAGTGCTAGGCGGCTAGAGAATGTGGTTGTAGGGGGAACTGGCGGGACATGCACAGGTGCTGTCTGCTGGAAGAAGGCACTCAAGAGGGTCGCACGTCTGAAGGTGGAAGCCGTCGCTGCGAAGGCGGCTGCGGCGATCAGGTACCCTACCGCGCTGGCGTCGATCCCCTCGTTCAGGAGATATCCGTTGAAGAACAACAGGTCAAGGCCAATTGCCACCCACGCTATCGGGAGCACCGTGAAGGCGGCTTTGACCTCCACGTCTGACGACCTCGACCTTGCTATCAGCAAGAGGCCTGAAGGATAGATCATGAATATCAGCAAGATTCCGAGCAACATCTCCAGGTAGAAGGGGCCGTACCGGGTGGCATCAACGGTGACGCCGACGATGCTCGGCACGTCCTGTTGTCCGAAAGTCCCGGGCACGAACAGATATACGCCAGAAATAAGGATGTAAATCGAGTAGAGCAGGAGGAACGTCGCCTGCAATTGATGCTTGAAAATCTCTCTGATGATGTCCATGAATTCTCTTCCTTTGGGCCTGTAGAAGATCGCGAGTGCGACTAGGGTCAGGAGGAACACATCGGCCAGCACGAAGCTGGTCCCGGACATGGTGTATACCGTCATGAAGAGGTTGCTCTCCGCGACGAAGTCTCTGAGGAGCTCGAGGGCGACGACCCCCATGAAGAATATGTGGACCATTACGAGCAGGTTCTTCACCTGAAGGTACTCAGTGGTCCTCTGCCTGAGTACGTAGAGGGCAGACATCCCGGTGATCACCAGAGTGATCAGATGGATCGCGGGGATGAGAAGAGCAGTCGGGTCCAGGGCCACGCCTATCGCTTTGTACTAGATCTTATGACCGTTTCTGGAAGCGCGGTCAACGCCTGCGTCCCTCCAGCCAGCGCGTTAGCTCCTCCAGCATCTGCTTCGCCCTGGTGTCGGGAAGCGACTTCAGGCGTTCCCGGGCGATGGAGGCATGCTTCAAGCAGGATTCTGAGGCGAATTCAACCGACCCGAGGTCGTCGAGAATCCCCTGAACCTCCAGCGCGTCGGCCAGACCGTATTCGCTCCTGGCCATTAACCCCCTGATCTCGTTCCTCTTCTGCGGATCGGCGCTTGTCATAGCATGGATCAGGACGATGTTGCCGGCGTTGTTCTGCATATCCATCAGCATCGGCTTTCCCATCTTCTCGGTCGTGCCTGTGATATCAAGAACGTCGTCCATCATCTGAAACGAGATCCCGAGGTTCCTGCCGTATTCGTAGAGATCTGCGACTACTTCCTGTTTCGCTCCACCTACTATCCCACCCGATGCTGCAGCCGCGCCGAAGAGCGCCCCGGTCTTCAGACCGGCCAGCTTCAGGTAGTCCTCAACGGTAGGCTCCCTCTTCTTCGAAAGCTGCATCTCCAGGAACTCACCTTCGGCCGCCTCCTTCGCGGCATTCGCGACGTGCCCGATTAGGACCGCCACCCTCTTGGGGGACAGGTCGACCCGCGCGTACCTGCTCAACTGCTCGAAGATTTCAAAGATCAGCATGTCCGAGATTAGAATGGCCGTGGTGACGCTGTACTTCGTGTGCGCCGTCGGCCTGTTGTGCCTGGTCGGTGACTCGTCGATGATGTCGTCTTGGGTCAGCGACGCGGTGTGCGCCAATTCGTAAGCCAGAGCGATAGGCATAGCCTTCTCATAAGACTCGCTCACGGCCTCACAGGCGAGCAAGACGATCGAGGGACGCAGCATCTTCCCTCCGCCCACGACGTACTCGTAGGCCACTTCCGAGAGGGTGCTGTTCTTCTCCTTGACCTGGCGCAGGCCTTCCTCTACCGCCTTTCGGTATGGCGCGAGAAGAGAATCGACCGCCCTGTCATCGATCAAGAGGCTTCCCACTTCACATCAGTCCAAGGTAGGCTACGAATCCCCAAAGAAGGTATTCACCGTCCGCGGCCAGGTCCCTCAACGAGTCCTCGTGCTTCGTTGACCTCCGTGAGAAGTACCTGTAGGCAAAGGAATAGGGAGTGAAGACCACGAGCAGACCAGCGAACGTCGGGAGGACTCCTGACAGGACCAGCAAGGCTATGTAAAGCCCAGACGAAAAGTCGACAACGTCCATCAACTTCCACGACGCATCGGTGCCAAGCGAGACCGGAATGGTCCTCACCCCGTAGGCAGCATCCTCCTTGACGTCTCGCACGTCGAAGAAGACCGTGTTGACCATCAGCCTGAGGAAGATGAATGGGCAAAGGGCGATTACTGTTAGTGGAAGCTGCATGTAATAGAGGCCAACGAGGATCGGAATCAGGGACCAGCCAAACGACACCGTCAGGTTCTTCACGAACAGGCCTTCCTTCAGACGGGACATTCCGAGGGCTTTCCCCATCCTCTTCGAGCCGACGCTGTATGCGACCGCGAGTGCAACGGGGACGAGTAGCCCGGCGAATAGCGTTAGGTTCCTGAGCAGTGCGAGGACGTATCCGACTCCAAGGCTAACGGCAACGATCATAGGCAGCGAACGTCTCCTTCCCTCCAGGTACGCCGTCCTGTCCAGGTGGGAGACCCTGTCCTGGTCGAAGTCTGACGAGCGATTGACCATATAGGCCCCGTAGGAGAAGAGGTACGCCATCAGGAGCAGGTCCCAGGTCGGGGTCCTACCCAGCACGAGGGCAGCAGTCGCAGCAATGCTTGCCGTCCCGAACGCCAGCAAGTGCCCTCCGTAGACCAGTTCCTTGTACAGCTTCCCTACCGCGGTCATGCTCCGTCTTCCTTGATTCCCCGACGGCTGATTTCGATTTCGGAATAGAGCCTCCATCCCCTCTTCTCTTCGAACATCTCGTCAGGAATTGAAAGAGGTTTGGTCTTGGACGCGTCTAGCATCATGACTTCGTACGCCTTTCCCACCTGCATCAGGTGCATCTCAATCTGCTGCATACAGGTCTGGAATTCGGAGAGCGGGATGTCTATTACTGCCAGATAGTCTCTTTCCTCGGTCCCAGCCTCAAGCCAGGTAAACGGCAGGCTGTTGCAGAATTTCCTTACTCTAGACATACCGTCCTCGTCGAGCTTTTGGGCTATTATCAGCGCCTGCATGACTCCCCCGGGGTTCCCCTCTTGGAGGGGCTTGACCCACCTAATGTTGTGGCTGAGGATGAACCTGTTCTTGTCCACGTGCTCGGAGTGATGGTAGCGGACAGTCCTGGGATTTACCCCCATTTCCTTCGCCGTCTTGGCCAACGGCGTGGTCGGGTCCTTCAGGAGAGCGCTGAGTATCTTCAGGTCGACAAAATCGACGGTCGAGTCTCTATTGACTGACAGGAACGAAGACCCGATCTCCCCCATCGTCATGTTGAATCTGCTCCAGTCCATCTTCCATTCTCGCCCTTCGAAGTCGTAGAACTCGGGTCTGAAGGGCGGGTACCTCACCCAGTAGAGTTCCCTGTATTCGTAGCCTTCTATGAGCCCTTCCTGCTTTATCTGCTCGAGGGCATCCATGTACTTCTTCTTTAGCCTGAAGGGGACTGCGCTCAGGCACAGGTATCTGTTCGAACCGATGCTCTTCGCAACAAAGACGAGATAGCTCATCCGATCGAGCCACGACTTTCCTGACGCCCCGTTTGGTTTGACGACGATGTAGCCCATCGAGAGGCCCAGCTCGCCGTAGTTCACGTTGATCGTAGTCGCCAGCCCCAGCTTCGTAAGGTGCTTGTTGACCTTGTACCTAATCGTCTCGGCATTCAGGCCCGTAAGCCTGGCCAGAAGAGAGTAGTTCTGGACACCCACCCTTTTTATGGTCTCGAGCAGCAGGAAGTCCTGGTTCCTCCTCTGCAGGTTTTGTACGGAACCCATCTGTTCCGCTCGAAGGTCTTCGAGTACTAAACCGATATGGACTGCGGGTCCACATTTCGGGACTCGCATATAAGCTTCTTAGACTTGCCTCCACGATTCATCTTTGCCGACCGCCAGCTCGCTCAAACAAAAAGCATATAGTGGGCATGGCGCTTGGGCAAGCGCAGAATCAAATGCCGAGTGATGAGAGAATCAAGACGGGCGTTCCGGGTCTCGATCCGCTGATTCAGGGTGGCCTCACTCCGGGAGACTTCGTGCTTCTGGTCGGCGGGATAGGCACAGGCAAGACGATACTGTCGTCGGAATTCGCCTACAACGGAGCCAAGGAATTCAACCAGCCTTCTGTCTACGCCACCTTCGAGGAGGACGCGATGAGCCTACGGCGCAACATGCTGAAGTTCGGTCTGGATTTCGAGGTGCTGGAGAAGTCCAAGAAGGCTAGGCTGCTCGACCTCGAAGCACTTGAGGGAAGGGGAATGGGTTCGAACATCGACACAATCCTTTCTGCCATCGACGAAGTCAAGGCCAAGAGGCTCGTGATCGATTCTCTGACCGCGTTCCTGAGCGGCGCTACGGGGAAGTTTGACTACAGCTTCCTGATGCACTTGATCTACAAGACCCTCAAACGGGAGAGAATCACGACTATAGTCACCGTGAGCAAATTCGACCAACAGACCGATTACTCTCTCGGCCTTGAGGAGTTCGTGGCGGACGGGGTCTTCTACATGGAGAACTATCTCGCAGATAATATGGAGTTGAAAACGAGGTTCATGGTCAGGAAGCTGCGAGGAACTGAACATTCGAGAAAGTACCACACTGTGGTCTTCTCATCGAAGGGCGTCGAGATACTACCCTATACCGTCTGACGCTCGCGAGCAGTCTCTTTGAAGAAAGAGACAAAAACGAGATATCACCTGTTGGAGACATAGACAGACGACATGGGATTAAGGATGGTCTGGTTCGCAGTTGCGGTCTTGTTCTTACTCGGCACGAGCGCTGTCTATGCGGCGCCACCCTCGAAGACTCTTGGTGGGAACGCTCCGTATTCAACGCCAACCTCAACTGCTTTCGGCGGGAACGCCGCTCACGCGGCACGGTCGCCGACTGTTTCGCTTAACCTGACTGGCGGTGTTGTGTCTCCAGGGATCCAAAGCTACTCACTTCGGGGCGGTCAGCTTGTTGCCGCTTGGATCTTCGGCACTCCTGTGGATCTAATGAACTCAATCCTCCACTACGACCTCAGCGCCGTCGTTTCTGGATTGACGGTGTCGGGCACTGCTTCCTTCGACCTCAAGACCAGGACTTCCCATTGGTCGTACACGGAAGTGAAGGGGACGATCGAGATCGACAGCATGACCCCTGCTGTGCTCTTCCCACTCGGGTGCACGCCGTATTTCAACTGCACTAGTGCGATTCCGGCTCTTTTCAACGGGACCGGGACGGTCACCATCTCGAGCGGTAGCGGCGTGACCACCATGGGCCTCAACATGGGGTTCGAGTCTGCCTATCTCAATCCGTTCGGAGGGCCCGTCTTCTTTGTGTCGAATTCGAGCGAGGTCCTCGTGATAGCGGATTATTCGCAGGCTAAGATTCAATGGACCGGCGTTCAGATGGGCGGCATTGCGGCTGGGACGTTCGGCGGAACCCCCGTCTCCGGAAGCTTCGGGATGCTGGTCAATTCGAGTGAAGACCTCAGTACCGGGAAAGAGATTGATCAGGGTGCGATTTACTTCTTCGGGATGAGCAACCCGGCTCTGAACGGTTTCGGCACCTTCACCGGCCATTCCACGATCCCTACGGGGTCGTCGGTCGCCTGTCCTGGGTTCCCAGCGGGCACCTGCAACCTGACGGGCCTAGAGTCGTCAGGAACCTTCACGATGACCCTGGAGTCGGGTGGAGTGCTCTCGGGACGATACACTACCGTCTGGGCGACACCTGCGGTAGTATTCTCGAGCAACATCTCGACCTCCACGCGAGGCCATCACGGACACCGATAGACTCGGATGATGCCCAGGTCATGGCCGAATCACAGGAATCCTGCCGGCGACTCTCGGTCTAGGCCGCAAACCATTATATCATTTGGGCTTGTGAGAGTGTGGCATGAGTGATATGCCCGACGCCTATCATTGTCGGATCTGCTTGAAGCCCTTCTCGGACAAGACCACCCTGGTCGAGCACCTGCGGCTGGAACACGAGATTCTTGAGGTAGCCTCCTATGCGGCGTCTACCATGATGCAGGAGCAGGACAGAGACAAGATAGCGCGGGAGTTCTTCAGACAGCTCGAGCAGATCAAGAAGGAGATTGCGAGCGGGTAACGCAGAAACCAGAACTTGCATACTTTCTGACTTTGTCGTATGGATTCTGCATACTAATGATTGAAATACTGACAGTTAGAATCTAAGGGAAGTAGCCAGATTGAACGTCAGAGGGACCGTGCTCGTCGCAGTTGTGTCGCTCCTCCTGGTATCACAGGCCATTCCCTTCTCAGTGGCTGTCACTTCCAAAGTCCCGTCTCTGGCCGTAGGTCTCTCGCTCACGATAATCCCGCCAAAGCTGCCGGCCGACAACGGCACGTACCCGGCCGTTGTGGTCTCGCTGGTCGATTCGAACGGCCTTCCCTCGGCGGCCCTCACTCCCCTGACAGTGTACCTGACTTCCTCCCAAACCAACATCGCGTCGGTCCCGAACACTGTCACAATCCCGGCGGGCAAGGAGTACGTCGTGGTCAACGCGGTCACCACCCCGACTCCTGGTTCCACGACCGTCACGGCGTCATCGCATGGCCTGGCATCGGCGTTCGCCCTGCTGACAACGGATACGCCCAGTGGATTCCCGTCGATCCTCAGGGTCTTCGTCTCGCCGTCGAGTCTGTTAAGACGGGCTGACACTGGGACCGTGAGAGTCGAGCTGGTCGACAGCGCTGGTTCCCCCTCAAAGGCGATAACCCCGGTCACTGTGCTTCTCTCCTCGTCCAGCTCCCTCATCGCTAGCCTCA
>JBEKJM010000047.1:0-10258 GCA_050011215.1 Nitrososphaerales archaeon
GGGCATGTCCTGCCCTACGTGTAGGTCCACATCCCTCATGGGTTGATTTTCTATTTAAGCACCAATGCGATTCATCCCACGACTGAAGCCTGTGGGCTTTCTCGCATGGTTTGGTAAAAAGAAGATGGTGGGCTGAATTCAGCCCACGATGGTTTGGATCTGTTTGGCCAGCTGTCCTTCCACATGGGTCGTCCAGAGCATCTCTGGGACGTCCACCGTTAGGAAGAGGACGGACAAGAGGAGGGCCTCAACGGCAGCGACGCCGATGTTCTGGATCCACCGCCCGATACCAATATGGACCGTGAAGTCGTTTGGCTGTCCGCTCACCACCAAGGTGAAGCACCTGTCCGCGGCGATGATGTCGCGTAGTATGCCAGCCTTCTGCGCCTGGATGATGTTACCGAGCGGCGCGACCTTGGACTGGGTCTTGTACCCGTCTGCCTTGAGCTGCTGCTCGATTTGCTGGGCCACCTGGGCCGGATCCTTTCCCTTGTTCTGGAACCGAAGTATCTTTTCAGAGACCAATTTTCTCAATCAGCCCCCTTCCAGGGCACCTAAAAACACAACGGCGCGCCATGATGGTCTCACATTGGCTCGAACTAATCGACTCAACATGTACTTTCGCAAGGACTGCGGAGCGTCTAAGGGTTCTGGCGGAGGAAGCTGTCCGGAGCATCTAATTGGAGGGACACACAGTTTCGTAGAAGGCAACCAAGAAATGGCCTGCCGACACTGTAACAAGCGCGTCGGTGGCAGGGGTTCAGTCTGCAAAGAGAGCATCAGCCGGCGCCATGAATTCGCGTGAGCCATCGGGTCAAGAACCCAAGACAGAGACGCTGTTGAATCTCCATTGCTCGCGGCTTGAATAAGTGTGCCACTTTGGTACGGATGAGGCTGACATTGGGACTCAATACCGACCGCAGCCGAGGCCAAAGAGCTCGGATTACTCAACCGCACTTGAAAGTGTAACAGAAGAGGCCAGATGTTCGTTCTGTGGCGCGAAAGCTGTCTTTGAATTGAGAAGGAGAAAGCCCACTTAACGGAGACTCATCAACCAAGCTGACGGCCTCAACACGGAGAAGATTTCACCTCAGCTGACGGAGACTTTGCAGAACCCCATTGATGACGCTCCGGCGTTCCTAGCAAAGCAAAGGTCTTAATCTGACGTAGAAACTGGTTAACACTCCATGGATTTCAGAGACTTGCGTAGAGGGCTAATCAGGTTCTTCTTTGGGCTCGGTCTTCTTTTTCTCATGATTGGCGCAATCCGCACTGCCACTAACAAGGCGGTCAGCGATTGGCTGTCGAATGATCTTCTGGTCGCTGGCGCGGTCTTCATAATCGTCGCCGTTGGGATTTATTGGTTCACTTAGGGAACCGTCATCTGCAGAAGCAACACCAAAAGATAACCAATCAGTCCGATGAATGAGCCGGCTTGCTCGGTGTGGATCAACATGAATTTGCCAGGTATTGGGAAAGCGTCGGCAGGTGGGCAATACTCATCTTACACTTTGGTCTTGAGTAGGGCTTCTGTTTGTTCGGCAGAGGAACCGATCTCCCTCAGCCCGTCTCTCAATTCCTTGACTGTTTCTCCCTCCCTCTAGCTCACCGAAGTTGGTCCGGATTACGACCTTGAACTTGAGCAACTCTTCCTCATTACTAATATGGTTCTTGTATTGACGTAACCTGAGGAATCGGGGTCAAAGCTTGACGAATGCCCGAGCAGGAGAGAGTTGTGGGTGGTTAAGCCGAAGGAACACCCAGAATGACAATTTCCGAATGCGCGCGCGCTTGTTTGTTCTCAAGGAGCATGATCTTCTCGCCACCTGGGAATCGCTCTGCTGGCAATCGGTCTTCTCGTCTTGAACTGTTCCGAATAACCGCGGCGATGGGGAAGCATTTTCCGAGACATTTTAGGAGTGGTCTTGTCTAGCGGAGCGCGAGGATGAGCGACCCAGAGAGACCGTCCGCCGTCGTGAAATCAAGGGTTCCGCATTTCATCCTGATAATAATCGCCTCGCTTGTGACAGCGTTGCTCGCAGGTTACCTCTCCGATCATGGGTTGGTACCCGAAAACTACGTTCTGCTCATCTACGCAATCATAGTATTGGTCGCCGGTTATCTGGTGATCAGGGTCGTCAACGGGATACTCAAGAAGGTGGTCGAGCCGTCGCTTGGGCCGACGCATGCGCAGGGGATCAGGAACTTCTTTTCAGTGATCGCCGGCATTGTCTTGATTGTCCTCGTCTTTGGAGTACTCGGCTTCAACCTCACGGCGGTCCTCATCGGCGCGGGCTTCCTCGGTATAGTCCTAGGCCTCGCCGGACAGCAGGTGCTGGGCAACATATTCGCCGGCCTTTCCCTGATCATCTCGAGGCCGTTCAAAATCGGCGACCGGGTGAACATGGTATCCTCCCTAGGTAGTGTCACCGGCACCGTCCAGGAGATCGGGATATTCTACACGCATGTGCTCATGGACAACGGCCTTCCCGTTGTTCTCCCGAACTCGGCAGTCCTGGGGGCCTATACCGTGAATTATTCGAGAGCGGGTCTTAGGACGGTGAGCGTTAGAACGGAGCTTGACAAGAAGTTGGACTATAACAAATTCAAGTCAAGAGTCTTGGAATCGTTCAAGAAATATGATGCCCTGGCTACGGAAAAGTCGAGCGTGGAGATTGTGGGTTCGGCAGCAACAACCTATGAAGTTGCCATTGAGGTCTGCACAAAAAGCGAATTGGACGAGCCGATAAGGAAAATCATCATTGGAGAGGTGTTGAAGGCGCAGGAAGAGCTCGCGCGGGCATAGGACTAAGTTAGGTAGCAACATTGCCCTAGATCTGAGCGCGCGCGCTTCAGACGCGGGAATCGTTCTGCAGTCTTAATAGGGTCGTCTACCGACACGCACCCATGTCTGGCACGAGCAAGAGAAGCAAGGCAAAAGCGAAGGTGGAGACCGACGTCAAGAAGGTCGGGCATGAAATGAAGATGGCCGGCAAGGACATCGAGAAGGCGGTCGAGAAGGGAGGTCGCGACCTAGAGAGAGCCGGCCGGAAGATGAGGAAGAAAGTCTGAAAGACGAAGCAAGTCACAACCTCCACCCCTTCTGCATGAGCCGCCAAGGGACTCGTACGGGAGTTCGAAGTGATCATGGCGCACAGTTCCTCGTTGTTGGTGTCGAGGCAGTCGAGGAGGAAGTGGTTCTCGTCGAGGAAGCGCTAGTGGCGTCGGAGATGACGGAGATGGTGGTTAGAATGTGATGGAGAGACGAGGACACTGAATCGGAGAGAGAGATCTCGCGTTCGTGATTAGTCTGTTTGTCTCCATACACTTCACCGATCATTATAGGCGGTGCGCAGTATATAGAGGCAAGGTATTTTTTGCGTTCAGATGCAATCTGAAGGGCGAGCGGCGCGCGCGCTAAACAGCTAGAATCTAGTTATTCTAGACGAACGGAGGCCATTCTGGGCTTATCCTGAGCGGGCCCGGTGGGATTCGAACCCACGGCCTTCAGCTTTCTGCCGGAGGCAGCCGCAGGCGTGCACCCTTTCGAGTTGATGCCCTGATCCGTATATGGAGATAGTGTGGTTATCCCTAACCGCACCTTTCCCCTAACGGAAGTCTAGGCTACGGGCCCGAGAAGCCTCGGGCAGACGCGATTCTTATGTGTTGAGACCCGCGACGCAGTCACCTCGAATCCCCTCACACCCGAAGGGCGGGCGTCCCTCGTGACTCCTGTGACGAAGCAGGCGACTGAGGCCGCGGTGAAGCGTGGAGACAGACGAGCTCCGAGGCCAGGGTCAGTTCAGGAAGCCAGCCCGTCGAGGAGGGACCTGCTTACGACAGCGGAGCCGGAGTCGACGACGTAGGGACCTAGCCTCGGGCCCCTGTCGGAACCGAGCAAGATCGAATAGACAACGGGGAAGAAGTCCTTCGGTTTCAAACCATTCTTCTTGACCGCCTCGAACGCAGCGTTCTGGATGGCGTCTGGGTCGGAGAGCCGCTGTATCGCTCCTGCGAATTCCTGGATCGCAATCCTGGCCTCGGGGCTGACCTCCACCCGCCTTCCGCTTGGCCTCTCTTCCCTCCCGGCCCACTTCGAAGCCCAGGCGATCCGTCTGATGAGTGCGGGAGTCGGTTCCTTCACCATCCCGTAGGCGATCAGTCGCTTTACGACGTAATCCTCTTCCGAGCCCCTCGGCGCGACCGCGGCCAGCTGAGCGAGCAGCCTGTAGGGGACGTGCAGACCCTTCGCCTTGGGGACCCTCAGCAGCATCGTATACTCGTAGAGCCCTTTCTGCTTGGCATCCTTCATTTGATTGGGGTCCTTGACCTGCGAGAAGTAATGTTCCTCGAGGTCGTCGAAGTCCTCCATGTAGACCGGAATGTCCTCCAAGGAGACGCTCCTGGCTCCGATGATCCTCTTGTACATCAGAAGCCTGAGGCTCTCGGGCGAAGCGTACTCCAACCACTCCCCTGGCGTCACGAGGTTCCCCACAGACTTGGAGATCTTCCGCCCAGACTTGTCCTGAAAGAGCTCATACCTGGCGTGGAAGGGCGGCGGATACTTCAGGGCGTGTTCCGCAACCCAGTCGTTTATCCTCACCGAGTCCGTCAGCTCCTTGCCGTGGGCCTCGAACCTGATGTCGAAGGCCGCCCACCTCGCGGCGAACTCAACCTTCCACATCAGCTTGCCGTTGCCCTCGGAAATCCTCGCGTCCCCTTCATAGCCGCAGCCCTTCAGGAATCTGTCCCCGAGCTCGGTGCCCTCGCACTTGTAATGGACGGTGTCCTTCTTTCGGTTGAAGGAAAGCGACTGGGTGGTGTAGATGCGGTCACACTGGTCGCATACGGGAGTGTAGGGCAGGTTCTGCTCGTACTTCGACTGGCCCACTAGCTCGTTAATCTTGCTCCCGATGGACTTCGAATGTGACAGGATCAGCCGGATCTGGTCGTTCAGGAGCCCAGACTTGTACGCCTCCGTGCCGCTCTGGAACCGATACTTCACCCCCAGCCTGTCGAGCGAATCTCGCAGCAGGAACCCGACGTGTTCTGCGTACGAGGCGTGGCAATCGAAGGGGTCTGGGATCCTCGACACGGGGTGGGCGATGTAATCCTTGAGCCATGTGGGGAAGCCGGCAGGAACCTTCCTCAGGCCGTCGAAGTCGTCGGAGTAGGCTACCAGTTCCGACTTGTACCCCGCTGTCTCGAGCGCCAGCTTGACGCCAAAGCTCCTGATCGCGTCTCCCACACTGCCGATGTGAGGCAGCCCGGAGGCACCGAGCCCGCTCTCGACCCTGATCATGGAAAGCGTCCTGCCGAGTGTCCTCTCCCTCTCGACGGTTTCCTTCGCGACCTTGTCGAGCCAGGTTCCACGGCCGAAGATGCGGGGGTTCTGCAGCAACGT
This sequence comes from Nitrososphaerales archaeon, assembly GCA_050011215.1. Taxonomy (GTDB): domain Archaea; phylum Thermoproteota; class Nitrososphaeria; order Nitrososphaerales; family Gagatemarchaeaceae; genus UBA183. The sequence goes on from JBEKJM010000047.1 coordinate 5,405, forward strand.
GCGGCTGACCAAGAGGGGCGAATTATAACCTTGTCAGGACCCCGCTGGTAACCACAGGGTCCCCCCAGAGAGATCCAGAATTGATCCGAATTGTCGAGGACACTCGAGGAGAGGGGGACATTCAGATGCCGAAGTGGGTACCTTCGAGGGCAGTAAGGCGGTCGAGCGTAGCCACGTGCCGCAGAGTCAGCGCTTCGGAGTTAGGAGAACTACCTGTAGTAGGGAACGGAGATTCTTTCCTTGGGTCTCCCTTCTCTAGAGGTTCTGACCTTCTCTATCGCCTGCATCAAGTCAGCCTGTGTGACTATTGCATCGTCTATGTGTTTCTTCCCTCTCTCCGGGTCCGGATGCTTTGAAACGAAAGCCTGCAACACTATTGAAACTGCCGTGTTTGCAATGGCTGACATGTCTGCCCCGCTCAGCCCCTCCGTCTTTTCTGCTACATCGTCCAGACAGGCACGCAGGGTATTGACTTCGTCCGTCTTCCTGCTTATCCTTCTAGTGATTTCCTCCGCTTGGTCCTTCTTTCTCGCAATGTCATCGCGCACTCTCTTGAGTTCGTCTCCGTCCTTCGTGTGTTCCAGTTTCTCGGTCTGCACTCCGATGTCATGCTTCACTGATTCGAGAACCTCTTCCATCTGCTTTATTCTCTTCTCACGTGAAGCGATGAGATCGATCCTCAAGATCTCTCTTCGCGAATCCTTGTCCGGAAGAGGAACTTGGACGAGCTTATCGAATCTCCCCGCTCGGAGCAGGGCGGGATCGATCAACTCAATCCTATTCGTTGCTGCGAGCACGACGACCCCTTGCAGGCTTTGGATGCCGTCCAACTCGGTAAGGAGCTGACTCACGACCCTTTCAGTCACCATACTATCTCCGCCCATCCCTCGCACAGGAGCCAGTGCGTCGAGTTCGTCGAAGAATATCACGCAAGGGGACGCCTGCCTGGCTCTGCGGAACACCTCCCTGATTCCCCTTTCAGACTCGCCTACCCATTTGCTAAGGAGCTCCGGTCCTCTGACACTAATGAAGTTCGCCTCACTCTCCGTTGCCACAGCCTTGGCGAGCATGGTCTTTCCTGTTCCAGAGGCTCCGAAGAGGAGAATTCCTTTTGGCATCGTATACCCAGTTCTCTCATAAAGATCGGGGTACTTCAGAGGCCACTCGACCGCCTCCTGTAGCTCCTTCTTTACAGCATCAAGACCACCAATCTCTGCCCACGTCACGTCAGGGGTCTCCAAATACACCTCTCTCATCGCAGAGGGCGTGACATCTCTTAACGCACTCTCGAAATCAGCCATCGTTACGGTCAACTTGTCCAGAGTCTCAGGAGAGAGCCTATCCTCCTCCAATTGAATGTCTGGGAGGTTCCTTCGGAGCGTCTTCATGGCGGCTTCCTTGCACAGGTATTCAAGGTCTGCACCTACGAACCCGTGTGTGACGGCTGCCAGTTTCTCGAGATCCACGATATCAGTAGTTCTGACCGACTTGTCCGATTCGGAGGCCTCAACCAGCGGCATGTGTCTGGCGTGAATCTGAAGGATCTCCAGCCTTCCGCCCTTCGCGGGCACCTTGATCTCGATCTCCCTGTCGAACCTTCCCGGTCTCCTGAGCGCGGGGTCGATGGCGTTGGGGCGATTAGTGTTGTGTAGAAGGATTGGGCTCTCACCGCCGAAGAACGCTTCGCCCTGGGCGCCGCAGATGTCGTACACATAGTCGTCGAACGGAAGCTTCCTGATTGACTTTACAATCGCACGCTTCTGTGCCAGCTTCTTCTGGACAGAGACTGTGGTGAAGGGATTGTTCGTCTTCCCAATCGCGAGCCTGTAGGCGATCGTCTCCTTCTCGATGACCTCCCCCGCGATCACTCTTCCCGATGGGACTTTGAATGATGATGTGGAAGCCTTGATTCCGTGCATCCTGCAGATCCAGTTGAGTTGCAGGATGAACTGCTTGCTTACGGACGTTATCTCGAGATTGCCCCTCTTCGGACTGTTGTAGCCGTCCCCCCTGGCCTCCCCCTTCAAGAACTCGAGGAAGTACTCCTTCGGTAGCTCGAAGACGAACGTAGACACGTGTTTCTCGTGCGCACTGCGACCAAAGAGCTCTCCGAAGAGATGCGCCACTGGGCGCCGCTCGAAGTAGATTGAGTATGCGTTGTTGTGTTCCCGCTCGATAGACGGAGCGACTGCGAAGGTCTCCTGCATCAAAGACTTCACGTCGTCAGTGTACGACTTCTCTTCCTTGCTGAATGTGAAGGTGAGTTCCTTCGTTCTCGACGAGCCTTCGGCCGCGTAGTATCCAAACAGCCTGCTCAGACCCGGAGTGAACTTGACCGCCTTCGGTATCCCTTCGTCCTGCCACCTCACTGAGTCTGGCACCATCCCCTCATGTCTCCATTTTTGCACTGTGGAGCGGTCGACTCCAGCTTGTAACGCGATCAGATGGGACTGGCCGTTGGGTCCCGGCACGTCCTGGAGGACCAACGCCTTGTTGTAGGCCTGGACTATCTCGTCGCCATAGAGGTCGAAGGTTGGAAGAGGATGCTCCTCGAAGGTGTGCGCTCTTACTTCCATCAACTCCTTGCTCGTTCTGTTGACTTTCATCGGAAGGTCCACGAGGGAGTCGCCAACCTTCAGCTCGTCTACCCTTCTTGGTTCGATTCCGTGACGCGTCCTTACGAAGACTGAGTGGTTACCGGTCGTTCGAACCTTCCCTCCGAGATACTCAATCTCGTAGATCTCGTTCACTTTGTGGCGGAAGACTCCCCTGAAGGGCTGGAACATGCTACCGCCGAAGAAGGTGTACTTCGAGAAACCTGGGCCGGCGGATTGCCTTGGCCTGAGGCCCAGAACCTGGTATCCGTCTGATGACTTCTCCACATTCTCCTCGCCGTCAACATAGAACGAGTCTACGAAGTCTCCTATCGGAGTAAGCTTGACCTTGCCATCCTTGTCCTTGACGAGTATTGGTGTATCGCCGGTTACGCTCGCGGCAATCACGATGACCTTCCCTCTCGCCTCCAGGCCGTCCATCAACGAAAGCAGCTGACTGACGACGCGTCTTTCGACTTCGCCCGTGACCTCTTCCCTCTTCGGAGCTATGGAATCGATCTCGTCTATGAAGACTATCGTAGGCGCTTTCTCCTTCGCCTCCTTGAAGATTTCCCTCAGCCTGGCTTCGCTCTCTCCGTAGAACTTCGACATTATCTCAGGTCCGCTGATCGGGATGAAGTGGGCGTTGCTCTCCGTGGCCACTGCCTTCGCTAGCAGCGTCTTGCCAGTCCCTGGCGGGCCGTAGAGAAGAATACCCTTGGGCGCTTCCACGCCGAGCTTCTCGAAGATCTCGGGGTGGCGGAGCGGGAGCTCAATCATCTCCCTCACCTTCTGGATCTCGTCCTTCAGGCCGCCGATGTCTTCGTAGGTGACCTGCGGGACGCCGCGGAGCGACTCCCCCTTCTCTGAAATCACGAAGACGGTGCGCTGGGTGATCAGGGCCGCGTCAGCGACCGGGCTGACACCGACCACCTGGAACGTCAGCCTGCCTCCGAAGTAGGGAATCATGATGTTGTCCCCCTTCGTGACCGGGACACTTTCGAGAGCGTCGGCTAGGTACCGCTCGTCTATCGGGGGCACTGCCTCGAGCGGTGCAACGACGACCTTTTCGGCCGGAGGAGCCTTCACCTTCTTCACGACCACGACATCGCCAATGGCTACACCGGCGTTGTTCCTGATTAGACCGTCAACCCTGACTATCCCCCTGCCCTCGTCCGAGGGATACAGCGGAAGGCACTTCGCGACCGTCCTCCTCTTGCCCTTGATCTCGACCACGTCGCCCGTCGAAGCGTCGAGCGCGTCCATCGCGTCGTAGTCAATCCTTGCGACACCTCTGCCTACGTCACGCGTGTAGGCTTCGAGGACCTTCAATTGGACCTGTTGCTGACTCAACCCTGATGAACCCTCAGACAATTTTAACCCTCCTGTAGTCCTTATTAGCCTTGTCCCTCAGAGAAAACGAAATCTCCAAGAGACCATTCCTGTATTCGGCTTTCCCGCTGTCAGGCTGGACCCGTGCCTTAAGACCGATGTCAGCCTTGTACTTCCGAGAGTCCCTCTCGGCGGTTACGAGCGCTCTGTCCTCGGTCGCCTCCACTCTAATGTCGTCCTTCTCCACCCCGGGCATGTCCAGCACCAGCCTGAGTAATCCGTTCTTCTCGTCGGGTATCTGCTCGCTCATAGGCGACCGGAAGCCGTCGTGATGCAGAGGGCTGTCGCCGAAGAACTGAACGCTCGGCCTACCCTCCGGGCCGAGCATGAACGAAAACCCGGCTACGTAGGGCTCGGACTGCGGATGGATGGCCGAGATGCTGTCCCTGACAACGTCCTGGACGTCCTTCTCGAACTCCTCGAAATACTTGTCCAGTTCGTCAAGCATGTCCCTCAGATTCTTTCGTCTGTCTTCACTCATGAGTTTAACCCTTGGTTAATTAACCTCGGGTTAAACCCTTTTATAAACCCTTTGCCACCCAGCGAGGGGTGACTCACGACCCGCTTCCGGAAGTGATCTCCTCCCCTACGAGGCTCAGGCTAGCAGACCTCGTGTCGACCAGACCACGGACCTTGGGAGAACTGGCGGCCGCCACTGGAATCTCAATCCAAGGAGTGCTAAAACACCTGAGGAAGATGGAAGAGCTTGGACTGGTCGAGGAGAAGAGCGTGAGGGGCCCTGCTCTGGCGGTCCGCAAGGTCTACGCGGCGAAGGCAGCGAAGCTTAGAGATTTCTCCGCCGGCGACCTCACGCTGGTGAAGCTCAGCTGGAAGCATCCTGCGCAAACCGAGGAACTGGACCGGCCTG
>JBEKJM010000048.1:0-10144 GCA_050011215.1 Nitrososphaerales archaeon
GACGAGCCAGACCATCCCGAACGACGAGACCAGCGGCAGAGGGAAGAGAAGGAGCGCCCTGTCGGAGTCCGAGATCGGGAACTGGCTGACGTAGCCCAGGACCCCGATCGCCACGGCCAGCGCGGACCAGGAGAGCAGGAGCCTCGTCAGGTAGCTGTCGGAGGCCGACCTGTACTGCCACGCCAGGACCCCGAGCCCCAGCACAGCCAGCCCCGCGAAGACCCCGAAGACCTCCAGCCAGTAGGTGGGGAAGACGCAATACTGGCCGCCGACGCCTCCGGCCACTCCGTGCAGGTATGCGTACGTGAAGGGAGATGATACCAGCGCCCCAGCCACGATCATGGACGAGCTCCACCGCCACGAGCCAAGAGCGGTCCGCCATCCGAGAAGGATGAAGGCCAGGGCCCACGCCAGGATGAAGAAGTCCGTCGTTTCAATGTGGGCGGCCCCGGCAAGCACCACGAGCGACAGGAACGCCCCCAAGACGGGCACCGAGGCCGAACGCCTGCGCGAGACTCTGATCAGCAACACGGTCGCCAGGATGAGGAGTGGAAACGCAAACAGTTGCGCGTGAAAATCTGCGCCCATCCTGTAGACGGCGAACCACCCGCTGGAGAACGCGACCGACAGCGTCGCCACCCTCCAGTCTCTCGACTCCAGCGCGAGGACCCCCGTGGCAACCACGGTCGCGCACGCCATGACCGCCGGCAGGACCACCTCCACGCCGTCGGCCGACGCCCCCAGATACACAGGGATACTGGCAACGATCGGATAGAGGAACTCCACGTTGTGCTGGGAAGAGGCGAACCACAGAGGCCCCTGGGCCACGACCTGGTTGATGTAGCCGACGTAGTAGTAGGGGTCGTACCCGAGCGGGACCCAGTCGGACCCCTTGGTGAGGTTCACGTACCAGAAGAAGGCCGCGACGGCCCCAACGCTCACGACGAGAGAGAAGAGCCAGACGCGCCTGAACCCCTCGTCCCCGGGGTCAAAGGCCACGGTCTCAGCGGACGGCGATGAGGGAGATTCGCTCAAGGGAGAGGGCGGTTCTTGTAACTCAACTGGTGCTAATCTTCTCCTTGTTAACTCGCTGGTGCTGACGGCGCGAGATATAGATTGAGATTAGCGAATAGGCGATGAGAGCCACGCCAATGAGCATCACGGGGTAACCGAAGAGCGGGGCGTTCGCTGGCGTTTGCGTGGGGCAAGAGCAAGGAAGGACACCACTCGGACAATTACAGGTCGTCTTCCAGATCCATTGGACACACAAACCATAGGTGAACATGGCGGCTCCCGCAATCAGGGCGAGCGCCTGCCGAGGCGTGAGCGGCACCTTCATTCTCTTTCGCTACTCTCCAACTGCCTGTGTTTCGGCGGTCGGAATTGGCTCGCAGGGCTACGGGTACGTCGTGGTCGAGGTGCCAGGCGTGGTCAGGATGGCGTACCCGATGAGCACGCCCAATGCGATGACCAACAGGACGGCGAGTACCGCTACGGCGGCGGAGATCCCGCGCCTCTTCGAGAGTGCGGGGAACTTCCCTTCGAGGGCTAGGACTAGGTAACCGAATAGCGCTGTCAGGTATATCGGCAGGAATTTCATCTTTCTGGTGATAACAACCACTAATTCGTTATTTAAGTCTGACAGACCCAGCACTAGGATTCCCCCACGGCAGAGCCTAGAGATTCCGCGTTCATTTCAGCGCCGCCGCCAGGAACCTGATGTATGCGGGGTCGTTCCTCCATTCGCGGGCTCGCTCGTTCCCCCAGGACACCGCCGCCTCCGAGAAGCTCCAGGCGAGCCCCCTCCCTCTCATGAGCGCGGCATACCCTCCGTCGCAGGAATCCCTGAGGTTCTTCAGGACCGATACCAAGGCCTTCAGGAGGTCGTGGCTCCGAAACTTCACGTCGAGTCTCAGGGCCAGGCCATACATCACCCTCTCCCTCCTGCAGAGCCTGAACCACGTTCCCGCCCTCTTCGCTCGAGCCATCTGATTCCAAAAGAACCTCTTTACTCCGAGGCTGCTGGCTGTGCTTGACGGGTCGGCCCCGGCGGGAGAAGGGTCGACCCTCAGAGAACCGCAGGATCGGTCGGCGGAAGCCGGCCTCCCCAGGGATTGCATAATCGGAGTGGAATCCTTTCAGTATTTAGATGTGCGACAAAGTGGAATAGCGAGCGCGCGCGTAAGCCGTGATAGGAAAGGAGGCAGCACATGCTAGGAGTTCAGACACCAAGTGCGCGCTTCTACAGTATCCAGCCGCAATTCCCGCAGAAGGTTTCCTCCCCTTCCACGTTTGCGCCGACCAAAGCAATAAGAAAGACCAGCACGATTCCAGGTGCTCAGGTCCGTGGACATGATTCATCTTCTGAAAGCACGCCAATCAGAGATGCTTTCATCGTCGCGCTTCCAGGGCCGACCAAGAGGGTGTATCAGATGAAGGAACTTGTGCCAATCGTCAAGCGGCCCACGTCTCCTGGTGTGCTTGCAGTGGTCGGCGGTCTGATCCTAATCGCGAGCGGAGTTACGTCGGGTTCGATATTCTTGACGGGTCTAGGTTATGTCAATCAGTATCTCGGACCGAGCATTGGTTCCCAGGGCGATTTGTTTGTGCACCTTGCTATTGCAATGCTCACTTTCATCGTCGGACTGGGCGGAATCTTGGTGGTTGCGGGAGGAGTTCTGCTACTTCGCCATGAAGGGTTCGCGGGAAGGCTGTTGATTGGTCTGGGGGGAGGGATGGCCGTCTTCGGTCTTCTTTTCTCGATGTTCGAAGCGCTATACGTTACTGGGTTTTCCGCACCTGTGTTTCATCAGACATACTTCACTTTGTACTGGCTTGGCTCGATTATCGCCACCATCGCAAGTCTGCTCTCCGATAGGGCGTGGTACGCATCGATTCTCACCAAAATCTCAAGTGTGTTCTCCAAGAGAGCTCGAAATCGTTAGTCAAGGTTGGTTTTCCACTTCGTTCTCTGAGATTTGCTTGGCGTGTCTGCACCCGCTCTGCTTAGTAGGCTGGCCTGTCTCAGTCTAGCTGCTGCATTTCTTTCAGAATCTTTTGCCGTACGTAGGGGGCGCCTACCTGAAATGTGAAGTCCCGGCCAGGGCGCCTCTCATACAATCACTCCCAAAGCCAAAGGAAAGAACCCACACAGGGGTTAACCCCATCGGATTCGAACCTGCGGCCTGGATTCGTTCTCAATCTGCAGCAGGTCGCAGTTCTATTCCGAGAGGTCGGGAGAGTCCGACCCGCGGCACGCCTGATTCCAACAAGCGATAATGCCAGAAGCACCACGAGGGGCTGGCGCTAGAAGTGATCTAATGCACTCATACAAAACCTGTTGCCAAAACAGTCGTTGAACGAGGCATCAGCCACAAGTTCCTTGGCCATTAGCACGCCGTGAGCCTTTTCGAGCACAGTGAAACCCCGAGACTTGTACGCATGAATCACATCAGCTGAACAGGGGATTCCCAATCTGCCAACCATAGGCTTTTGCGTTGTGCCCTCGACCAGTCCAATGAGCCCGAGCATCTCTTTGCCGTTCTGGGCGACAAGCTCTCTTATTCTGATGGACTCCTTTTCCTTCTTGAAGATCACGTACCCTCTTTCAGTCACTATGCACTCCTTGGTCGAGATCTCGTACTGCTTGAAGAGCATTCTGAGGTATTCTTCATCTCTGACTGCGAAGCCCGTTCTGCCCTTGACACACTGGCGGAATAGCTCAAGCATTCTGCTGTGATCCGGTTTGGCGGAGCTTCTGCGCTTCAAGACTTTCTGCAGTTTCGCCCTTGCCCCCAGGTATGCTGACAGAAATGGTGCGACGTCAAAGTAGCCCAGTCTCATGTATAGGGCGTGAGCTACGATTGTTGGGCTGGTCGTAAGGAGCGAAAAGCGATAGCCTTTCGTCAGGAAGTACTCGTGTGAACGCGCTATCAAAGCTGTGCTGATTCCTTGTCTCGTGTATTCAGGATGAGTCGCAACAGAATAAAGGCCTCCGACTCTTTCTTCAGTGCCCGAAGCAGTTCTCAGAGTGAGATCCATGACGCCGACATATCCGACTGCCTTTCCCTCCTTGATTGCGCAGAATCCCACGCTACCGTCTCTGAGTCTTGGATCCGTCCTGATGCTCTTCTCGAACTTGGCTGGGCTGAACGGCCACCCAAAAGCCTGTTCCAGCAAAGGAAGAAGGGAATCCTTCTGTTTCAGTTCGCTGTAGGCCAGAATCTCGATTTCCCTAGAGTTCATCTCGGATGGACCTTGTATGAGTATGCAACGCGCGTCTGACGGGGCGGCATGCCTTAAACGCCTTCTCACTCGAATAGCGAACGATGCAAGTCGTGGTGGCAATCCGTAGACAATCCCTATGGTCCGTTCCCATTGTGGCCATCAAGAAAGCAGACAGGATTCGGGACGCCTGAGGGCCCGGGCCCCACCGGGTCCGAACCCATTGCCTGGTAGGGAGGGGCATTACACCATATGGTCGAAAGCCCCCCGGGAGGCAGTCTTGGCTTCACTTCCCGTGTTCAAGTACCGTGGGGTTCGCCAATTCGTTCTACTGTAAAGGTAAACCACCAGGGTCATGAACTTCTAGAACACTTTCACTCTTGTCGCTCGCCTAAGAGCTGAGACATTGGTCCGTTTTACAGTACCCCATCGATGCAGTGTAGTTCGAGTCGGCGTAGAATGGAATGGTGACGTTGCCCAGATAACTCTGCGCAAGACTGAAGGGACCGGAGCCGGCACTGGGAACTGAGGCACGGACGACGAAACTTAGAGTGAAGCCCACAGGGTAAGGTGGGTACCATTGAGGGGGTGCAAGCAGCAGGAGACCGTTACTTTCAGACCCTCCTTGGTATGGTGCATGGTCCTCCAGCGACACCGAAAAGTAGCCAGGGCGAACGGTGGGGCAACTTATCCCGCAGGCCCCGTCACTGACAAAGACGCTCGGCGGCAATCCAGCACCAAAGAGGTTGTTCACTTCGTAGGTCGTGTCGACTGATCCTAAGCTAAGGTTCCCAATTACAGACACGTAGCTTCCGATGTAGAGCTGGCTTGGTGCCAACCGCGTCGTCACAGCCACCGTTGAAGAATAATAACTTGTGAAGGTGAGCTGGATCTCGATCCCCTCGGCTCCATTCGGTGTCGACAAGTCAACCTCCACGGTGTGCGCTGGCGAGCAGGTGGAGCTGCTCGTGATGCCGTTGCATGTGATGACAACGTTCTCTAGCTTGGTTTGGCTCGAGTATACGTGGTAACCGAGGTAGGTCGCTGCGGCGTAGAAGGACGCGAACGAGATGAGGGCGATGAAGACAACGGCTCCGATGGCTTTGAAATAGATGCTTCTCCTCTTTGCAACGACCGGCGAGAGTTCCATTCCTAATCCTTGGGGATGGCGGTACCCGTCCCCGAACTAATATCCATTCTCCGCAGATGCCTGTGCCGCTCCATCTGGCATAGCAAGAGGGGCATTGAACCACCTCGTCGAAAGCCCCCCCGGGACAGACTTTTCACACGAGACGAATCCCAAATCGGGGATTTGAACCCCAAAAAGCGGGGAGTTGAACCTAGAGTGCGATGCCCTTTCCCTTCGCGCTCTAGTTCGTCGCCTCTCAATCAGCAAGCAATGTCCAAACTGCGAGACCCGTAAGGCGGCTTCTACGTGTCAGAAGGCTGATGAGATCAGAGTGCGAAGGACTCACTTTCTCGGGGTGCTGCCGGGGAAGTAGTCAGGCAACATCACCAGCTGGACATCCGACCTCAACCAGTACGAGCTGCTATCACGATGACGGAATCCATAAGTAATCAGGGTAATCCGGGTCCCGCTTACTTGCCTGGGAACTTGGTCAGAGGGTTCCAGCCAAACCATGCCTTGGCCGTACTGACACTTGCAGTTCTCACAGCCTCTGCTTTTGTCACGTTGATAGTCGTGCCCTCCGCCACAGGGGCAGCCCCTGCGGCTCCAGCGCCTGCGGCGGATGCGGGCCACCAGGGGGTTCTGATGTTTGATGATGATTTCACCCGCGACAAGAGTCTCAATGAAACCGTGTGGCAACTCAACGGACCCACCGGGTCACTCTTTGGGCCCGACGACGTCGGTTCGAGCTGTCAACTTATTGCACCGAGTCCTACTTTTTCTTCAGCTGGAATGGGGATTGCTGAGACGAGTAATCGGTGCGAAGCAAGTACGATCCAAACCGTCGAATCCTTCACACCGCCATTCAATGCGACCGCCGTGGTCGAAGCAACCGTCTCGAATGGACACACGTTCGTCTTCGCCATTTCTTCAGAAGACGCCGATTCTGGCATTTCGATAATTGGCAACCTAAACCCCGACAATTGCAGCCATTTGGGGGACTGCGGTGACCCAGCGACCTGCGGCATCCCGGCTAACTCCAGCATAGCACCGAACCGGTGCTTCTACGGTATCGACGTCAAGACTGGAACAGCCCTGGGATGGCCTCGTTCGCCGAAACTGTACCTGACCCCAAGTCTGAATGTGTACTATACGGTACAATTCTCCGTCAACGCTTCGGGCACAGCAGAATACAGCATCAGCGAGGGAGGGAAGGTCTTGGGCACCTCGAGTGCCCATGTCGGAGCAGGTCCTTTCTACGTCATACTGGGCCAGGAGGAAGGGTCGCCCGATTCCAGCCCGGGGCCCAACCAGGCGTACTGGAAGTCTGCGATGATAGATTCGCCCCTGCCCCCATCGATGCTGCGCGTCTACCCCACGGAGCCGTCTTACGCGAACATCACGCTAGACTACAAGGATGAAATCCTCTCTCCACGCATTAGTGTCTCCGTCGCAGACAGCGAAGACCTTCCCGAGGGGCTGAACGTGACTCTAAGGGAAAAGGGTGAGACCGACTTCAACAAGTCCTTGGACGTGCTTTGGAATCCCACTGGTAACTTGCACATCGAAGTCAACGTGACGCTCGACTGTGTGGTGGGCAAGTGCATGCAGCCCGGGGGAACGCACCTTCCGATGAACTTCACCGTTACCATAACGGCTTCGAGCGGCTCCTACAGGCAGAATAGCACCATAGCGTTACAGCTCTTGAAGGCGAAGTGGCTCGTGATGCTGTATTGTGCCTCGGACGGAGAACTTCAAGGGGACATGAAGGACAATGTGATTGAAATGGCCGACGCGTCGAAGGAGAACCACGACCCGGCCGTTGGAGTGCTTGTGCTGTTCTACGCCTACACCAGCACAGACTTCCAGAACGAGCCGCAATCCGGCGGTAGCATCGCGCTGTACAAAATCGTGAACGGCTCGATAGATCGGGTGGGAGGCGTCTGGCCGGAGACGGATATCAAGGATCCCGCCACCCTGCACAAGTTCCTAAACGTCTCGATGGCCATGGACCCGGCCGACCATAACCAGCTCATCCTTTCAGATCACGGCGGTGGGATGGAGGGCTTCGGCATATACGACGAGACGTCCATGAGCGTCACTCAGCTGGCCGCGGCCTTTGACGACATCTCGCCCAAACTGGACATCGTGAGCTTCGATGCCTGCCTGATGGCGCAGGCTGAGGCCCTGTACCAGCTCGAAGGTGACGCGTCCTACTTCACGGCCTCAGAGCGTTCGGTGCCTGGACCGGGGTACAACTACACAGGGTTCCTCGATTCTCTTCTCCAGAACCCAGACCAGACCACGGGGGCCTACCTGAACGAAATCGTAAGCACGTACGGTGCGAAGTACTCAACACCCGAGGATGAGGAGGCGGAGGAGGTACCGACGCTCGCCGCCATCAACTCTTCGAAACTCGAGGGGGTCGTGCAGGGACTGGACATCCTCTCTGGTGCTCTCGTTCAGAGCTACGAAGAGCACGATGTGCTCTTCAACAAGACCATGGTGGAGGCGATCGCAAGTACGGTCCGCGCCGACGACAGCTTCCCCTACTTTGACATACGGAGCTTTGCCGAGAACATTCTCGCCAGTCCGCAGATGAACGAGAGTATCACGACCGCGGCCAAGGATCTCATAGCAGACGTCAAAGAAGCCGTTATCGCTAACACATCCACTGCGGAGATGTACGAGGGGCTCACGGTCTTCTTGCCCCCGAGTGCGAACTTCCCGAAGGAGCCGTACCAGTTTTACACAGGTCTCGAATCCCAACTCAACTTTTCTGACTCTGCCGACTGGCTCCCCCTGCTACAGAGCATCAATCGTTCCCAGCCGGGCGGGGCGAGCTGGACGCTCCTTGAACTCTTGCATCCAGGGCATCAGCTCTACCTGAGCGTGTATGATTCCGCGGGTGGGCACACGGGTTTCAACCCTTCCCTGCTGAACATGTCCCGCGAGGCGATTGATGTCATTCCTGGTTCGTATTACTTCGACTTCAACGATGGCACGGCGCTGATCATTCTGCCGTCCAGCATGCAGAACTTCAGGGTCGTTGTGGACGGCGCCGCGATGGAAGAGGCGAGCGAGCAATATACCCTCGCTTACACTGTGGTCCAGAACGGGGCCGTCACCTCCGCAAAGACCGTACAGGGCACCATAAGCCAGTACGCGCTCCAATCTGCAGCCGTGACGATTCAGAAAGGGGTCCTCGCAGTGGGAGCGACGACAGTCTCGACCTCCACCACTTCGACCACGTCATCGACCTCGTCCACGAGCTCTACAACTACGGGCTCGACTACCCTAATCACCACTCCCACATCTTCGACATCTTCGAAAGGTGGCGGAGGAATCCCCGAGTTTCCGCTCCAGGCAGGCTTCGTTCTTCTGGCCACGGTGGTCATTGTGGTGTCGTATGCCCTCGTCAGACGTATCGCCCCTCCTCGACTCTGAGTGAGTGGGCGCGCGCTCGCATCAAAGCGACCCCGAGGAAACTAGGCAGAACCGAGGCAGGAGAAGCCTTGGGAAAGGCTCACTTGCGTGTGAATCTCAGATATGCGATGAAGAACAGCTCCGCACTCTCTCCCTCGACCACGCACGATCGGTCGGCGGAAGAAGCCGGCCTCCCCAGGGATTGCATAATCGGAGTGGAATCCTTTCAGTATTTAGATGTGCGACAAAGTGGAACAGCGACCTCCTCATTCGAACCCGTTCCGGCCGGATGGGCAAAGAACTTCGGCACGAGTTGGGTTCGAAGCCAGACGGGTCGCAATTCCTCTCTGGCAGTTTCAAGCTTCTTTGGTTGGTCGGAGCTAGATTCGCGCTGTTTACTCGGCTGGTTGCGAGGTTCGCGCGTGTGCGCGGAGCCATGACAATCGATGGCGTGCTGCCATGGTTGTAGAGCGAGGAGCCAGCTAGGCAGTTTGCGTCTGCGGATTGACCTTGAAACGGGCCGTGACGACCGATCCCCCCACGGTGATCCGCGGCTCGACATCAAACGTCTTCCTCACGAATCCTTGGAGAGCGCCTTTCACGACGATGCTCCACCTGGGACCAAAGTCATGGAGCATGACAATCGTATACGCGCCGTCTTCCTGCGTTATTCTCGTCGTTGCTCCGGGATTGGTCTTGGACCTTCTGCTCATGGCCTCCAACGTCTTGGTCGGCGTGGGGTCCTGGAGGAAGAACTCTGCCTGCTCTATCCAAGAGGCGGCCACACCCTCTCGGCCTATTCGGGCGAGCGCCTCGTCATCCAACTCCTCGATTATCCTCATCAAGACTGGCCTGTAAAGCGGGATGAATCCAAACTCCCTCGCTTTCTTTCTCCAGCCAAAATACGCGCCAAGGATCGAATTGGCCAGCGCGTTGACGGTCGTGCCTTCATCAGCGGCTCCCTTCTTCAGAGAGCGGTCCAACGATCCTGAGAGTCTGAATGTCTTGAGAACGGACTTGCCCTCATCCTTCCTGGAGTCTGACAAGTGGATGGTCTCTGAGAGAAAGAGCTCCTCCCTAACCTACTTAGGTTTGCCCTTCCGGCATAAGATGTACACACCTGCCATCAGTAGTAATCAGTTATAAGACGGAATTATCCCTCCCCGGGCGAGGGAGAATAGAAGACTATCCGTAGTCGTATGGCTGTCCATGGCCTCGGGACCTCTGAGGTCATGGGCTTTTCTTTTTTGACAGGTAGGATGTCGATAGCGGAAGCTCTGATTTTAAAGCCACATCGATGATAAGACTGATAAATCCAAGTGCCATTGATCTTGGTGCTGGATGGCCAAATCGGCTAAGAGCCCT
>JBEKJM010000049.1:0-10137 GCA_050011215.1 Nitrososphaerales archaeon
GGCATCGCAGCGATCGTCAGGGAGAACGTTGTGTACGGGAAGCCTCTCCGCGTGAGAATCGGGGCATTGAAGGCGATCAAGAACAGAGGGCGCATTCTCGAGGAAGAGCTCCCAATGATCAGGGAGATGCTCCTCAAAGACAAGGAGTTCCGGGTCCGCGAGCACATCGTCGCCAAGCTGATTCCGTCGCTTGGAGACACCAGGTTCCTTGATACACTCAGAGAGGCATCGAGGACCGATCGCGACCCGAGAGTCAGGCGGAAGGCGCTCGAGGTCTTCCATTCCCTGTCCGAGGCCGCGGAAGCTTCAAAGACAATCGCGAGACTTGGACACGAAGTGGAGCAACTGAAGGACCAGCTGAAGATGATTATTCAGTCTCCTCGGTCTCCGCAGCCGGCTCAGTGAGAAACTCCTACTCGCGTGTCTTCCTAGGCGAGTCTCCGCCGGTCGCCGTGACCCGCGATTGTCTCGAGGAGAGAAGCCGTTTCATCTTGGGTCCCAACGAATCGAAGACGGCGGCCAGGTTGTAGCCGGTCTCCGTGAAAGCGCGCCTTTCCTTGGGCGTGTAGACCTCGACCGAGACTTCATACCGCGCATGGTCCTTCGAGGCCTTCTTCGACTTTACGACCGCCCTGATCTCCTCAATGAAGGGGAAGACTTTGTAGAGTTCCATGGAGAGCCTTTCGAACTTCATCTTGGCTTCCGCCGCCTCGATGGGTTCCTCGGGAAGACCGACGATATAGAAGGGTGTATTCTCGGAAGGGCTTGACGCCATGAGTGAGAATGCCGGTTGCTTTGAGCGCCGTTATTATGGATTCTGGATAAGTGCCGGTAAGTTGGGTTATGAGGCTCCCGAAGACCTTCTCGGAGCAAATAGTCCTCGCCAAGGACCTGTCCCTCCCGAACTGGCTACAGACTTGATAGTCAAGAAAGCCTTAAGCCGATTCGTTTGATTGGACGACGTCGAGATAGCACATGGCCAGTGCGGGTAATCTCGAGTGGTTCGAACAACTGCCCTGTGCGGTGACGGTCTGCGACAAGAACTACACGATCCTGTACATGAATGACAAGGCCGCAGAGATGAGCTCGAAGGAGGGAGGCAAGGCCCTCGTCGGAAAGAACCTGATGGACTGCCATCCGCCCGAGGCCCAGAAGAAACTCAAGAAGGTAATGTCCTCAGCCCGGCCAAACGTGTACACGACCGAGAGGAAGGGGACCAAGAAGCTGGTGTATCAGTGTCACTGGAGAAAGAGGGGACGGGTGGCTGGGCTCGTGGAGCTATCCTTTGAAATCCCCAGTGAAATGCCGAACTTTGTGAGGACCTGAGCACTTTGGTCTTTGCGGCCCGGCCTAACCTTCGTTAGACTCTAGACACCGAGGAGTCCAGGCAGCTCTGAGATCGACGAAATCACGTAGTCGGCTCCTTCCTCCCTGAGCCTGGCTTCATTGCAGTTCCCAGTCGGGACAGCCACGACCCTGAGCCCTGCCTGTTTCGCAGCGATTATGTCGTACCTGGAATCCCCCACGTAAAAGATCTGGTCTCTCGGCATACCTAGCATGGAGATTGCCCTGACCAGCCCATCCGGCCTCGGCTTCATCATTGCGACGTCTTCGCGGCATAGCACGAATTCAAAGCAGTCCTGCAGCCCAGCGCTCCTGAGAATCTCGGCAGCCGCCTTCCTCCCACTGTTGGTCAGAACCCCCAACCGCACGGACCTGGACCTTAGGTAGTCGAGCGTCTCGCGCGTACCCGGGAAGACGCTGGTCGAGTGACTGCTCTCCATCTCCGAGGTGTCGAGGATCGAGTAGAGCCTGGCTCGTACTTCGTCGAACTCGGCCCTCACCTTCCCCGACTCGACCTGCATCCTAGCCGAGTCGATCATCTCCTGGGTTGTGGTTGTCATGTCGATCCCTGCCGTGTCAAACCCCCTCTTCGTGAGCTCCTCGATTATCGCAGCCCTCGTGCCCCGCACGTCGAACTTGAAGGTGACGAGAGTGCCGTCTATGTCGAAGACGGCCGCGACTGGGGCCACGGGCTAGATCTTCTTCTTGGCGAACAGTATCAGAATGGCGAGCCCGGCCAATCCGATGGCCACAATCAGGATAGCGATCGCCTGAAGTGAAATGCTGCTTGTTTCAAGAAATGGGAGTGGGAAATCCAACCCGGTGGGGAATCCATCCTGGTTCTTATTTATCCCTTACCAGCGCTTCGATGAAGCTGCCCACGACTGGCCCTGAAAGCGTTAAGTAATTTGTGGGATTCCGTGGCCACATGAAGCCTCGCCTGACCTGCTACGGTGGAGTGGGCGAGATCGGAGGAAACAAGTTCCTGCTCGAGGACGGAGACACGAAGGTGATGCTGGACTTCGGGACCGGCTTCTCGGACGGAGTCGAGTTCTTCGAGGGAGGAATCCAGCCCCGGGGGGTCAACGGCGCCGGTGACCTCTTTGAGTTCGGACTCCTCCCGCAGATACGGGGCCTCTACTCCGAGAAGGCCCTGCAGAACACGCCGCTGAGACACGTCCCGCCCGAGGTCGACGCGGTGGTGCTTTCCCACTACCACTGGGACCACATGGGGAGGATCGAACACGTGGACCCTGAGATCCCTGTCTACTGCGGCGAGACCGCGTCGCTCATCCACGAAGCGAACAGCGAGGCGTCTTCGTCTCCCCTCGACGACCACGAGCTGAAGATGTTCAGGACCGGAGACAGGTTCGCGGTCGGTCCCATGGAATTCGTCCCAGTCCACGTCGACCACTCTATCCCCGGCGCATATGGATTCATCATTCACACCAGCGAGGGGACGCTGGCGTACACCGGGGACTTCCGGTTCCACGGTCGCGTGGGCTCGATGACCGACGACTTCGTCCGGGCTGCCTCGGCATCGAAGCCCGACCTCCTGCTTACGGAGGGTACGCGCGTCGCCCCGGGGGGAAGGAGCGACAACACGAGCGAGGGGTCGGTCCTGTCGGAGACGAGGAGCACCGTGAAGGCGGGCAGGAACCTGGTCCTTTCGACCTTCAGAGGGAATGATGTGGACAGAATCAACACATTCTACAACGCCGCGGAGATGTGTGGCAGGCGGCTGGTCGTCTCCATGAAGACTGCCCTCCTGTTGGAGACGCTCAGAAGCGACAAGAAGCTGCGAGTCCCCAGAGTCGGCAGAGATGTCGACGTTTACCTTAGGAGGAAGAGGAGCGGAAGGCTCGACGACAAGGACTACTTCCCCTGGGAGAGGCGGTTCATCGACCGTGGCGTCTCCGCGCACGAGGTCAGGAAGAAGCAGGGCAAGACCTTCCTCCACCTCGAGGTCTGGAACTTCCCTGAGCTAGTCGACATCAAGCCTGATACCGGGGGAACGTACATCCACGCCGCTACCGAGGCGTTCAACGAGGAGGGCGAGCGTGAGGAGTCAGTGATCCGGAACTGGATCGACCACCTGGGTTTCAGCTACCATCAGATTCACGCATCGGGGCATGCCCCAATGCGTGAAGTGGGAGGCCTCGTGGAAAGGATACGAGCCAAGCGAGTCGTTCCGATTCATACGGAGCATCCGGAGCTCTTCCAAGAGTTCAAGAGAAGGAGCCCCTGGAGGCTGGAAGCCCCGACGAAGGGGAAACCCATCCCCGTCCACTCTGTCTGAGAGCTTATTACACCAGAGGCGTCAGAATCGCGCGTTGCGGCGACAGAAACTCGAACCGGGCCGCTGGAATCTCGAGGACGCCCTCCCCAGAGGGGCTGGTCGGGGGATGCAGGAAAGGCTCGAAGCAGCCAAGGAGAAGGCGGTCAGCTTCGAGAAGCTACGCGGACGCCTGGACAGGTTCACCGCCGCAGATGTTGGCTCGACGCTGAAGCTGTACGAGAGCATCGTCGAGGACCTCTCGAGGACCTCGTCCTACTCCTACATGAGGTACTCCGCAGACACGGCGGACCAGCAGGCCAAGGCGGCCATTGACACCGCCGAGGACCTAAGAGCCGAGGTCGACAACAGGGTCCTCTTCTTCCGTCTCTGGTGGGCCGGACTGGAGGATTCGAAGGCGGTAGGCCTGATTCCAGCCAGCGCAGACTACCGCTACGTCCTGGGCCTGTGGAGGAAGTTGAAGCCCTTCATGCTCGAAGAGAAGGTCGAGCAGGCGGTCAACCTGAAGAACGTCACGGGGTTCTCAGGGTGGACCCACCACTACGACAAGATGGTGTCAGGCTTCAGTTTTACGGTCAAGGTCAGAGGGAGGGTGCTGAAGGACGCCGCGGGGAAGCCGAGGAAGATGGTCGTCGACGAGGTGGCACGACTCTTCGCTTCAGGCGACCCGGCAACCAGAAAGGCGGCGTACAGGACGCTCCTCGGCAGGTATGCGGAGAGCGGGGACATTCTTGGCGAGGTCTACCGGACGATTGTAAGGGACTGGCGGAACGAGAACATGAAGATGAGGGGGTACGCGACCGCAATCTCTTCCCGAAACCTAGAGAACGACGTCCCCGATGCCGCGGTGGAGACGCTCCTGAAGGTTTGCAGGGCCAACAGCTCGGTCTTCCAGGACTTCTTCAGGCTAAAGGCAAGGATGCTGGGGATGAAGAGGATGAGCAGGTATCACGTCTACGCCCCTCTCGCAAGGAAGGAAAAGAAGATCTCCTACCCAGACGCGGTCAGGACGGTCTTCGATGCGTTCGGGGAGTTCGACGGAGGCGTCGCCCGGATGGCAAAGAGGGTCTTCGACCAAGATCACGTCGACGCGAGTCCCAGGAAGGGAAAGAGGAACGGAGCTTACTGCATGAGCGTTACGCCGGAGGTCGTTCCATATCTCTTCCTCAACTACTCCGGCGCGACGAGAGACGTCTACACGATAGCCCACGAGTCGGGGCACGCGGTCCACAGCCAGCTCGCGGCAGGGCATTCTATCCTCACATTCCAGCCCCCCCTGGTGCTGGCGGAGACGGCCTCGGTCTTCGGCGAGATGATCCTCTTCGACAAGTTCATGCGGGAGGAGAAGGACGCCGAGCTGAAGCGGGCTGTCCTCCTGGAGAAGATATCGTCGATGTACGCCACGATAGGGAGGCAGGCCTACTTCGTCGTCTTTGAGAACCAGGCTCACAAGGCGGTCAACGAAGGGTCCACCGTCTCCGACCTGTGCAACGTCTACTCCTCGGTCCTGAAGGAGCAGTTCGGAGATGCGGTCGAGGTCCCTGAGGAGTTCAGATGGGAGTGGACCTACATCCCGCACATCTATCACACCCCATTCTACTGTTACGCCTACGCCTTCGGGAATCTTCTGAGCCTGTCCCTGTATGACGCCTACCTGAAGGAGGGGAGGAGCTTCGTCCCGAAGTATCTGAAGGTCCTTTCGTATGGCGGTTCGGAGAGCCCTGTGAAGATACTGGACCAGGTTGGAATCGACGTCACCTCCGCAGGATTCTGGCAGAGCGGCTTCGACGTCGTCCGCAGGATGGTCGGCGAGCTGCAGAAGCTGTGAACTGAAAGGCAGAAATAAGCTCTCGCCGGCGGAGGGGCGGTTGAAGCTCGAAGAGGGTAAGCAACTGGCCGAATCGGCGGTATCGAAGGCCCTGTCTGCGGGCGCGTCTTATGCGGAAGCGAGGATACAGAACACGCGTGCCAGGCAGTTCATGATGAAGAATGGTGAATCTCAGCCCTCGTTTTTCGCTGAGGGGTACGGGATTGGAATCCGCGTGATTTCAAGGGGAGCCCTAGGTTTTGCGGCCACGAATGAAATGAAGCCTGGACTCGTGAACGAACTGGCAGAGAGGGCGGTCAAGCTCGCGCGGGCCTCAGTGCCCGTGCTCAAGAAGAAGATAACATTCGATTCGTCGAAGGCCGCCCGGAAAAGATGGGCAGCGCCCGAAAAGATCAAGATCGAGAATGCCGACGCCGCCTGGCTAAGGAAGGTCCTGCTCGATATCGAGGGGAGAATCGGCGACGGCAAGGCGGGCGTCAAGCTCCCGGGGAGGTTCCTCGCCTTGGGCGCGGAGCTGGAGGAGAAATACTACGTCAACAGCGACGGGGCGAAGGTCGAGGCGAGGCTGCCCCGCATTGGCTTCTTCGGGTCGCTCACTGCTGTGGAAGGCGGAGCGACAGCCCAGCGACTCCTCGAGCAGGGAGAGACAGGGGGCCTTGAAGTCGTGAAGCGGATCAAGCTGATCGATAAGGTGGAAGAGGAGGCCAAGACGATGGGAAAGGTCCTCAGGACCGCGGGCAAGCCGCCGACCGACACCGTCGACGTCGTACTGAGCCCCGAGCTCTCGGGCATAGCGGCCCACGAGTCGGTGGGGCACCCGCAGGAGGCTGACAGGGTCTTGGGCAGGGAAGGGGCGCAGGCGGGGGAGTCGTACCTGAAGGCCGACAGCCTGGGAAGAAAGATAGGAAGCGTCGAGGCGAACGTCAGCGACGACCCGACCCTACTCCATTCTATGGGTTACACACCTGTCGACGACGAGGGCGTGGTCGCCAAGAAGCGCAGACTGATCAAGAACGGCGTGATCAACGAGTTCCTTCACAATAGGGCTACCGCCGGGGAATTCGGGCTCGAGAGCAACGGTGCATCGAGGTCAGTCTCATTCGACAGGGAACCGATAATCAGGATGTCGAATACATTTGTAGAGCCGGGCGACTATTCGACAGACGAGCTCATCGGGGAGGTGAAACACGGGGTCTTCTTCAAGACATTCACTGAGTGGAACATAGACGACAAGAGGTTCAACCAGAGGTACGTTGCACTGGAGGCGTACCTCATAGAGAAGGGAGAAGTAAAGGAAATGGTGAAAGCGCCAGTCCTCGAAATCACTACGCCGAGGCTCTGGGGAAGTGTCAAGGCCCGGAGCAAGAGCATGGAGTTTGAAGCGGCAGTCTGCGGCAAGGGAGACCCACAGCAGGGGGCGCCCGTGTGGACAGGGGGCCCTGAAACACTGTTGAAGGGAATCAGGCTGGGAGCAAGGTGACAGGGTTGGACATCGGAGCCCTAAACGAAGACGCAGTCTCGACGGCCAAGAGGCTGGGTGCGGAGGACGCAATCGCACTGACGGCCCGAGTCAAGGACAGGATGATAAGGTTCGCCAACAGTTCGGTAACGACCGCCAACCACGTTGAGGAGGCGGAGCTGATGGTCTACCTCGCGAAGAACAAGAAGCGGGCGATCGCCTCGACTTCCAACCTTGAATCCGCCAGCGTCAAGAGGTTCGTCAGGGACCTCTTCGACTCGCTGAAAGGCCTCCCCGAATCAGAGTATGTCTCCCTCCCTGACGGGGCGTCGAAGTACAGCCCTAGCACCCTCGGGTTCGACAGGAAGTTGGTCGAGGTAGGTGAGGAGCTCCCCGAGTTCGCGAAGAGGGCAATCAACGCATCTCTCGCTGCTGGGGGGAAGAGGTCGGCAGGCGTGATCGATGCAGGCACGGTCTGGTACGCGATCCTGACCTCCACGGGGACCAAGGGCTCCGACGCGAGAACGTCGATAACGCTCAACATCAGGTCGTTTGCGGAGAAGGACGCGAGCGGACACGGGTTGAGTTGTTCCTCGACGCTCGCTGGGTTCGACTCGGAGGAGGCCGGGAGGAGAGCGGGTAGCGACGCGAAGAAAATGAAGGAGGCATCCGAGCCAGAGCCCGGGGCCTACCAGGTCCTGCTGAGCCCGACGGTGGCGGCGAACATAGTGGAGACGGTCGGGATGGCCGCGTCGGCGTTCTCGGTTGACGCCGGTATGTCCTATCTCGCAGAGAAGCTCGGCAAGAAGGTCGCGGATGAATCTTTCAACCTTACGGACCACGGGACCATGAAGGGCGGGCTTGGCGGAAGGGTCTTCGACGACGAGGGGACCGAAACGAGATCCACCCCAGTCATACAGAACGGGGTACTGAAGACGTACTTTCACAACCTTACGACCGCGAAGAAGTGGAAGACGAAGAGCACAGGAAGCGCGGGATTGGTCACCCCCCACGGCTGGAACTACGAAGTCGGGGCGGGCGACTCATCGTACGAGGAGATGGTCAAGGAGATGAGGAGAGGAATCATCCTCACGAGCAATTGGTACACCCGGTTCAAGAACTACAGGACAGGTGAGTTCTCAACAGTGCCCAGGGACGGCGCGTACCTCGTAGAGAAGGGGAAGGTGACGCGGCCTCTCAAGGGGATGCGAGCCGGCGACGACCTCCCAAGGATGTTCTCTTCAGTCCAGCTCCTTTCGAAGAACAGGGAGTGGATAGAATGGTGGGAGGTCGACACGCCGACCCTCTGTCCATGGATGCTGATAGACGGCGTCAAGATCACGAGGGCGTACGAGTAGGAAGCGCGCGGCCCCCGGATGTGATGCCTGCGGTCGCGGCGTGGGATGCTCATCAGACAGTCTCCGCGGACGACTTGGGCACTGCCCGGGCGCGAAGGTGGAGCGGCTCATCAAGGGACAGCCGGCCAGGAGGACGATAGGAGTTCAACGGGCTCACGGTAGACGAGAACGTAAAGGGTCCGAAGTAGCTTGAGGCAGGGCTTCGACGTCGCGGTCATGCATGACTTTTTTGTCGACAGGCTGGTGCACACGGGCAGCATTCCTGGGCTGGCCGAGTCGATCATCGGGAAAGCGAATCTTGGAGGAGGCGGCATCCACGGCGTCTCGCAGCAAGATCTCTGTGGGGGCAACGCGGTCAACCTAGCGCACGCGCTCGCGCAACTAGGTCTCAGAACGCTACTGATCACCCACAGCGACAGAATCCACAAGCAGATGCTCAGGGAACCGTTCGAAGGCCTGGACGCGGTGGTCAGGGTCAAGCCTAGGCCTCCCGGTCTCACCGTTGCATTCGAGGGGGAAGTCAATGTCATGCTAGGACACGGAGGCGGAGCGGAGGACTTCGGGCCTAGCTTGCTGGATTCGGACGACTGGAAGGCGCTGAGGGGGGCTCGGGTGATCTGCTCCGTCAACTGGGCCGCGAATAAGAGCGGGACCAAGCTCCTCGCCGCCCTGCGCAGCAGGCTTGGGAGTGAGAAGGTAATCTTCTTCGACCCGGCTGACTTCAGGGACAGGCTGCGGGAATTCACAAGTCTCTTGGCGATCATCATGAAAGAGAGGCTCGTTGACTGGATGAGCTTGAACGAGCTTGAAGCCCTTGAGGCTGCGCGAGCCCTAGGAGTGAAGACGACTAGGTTGGGAGAGACGTGCGCAGCTGTCGCCCAGAGACTTCGGGTGGGCCTCGACGTTCACACGGCAAGAGGATCACTCTTCAGCAACGGAGGCATCGCTACCGAGGCCCGGACCAGGAGAGTGAAGGTCCGCAGGCTGACGGGAGCCGGCGACGTGTGGAATGCTGGTTCGATCTACTGCAGGTTGAAGAACTATAGCGACCCTGAGCGACTGAGATTCGCCAACGCGGCGGCAGGGCTCTACCTGGCCGCAATCAGCCCTTCCCCCCCGAAACTCGAGGAGGTCCTCGATGCTCTCCGCTGACTACTTCTCGAGCATCCTGGAGAAGGTCCAGGAGACGGTGTTCAGGATCTCGTTGAGCCTGGCCTTCTCCCCGTAGTTCTTTACTATGAGTTTCGCAATCGCACCGTCGTTCTCCTCAACGTCGAACCGAAGCTCCATGCCCTTCCCCAGCTTCCCCTTGGAGATGAGGTCCAGGTCTGCGGTCTTCATGCCCTGCAGGATCTTGCCGAGTAGGAAGGACTTGAAGGGAGGAGTCGCGGACTTCAGGGTCACGCCATCGCTGGGCTCTACGGAGACGCTGTCCGGAGTCACCGACGCCCTAGCTATCACCTGGTCGCCCCTGTCTCGCTTGAGCTCCCTTGCTTCGGGCGCCTGTCTTGCCTCTGCCATAATCTCGTTCGCAGGTCTGAAGGTGGAGGCCCTGAGAG
Organism: Nitrososphaerales archaeon; assembly: GCA_050011215.1. Taxonomy (GTDB): domain Archaea; phylum Thermoproteota; class Nitrososphaeria; order Nitrososphaerales; family Gagatemarchaeaceae; genus UBA183. The sequence continues at coordinate 9,845 of JBEKJM010000049.1, forward strand.
TCGCGTCCACGTACCCGAGTGACTCCTTGAGCCTCTCTATTTCGTCCTGAAGTTCGGCTATCCTTCCTTCGAGCCAGAGCTTGAGCTCTGCAGCCTTCTTGACATCCCTCTCGGAGGAGTCCAACAAGACACTCCTGTTCGCTGTCGCTAAAAACGTTAGTCGGGGCCACGGATCTGAGGGCGGAGTCTTCTGAAACTGTTGGGAGGTTGGTCCTTTGCTGTCAACTACTGCGTCTATCGATCTAACCTTCGATCCGGAAGCTCTTCGAGTTCCTGAGCCTTACTTTCTCCAC
>JBEKJM010000050.1:0-10043 GCA_050011215.1 Nitrososphaerales archaeon
GCCAATCGCAGTCAGTCAGGTATCGGGAATGATGGTAAATAGCTTCGCTGTCAAATTACTTGCAGGATTTGCTCGAAGAGCGCTGAATAGGCCCGGTGCAGGCGCTAGGGACGTTTGATGTTGGTGACGAGCAGCCTGAACTGGAGGGTCTTTCCTGCCATCGGATGCCTGCCGACCTTCCCGTAGGCCTTCTCTGGGGAGAGCGTGACCTCCTTGGTCTCGTTCACCTTCATCCCGACCAGGGCTTCCTCGAAGCCGCCGATGACCTGGTGCGCGCCGAGGACCACCTGTAGTGGTTTGTAGTCGCGGGCAGGGCTGAAGAGTCCCGCCTTCATCGCCTCGGCCTTCATGCTGGTGTCGAATACCTTTCCTCCTGGGAACTTCCCGAGATAGTGGACCGAGACCGTGTCGCCCTTCTGCGCTGAGATTTCGCTCAACGAGCAAGCACCGACAGGAAGTCCGTCTTTAACAATTGTGAATTGAGCAAAGCCGCCCCTCGCTGTTTCCGTCTGTTCATTCGAGCCTCGTGCGATTCTCCTTCCGCGCTCCGCTCAGGCTTCGAGTTCGAGTCAGGTCTTGATCTCTTCACCGCCCGAATTCGGCGTCAAGCATGAAGCTCCACACCTACCTTCGTTCGGTGAAGGGTTCTCGACCCTCCTGAATTCTCTGCCCTCCTTAAGCGCGGCCGTCGAGCCGCACCTGACTCTCCTGAACACGAGGCCGGGTCTCGAACCAAAGGGCAACCCGGAATATCCCCGGTTTCGCGCGTGACCGGTATCGATTCGGTTTGCCTCTCTTGTTCGCGACCCCGCCAACAGCGAGAGAGCTGACTCGATGCTTTCGCACGGAGTTGTTATTCTGGCTTGACTCCACTTGCTGACAAAGAGAAGACTTTCTGTTCACATTCGTATCATGCAGCCCAAAGCTGCGCCCGGGTTTGTCATGCGATGATAGGCGCGGGGCAGTTGAAAACCAATGACCCCGGGCTGTAATCTTGTGGGGCCGAGGAAAGAAATCCAGCATTGACAGCCAGGATGGTGTGGTGGAGTCCTCAGTCCATCGTTCGATGAAGGCGATCGTCAGGGCCGAACTCGAGCTTCAACGGTACGCTGTCATGGAAGAACCTCTCTTCCCCCCAAGCCGGAAGGCGTCCTGGAAGTCGTACAGGCCCGACCTGCTTGGATACAGGTCGGAAAGAGGGACGGAGGAATTGGTCCTGGTCGAATGCGAAACGAAACCGAGCATGACGAGGTTCCGCTCGAAGAACCACTCCAGCGTCTGGTTCCAGCCTTACCTCTTCAGCACAGGCTCGGTAAGGAGGATCCTCGCTGTGCCTCAAGGAAGGCTCCGGGGAGTAGACATGAGGCTCCGCCGCAATTGGGAGATTTGGATTCTTGGGGCGACAGGTCCCTTGGAGAAGATTGGGACCACTGGTGAGGACCTGGACATCACAGGTAGGGGACCCTCGGTTCGGAAGGCTGGCCTGACTGCTGAGTAGTGAAGGAAGCGAGCAAAGGTTCAGCAGGGATGGAAAAGCATGGGAACGTCGATTCCCGAAGGGAACCGCATTTTCTATAACTTCGTGAGGCCGCACACGGCCTTAGACGAACAGACTCCCGCACAGGCGGCGGGGATTGACCTCAAACTGGGCGGAAACAGGTGGATGGCTCTGATTCGGAATGCTTCCGAGAAGGCACGTTCATAAGTGCAGGCAACTCAACGGAGTTGACGTGGCGCCTGAACTACCCCCCCAGAATCCTCGGTCACACAGGACCATCTTTGTAATGACTATCATCTTGGTTATTGTCGCTGTCGCCCTTCCGTCAATATCCCTGTTACGAGGGCCTTCAAGCGTCAACATCTCGGGTTTCGTGACTGCAGGCAGTTATGGAACTCCCATCGGGGTTGCTTTTGCGGGACAGAACAGAAACCAAGGGTTCTATTTTTCTAAGGTGGTGAATGGGCAATACAACATCACAGTTCCGAATAACACTGCCTATGCAGTGCTCATCGATTTTCAACCTCTCAACGGTTCTTCTGGCACGTGTGCCCCAGGGACCATCCTTACGAATTCGCGGTGGGGCAATTCAAGCCTGACCTACAACTGGTCCTGTTTTCCCCCTTATCGGCTACCCAACGCCTAACACCGAAGCATTCATGCACAGCAGACGCAACACCCACAAATCTTAGGCTCGATGCACAGTCAAGGCAATAGAACCCAATTCGGAGAACGAAGCCCTATATACTCACCGAGGCTATTATCAGACAACTCGCACGGCCAGGAAAAGGTTGGATTCGCGGAGAAGAAGAGGCGCCTGGGAAAGCCTTGGTGCCTGGTACCAGTCCGCGAGCGGGATGGTGGCGCGTAGAGACGGGGGAACCCGGACTTCACGAAAGCCAAACCGAGGGCAAACCGGGGCGACGGCAATGGAGGAACGCTACGGAGCCGTCGTCGGAGGAAAGCCACATCCCTCCTGAAAGCCGGGCGAGTCAACCTAATATCACCAGCGTGCACCCTAGGGCGGGGAGTTGAGCCGTTCTCTTTTCCGTGACAGGGTCGAGGCCGGAAGGAAGCTGGGTGCGGCTCTGATAGGATTGAAGGGCAAGGACCTGGTCATACTCGCGATACCGAGGGGAGGGGTAGTGGTCGCCAGTGAGGTCGCAAGGGCGCTCGGCGCGCCGTTGGATATCGTGGTCACACGGAAGATCGAGGCTCCCGGTGAACCCGAGTATGCGCTTGGGGCAGTCACCCAAGAGGGCGACGTCATAATGGACAGGCAGGCGGCGGAATCGTTGGGAGCGAGCAAGGAGTACCTAGACTCGCAGGTCAAGAAGAAGAGGGAGGAGGTCAACGAGAGGATGAAGAAGTTCAGGGGGGACGCTCCGTACCCGGACTTGCAGGGGAAGGTGGTGGTCATAGTCGATGACGGAATCGCGACCGGGAGCTCGGTGGGAGCCGCCGTGATGTCTGTCAAGAAGAGAAGACCGAAGGAGATCGTGGTGGCCGTTCCCGTGGCTCCGAAGGACGCTGTGGAGACCCTGACGGGCGACGGGTACCACGTAGTCTGCCTGGAGACGCCCGGCCCCTTCCTGGCCATCGGGGAGTTCTACGGGATCTTCGACCAGGTCGATGACGATGAAGTCAAGTTGATTCTGGACAGGAGTCGGTCCACACGAACCTAACCTCTGGGCCTCTTTAATACCACAACCTTCGCTGGGTTAACCAGTTGGACGTTAGGAGGTTCAGGGCAGACCTCTACGAGCTGGCGACGAGGGCGTGTCGCGAAGATGATCAGGCAGTCCGTTCCCAGGTCTTCGGAATCGCCGACATTCTCGTGGAACTATACAGGAGGAACTTCGTCAAGATCAACCACTCCGCATTGGAGCTGGTCTGCGCCAGAGGCCTGGCCAAGCGAGGTTACGACGTCAAAGTCGAACACAAACTGGACAGGGCTTTGGTCTGCGACGTCATGGGCACGAGAGGGGATGGCATCCTCATCGTCGAGATAGAGACCGGGTTCATCCCGCCAGATGCCGCACTCGAGCCATCACTGTACGCCCGCGGAAGAATAGCGAGCAAGATCGCAAGGTACAGCCGTTTCGCCGGGAAGTTCGCGCTTGGCACCACGCCGTCGTACGTGCTCGACATCCCTCCCTTCTTCGCGAGGCCACTTCGAGAGAGGACGAGCGAAGAGGCTGCTGAGATTAAGGCGCTCACCGACGTCCATTACAAGAAGCCCCCGGTCACGCTAGGCGAACTGATGCGCGCCCGGCTCTATTCGGTCTTCGTCGTGGACGTCGACTCCGCGACCACCCGAGAGATTGACCCTGAGACTTACCTTGAAACCGCCACCGCCTTCGTCGAAAACAATCATCCCGACCAAGGCTCATATCGGAACCGACGCTCAATTGGGCGCGGGTTCATATTCGGAGAAGCCGCAGCCCGAGGACCTGGTTGGTGAGACGAGCCTTTTGATATCTGGAACCCTCGCTGGAAAGGGATTACTTGCTGAAGCACTCTTCAGAGTCGGTGCTCTGAGGTTCGGAAAGTTCACGCTGGCTAGCGGTAGGCAGAGCTCTTACTACCTAGACCTGAGGGTGATCCCCAGCTATCCTGAGGTCTACGCGCTCACGATAGAAGCGTACAGGGAAATGACAGAGAAGATCGGAGAGAAGAACTTCGACGTCATCGCAGGGGTCGCGACGGCGGGCGTCACCATCTCCTCGCCGCTCGCATTTCTGATGAAGAAACCGATGGTCTATGTGAGGAAGGAGGAGAAGGGGCATGGGCTCGGCAGGCAGGTCGAGGGTGCTACCCGGCCCGGCCAGAGGGCCTTAGTCATCGATGACCTAGTCACCACTGGAGGCAGCATCATCTCCGCGGTCGAAGCCCTAAGGAAGACAGGCTGTGTTGTGAAGGAGACTGCGGTCCTCGTCGACCGTCTCGAGGGCGGGAAGGCGAACCTGGCAGGAGCAGGCGTGAGGCTGAACGCCTATGCTCAGGTCAGTGAACTGATCGAGGTTCTATACCAGGGCAAGATGATGACGAAAGGAGATTACGAGACCGTGGTGAAACAGATCAAGGGGGGGAAAGCGTGAGCGAAGATTCGGTCAGGGTGCAAATGGGCAGTTTGCAGCTTGCAAACCCCACCCTATTGGCATCGGGCATCTACGGCAGTTCGCTCTTGAGGGTCGTGGAAGCCCTGAAATTCGGGGCAGGAGGCGCAGTGACGAAGTCGATTGGGCCGGTGGCCAGGGAGGGATACAAAGAACCGACGCTGGTCGAGGTGGAGGGAGGGTGGGTCAACGCCGCCGGGCTCCCCAACCCGGGCGCAGAGAGGTTCTCAGAAGAGTTGGGCTCCATCCGGGGGAAGAGATTGCCGGTCTTCGTGTCGATATTCGGTGGGGACGAAAAGGAGTTCGCACAGGTCGTGAAGATTCTGGATGCCAACGAATTCATCGCATACGAGCTGAACCTGAGCTGTCCACATGTGGCAGGCGTCGGCTCCGAGGTCGGACACGATCCGGAGTTGGTGAGCCAGGTCGTGAGTGCCGTGAAGTCGAAGACCGAGAAGCCCGTGTTCGTGAAGCTCTCGCCCAACACGGAAAAGCTGGTCGAGGTCGCGCAGGCCGCGGTGGACTCGGGCGCGGACGGATTGACAGCAATCAACACTGTGAAGGCGATGCCGATTGATATCGAATCTGGCAAGCCGTCTCTGTCGAACAGATACGGGGGCCTCTCGGGCGGGGCAATCAGGCCAATCGCCTTGAGATGCGTCTACGAGCTCAGAGAGTGGTTCGACGTCCCGATCATGGGCTGCGGAGGTGTTTCAACTTGGGAACACGCCGTCGAGTTCTTCCTCGCAGGAGCTGACGCAGTCCAGGTGGGGAGCGCAACGATCAAGAAGTTTGCACTGTTCAACGACATCACCTTCGGCGTGATATCGTATCTGGAGAGGAAAGGGTTCTCCAACCTGAAGGATATCGTCGGCGCGGCCCACAACAAGGGCGGACTCGCGGCAGTTGCGCGCAGGGTGAGTCCTTGACCGGCTTTAGAGAATCGATATTGGAATCGGCAGCCAAGAACAAGAGCAGAGTCGTTCTGGCCCTCGACCTCTCGGGACCCTACGACCAAAGGCTCGGCCGAGCTGAGGAGGTGCTCGAGGCCACCAGGCACGGGATCGCGGCGGTGAAGGTGAACCACCACCTTCTCCTTCCGTTCGGCCTGCAAGGACTTAGAGGCGTCATCGGCCTTTGCAGGAAGGAAGGGCTTCCCCTGATTGCGGACCTGAAGATCAACGACATCGAGTCGACCAACCTGAACATCGTCGAGTCACTCTTCTACTTCGGGTTCAGCGCCGTCATCGCGAATCCCTTCGTGGGGAGAGAGGAGGGGCTCGGGAAGGTGATCGGGAGGGTCCACTCTCTTGGAGGTGGGATACTCTTCCTGGTTTACATGAGCCACAAAGGGGCGGAGGAAGGATACGCGCTGCGCCTCGAGGGAGGCGAGCCCCTCTACAGAGTCTTCGCCAAGCGGGCGAGGGATTGGAAGGCAGACGGGGTGGTCGTTTCTGCGAAGTCGGCCGACAAGATCGCTGAGACCAGAACGGTCGTGGGGAAGGACTGTCTGATCTTCTCTCCCGGGATAGGAGCGCAGGGAGGCTACGCCAGGAAGGGATCGTCTTCAGGGGCTGACTTCCTGATCGTGGGCCGGTCGATAACGGAATCGGCTGACCCCAGAAAGGCTCTCCGCGACCTCGGCGTCCAATAAGCGGTCACGGTGGGCTAATCAGACTGCCGAAGACGCAAGGCCGGTGGCTGAATTGGAGCACTTGCCGCCCGGGAATCCGGTGAAGCATTTGTCGACATGCGACATTCGCAACCCCAGGCCGAGTCGGGCTTAAGTCTCGAACGGCGTAATCGTGGTGTTGTACAAAACGCGACGCCAGGCTCATGCTGCCGCTGCAATCAAGCTTCATCCTCACACAGACCTACGGAAGGCCCGGCCGACCGTCTAGGACTCTAGGCTCTTCGCGACCCTGAACTGGTCCCCCACGATTGACCTCATGTTGAGGAAACCGAGGGGTTTGCCTTCGTCGGTCACGAAGAGGGTTCTGATGCGATGCTTCGCCATCAGCTTGACGGCCTCCGCGAGCGGTGTGTCCGCGCTGATCGAAATCAGGGGCGAAGACATGATCTTTCTGACAGGGATGCTGGACGGGAGGAGGTCGTCGGCGGCGATGCGGTTCAGGATGTCCCGCTCGGTCAGGATGCCCTTCGCCTCGCCGTTGACCAGCGCCAGTATGTTACCGGCGCCCCTTTCTCTCATCTTCTGAGCGGCCTTCAGCACAGATTCGTTGGCGTCAATGGTGAGAGGGTCCGTCTTCACGAAGTTCCGCACTGTGGTCACTCTGGGCTCCGAGGCCTCGAGCCAGAAGGTCAGAGAGTAGTGGCAGTTCGGGCACTCGTCGGGGGTCACCTCGCCTTCGAATGTGTGGCCGCAACGATAACACTCCCACCTCGTCATGATAGAACAATTGAAGTTTCGCGGTATATTAACAGAATGTGGTGGCGAACCACTCTGTCGTCCGTCCCTGATGGAGCCAGTTCCTACGGACTCGCGTCGGGCCTCGGAGTGAGCGCAATCATCGTCCGCGCCTTCTGCTGGCACTGAGCCGCTGTGTCCGCGTAGTACTTCCAGGCCGTGTAGCTCTCCTCGACCTTCGCGAGGAGCAGCAGGATGTCGGCGGCCTGAAGATACCGGGAAATCGCGGTCTCCGTCTTCCCGTTCTTCTCATACGCCGCGGCGTCCGCCATCAGCTGGCCGGAATACCAGCGGAGCTTCTGGGCACGCGACATCGGCGGCTTGGGTGCTGCCTGCATCGGCTCCGGGAAGGCTGAAACCCGCAAAAGACCCGTGGGTCGTATTTCGTAGACGAAACTGGTAATTCGGAACAAGTCAGCCGAACTGAATCTGCGTGCCGACTTCGATGCCGTTCGCCGCGGCGAAGCCTGCCTTGGCTTCTATCACGTAGTTTGCCTTGCAATCTACCGACGATGAAGTCGGGTAGTTCGGACAGGATAGCGAACACGGCTGTGCGTCTGCGTACACATAGACGACCCGGCCCGTGTTCCCAGTCGCGTTGATCCAAATCATGTCCAGGCTCGTGTTTGTGTCGTACATCCAGAACTGGTAGTTGCCCATCGCAGGGAAGGCGAACAGCATCGTTGTGGTGTTCGTCACCTGCCTGTTCATGAGTCCGGCGGCTCTTTGGGCATTGTTGGTCGCGATGTACGTGAAGGCGTAGGTCCTCCCGTCTACGGTGAACTCTGTTGGGACAGGCGAAGTCACCGAACCGGACATGCCAAGCGTTGCGTATGCTGCAATCGCCAGCAGAAGAGCCAGGACTCCTATGGCAATCAGGTCCCGAGGGTTCCTGAGAAAGCTCATTCCAGCATCCAGGAGTCGATGTGCTGAGGGCTATTTGAGGAGAAAGCGAGCGGCGGATGTGGAGGTGTCTGAAGTCATAGGAAGCGAGGATTCTACGCAGATTGTCTTGAGCCGCACTTCGGGCAGAACATCGCCGAGGATGCCATCTGGGCGCCGCAGAGTGGGCAGAACCTCATCCCCGCCTGTGGAGCTGACGCCATCGTAGACATCGGCTGCCCAGCCGCGGGCTGCGGAGCCTCCTGAATGGAGAAGAACGCAATGATCTGGAAGATGTAGGCGACAAAGAGTATGATGAAGCCGACGAGTACTATCGACAATAGCGCGCCGACGAAGTACAGCGTTCCTGCAGTCCTGAAAGAGTCGACGTTGAGACGAGTCGCCATCGTACCGTACGCTCGCCTGATGAACAGTGAGGATATGACTAGGAAGACCCAGATTACAACCAGGGCCCCGATGACACCGAGGATTGTCCCGACTCCCGCCGTGAACGCCCCGAAGATCAGACCGGTGAAGAGAAGGAAGGCCACAACAGCGACCCCGATTATGGCAGTGATGACAGCATAGACCATGTTGTCGAAGACCGTCTTGTCGCCAAGGTCGTCGGAGACGTACTTGGCGGCAATCAGAATAAGGACGTACCCGATTATGCTGATGCCCGGGACAAGCAGAAGGATAGAACCAATCCCGCCGAGCATCTTCGCATCCCCTAGTTTGCCCAAGACTCCGACGCCATGGAGCTTGGAATCTTTCCTAATAACGGTGAGCGGACCCTCCGACCGTCAAGTCCTTGTGCAGATTTCTGTCTACTTGTATCTGAACGCAAGGAGGCCGAAGAATGATCGATGATGGACTTCGGCAGTCGCCTTCCAAGAGAGCCCGGTTTCCCGGAACCACCGCGACCCCGTGACCCGCTCCTTCCGCTGCGGCCTACCTCCTGAGACGCAGTCGGCGCCTGGTTCATTAGGAAGCCCGGAGATCGGATGTGCCAACCATGAGCAGTGAAATCAAGGCGAAAACGAAACACGGAGAGATGACGATTGACCAGATTGCTGAAATCCAGCCAGGGATGGCGAAGATCATGCAGGCCATCTCCCACGACTATTCCTATGCCTACTACGCGGCGAAGGGCGGCAACTGGAGGCTGGCCGCACACGAGCTGAGCCTGGTCAGGACAGAGTTCAGGACGGCAAAGGTGACTCGACCGAAGTATGCCGAAGAGTTGGACGTCTTCGATGCGGAGTGCCTGGTCCCAATCCTGAAGGCGATACAGAATGAGGACTGGGGAGCTTGTGAGGAGGCCTTCGAGAAGGGAATCGAAGGCTCGGACAAGTATCATGACAAGCATGGATGCAACTACATCAAGTTCGTCCTGCCAAGAGAGCCGCCTGCGGATCTGCACCTGGGTCCGACAGAGAGCTTCAGAAGGGAGAAGGCGAGGACGGGCGGAGCCGCTTCACAACCTTCGCCTTGAGCGCTGAGGCGGCCGAGATGACCTGGTCCTGGGCGTACGTGTGAGGGTCGAATTCCATGCAGAGAAGCACGTCAGACTGCGACACCCTGTCGATCAGCCCTTGGTGACTCACGGTCCCTTCTCCAGGGATGAGGTGGTCGTCTGTCGCGCCAGCGTTGTCGCTCAGGTGGATCTCTGCGAGCTTCGAGCCGACCCGCTCGGCGAGGTTCAACGGGTCGAGCCCGCTGATGTGGGCGTGGCCTGTGTCGAGGGTGAAGCGTGACCCCTCCACCTGCGCCAGCATCAGCTCCAGCGATTCGATGGTGGAAGCCAGAGGGAAGTGATACCTCGACCTGCTCTTGGCCTGGTTCTCGATGCAGATGGTCAGCCTGCCGCCGCTTTCCTTGACCAGCCCCCGCAGGATCGAGACCGAGTTCTGAGTTGACTCAGGGACAAGTGCCTCGTTGTAGACACTGCCTGGGTGAAAGGTGATCATAGACGCACCCAAGTGTTCGCCGAACTTCACAAAGTCTGTCAGAGTTCTCGCCACGGCACCCCTTACAGGCTGAAAGGGGGTCGCCATGTTGAGGTCGGTGAAGGGGGCGTGTAGCGTCAGAGTCATATCGTAGCTGGAGAGCGTCT
>JBEKJM010000051.1:0-9885 GCA_050011215.1 Nitrososphaerales archaeon
TGTACTGGCAGCTGCTCACCTCCCTCTTCGTAGTCGTCCCGACTTTCCCGGGAGTCGCTGACGTCCTGTTCAACGCCGTCGCTGTCGTCTGGCTGGATGGGCTGCTGTCGCACGAGTTTTGCGAGGTGGAATACTACGCCGTGTTCATCCTATCCGGCCTGGCCGGGAACATAGCCAGTCTCTTTAGCGGTCCGAACGTGGCAAGCTTCGGCGCCTCTGGTGGGATCTTCGGGTTGCTGGCCGGGGCCGTCGCCGAGGACTACGCGGTAGAACGGCGGGTCGATTACAACCTGCTCGGATGGTTCCTCGCTGTCTTCCTCCTCAGCAGCTTCGCCCTCCCCTCCGTAGACTGGTTGGCGCATCTCGGGGGGGCGGCCTTAGGCCTCGTCGCCGGGTATCTGCTGGGGAGGGGACGTGAGAGCGAAATTCTTTAGCTCCACGTAGTCGCCGCGGCCTGTGGTGCTGCACTAGTTGAGCAGATGGGGCTCTGGATTCTCCACGTTTTCTAGAGGGCTCCTCCTTCACGGAAACATCAGGGTCCTCGCCTTCACTAGCATGGTGACGGGGCTCTACATCAGTATGTTGAACACTGTCCTCCAGCCGTTCGTGGTCACGGGCTTCGGCCTCTCCATGCTGGGGATTCTCCAGTCCGTCGGGAGCAGACCGAGCGGACTCGCCAGCTCCATCGTGCAGCCCTTCGCGGGGCTCTTCGCAGACCTGGTCGGTAGGAAGCAGCTGATCGTGATCGGAAGCGCGGTCGCGATCTGTTCGATGGTCTCCTTCTTCACGGTCACCATCACGCACAGTCTGCCCGTCTTGGCTCTCGCCTACGTCCTGTTCGGGCTCTCCCTGATGAGCAGCCCTGCCTCTCAGGCGATGGTAGCGGAATCGGTCTCCATGGACCCGGCCAAGCTCGACGTTGCGTTCAGCGTCATCTTCTTCTTCACGCAGGTTCCCGGAGCCTTTGCTGCCTTCGCTGGCGGTTTCATCGCAGATGCCTTCGGCTACTACGTCATCTTCGGGGCCGCGGCCGTCCTGGAATTCGCAAATCTGGTCTGCCTGATTTCGCTCTTGAAGGAGACCGGTGGAGACCACCGTCCCGAAGAAGGCTCGGGGGGCAGAGACTCCTTCTCAATCAGGCAGGTCGTCCGATTGCCCCCTGGGTTTCTCCGTTTCTTCACACCGTTTGCTATGGACGCATTCTCGTACGGGATAGCGGGGTCGATCATCTATGGCATGTGGGTGAGGCAGTTTGGGTACTCCAGCGGAGACATCGGCGTGATTGTGGGCACCCTCTCCATCTCGACCGTCGTGTGCCAGTATCCAGCGACCAAATTCCTTCGCATGGTCGGAACCAGAAGGTGCCTGGCCTTCTCCGAATTCCTCACCGTGGTGGTGATGCTCGGTTGGGCAACCACGGGCTCCCTGCCGGTATTCATACTCCTCTCTGTCGTGTTCGGTGCCTCCATCGCCACGTGGGTCCCCGCCCTGCAGTCTTTCCTCATGGTCAACGCGCCCCCGGAGGAGAGGGGGAGTGTGGGCGGGAAGCTGGCGGCCGTCCGCGGCCTGATTGCATTCCCGGCCCCGATCATAGGCAGCCTCCTCTTCAACTCCTACGGGTACTATCTGCCCGTTACTCTGGGCCTGATCGGCGAGGCCTTCACGACTCTGGCCATAGTGAGGCTGCTCCCAAAGACGAATGGCCAGTGAGAGGTCATGCTCTCGTCATCCAAATCCCAAGGGGTGCCTGACACCCCGCCTTCCTCCGCTTCAACCTTATATCGATAGGGTACTAGAAACCGATCGGCGGAATCAAGTTGCCTGCTCTCACCTTCGCCGAGATCAAGTCTAGGGTCGCTGCGCATCTTAAAGTTGCCGTGGACGCCGATGACTTCGACATAAAATCGGCGAAGTTGGAGGAACTACAGGGGTTCTGGAAGATCGACGTCGAGTTCAAGAAACCGAAGGCAATGTTCTCGGAGACAGCTCTGTTGATAATCGACGCGAGAACGGGCGAAGTGAAGGAATTCAGAAGAGGATACTAGCCCCTAGTCGTCAGGGTGACTGACGCCTCAGCGCCGTCGCATCAGGTCTGCAATCACGTGGTCGAGGTGCTCGACTTCGGCGTTGAACCTTTCCATCTCGGTCTGGTCAGCGGCGATGCTCTGCCTGTGGTTCTCGAGGTTCCTCTGTAGCGAATTGATCCCGCGGTTCATGCTGTCCATGTTGCTCTGCAGATCGCTCATCTTCTTGTCCATCTCGGACTTCTGTCTCTGGAGGTCACCAAGCTTGCTCTGGCTCGAAGCAAGTTCCCTCCGCAGGTCCGCGGCCTCGGCCTCCTGCTTCCTGATCTTGTCGTAGTATTGCTTGGCCCTCTCCTCCGTTTGTCTCTTCTTCTCTCGGGCGCTGCTTAACTCGTCGCTCACGAGTGCCGTCGCGTCGGATAGTTATTTAATTCTGACACGAACGGGTTCTGCCAAGATAGCGGCTCACGGTCTTCTCCGTCAAGCGTCGGCTTATGGGCGACATTCCTAGGTCGGCGGAGGGTGAACGAAGAACCCATCATACAAGAGAAAGAAGACAAGAATGACGATGAGGACTATGATGATTCCGAACATGGCTCCCCTGCTCATGCGTTCCGCAAGACAGCCTTCACTTTTCAGTTCTTCATTGGGGGCCGCGATTCGGTTCCTTTCGCTGAATGGCGTTCTGAATGACCGTCAATAAGGATTGGCCCCCTCTATCTTGATGTCGGCCGTCCGGCTCACTGCTGTTGCTTCTGCTTCTTGAACTTCCTTCGGTTGAACAGGCTGACGACCACGTACAGCACCACCATGACCGCTAACACTCCAGGGTAGGCGAAGAATCCGAGGAAGGCCAGCACTATCACAACTGCGAGGATCAGCGGCACCGCGACCAGAAGCGCGATTCTCGAATTCACGGTGGCCTCGCTTCGTGGCGGCTACATAAGGAATCGCCGGGCGCTTTCTTGGACGGGGTCGGCGCAGAGTATTAATGCCGGTCTCCCGACCGGCGCCTATGAACTACCGCAGGCTCGGCAGCGCGGGAATCAACGTGAGCGAGCTTTCGTTGGGTGCCTGGGTCACCTACGGAGGTCAGGTCGGGGAGGAAATGGCGACGAAGTGCATGTCTGCCGCCTACGACCTTGGGGTGAACTTCTACGACAACGCCGAGGCCTATGCCGAAGGCAACGCAGAAACCGTCATGGGTAACGTGATCAAGAAGCTCGGATGGCGGCGCGAGAGCATCGTGGTCTCAAGCAAGGTCTTCTGGGGTGGCAGGGGTCCCAACGACAGGGGTCTTTCCCGCAAACACATCTACGAGGCCTGCCGCAACTCGATGAAGCGCCTCCAGCTCGACTATCTGGATCTCTTCTTCTGCCACAGGCCCGACCCGAACACCCCAATCGAGGAGACCGTCAGGGCGATGGACGACCTCATCCACCAGGGCAAAATCCTCTACTGGGGCACGTCGGAGTGGAGCGCTGTGGACATCATGCGGGCGAACGGCCTCGCCCGTGAGCTGGGCCTCACTCCTCCACAGATGGAACAACCCCAGTACAACATGATTCATCGCGACAGGGTCGAGAAGGAGTACCTTCCCCTCTACCGGGACATGGGGCTCGGTACGACCACCTGGAGCCCACTGGCTTCGGGCCTGCTCACAGGGAAGTACGACTCTGGCATCCCGCAGGACTCGAGGGCGACCCTCAAAGGCTACGGCTGGTTGAAGGAGCATGTGATCACCCCGCAGAACATCGCCAAGGTGAAGCAACTCGAACCGATCGCGAAGGAGCTCGGCTGTACTATGGCGCAGCTGGCCCTGGCATGGGCGCGGAAGAACGAGAACGTGAGCACCGTGATCACTGGCGCGACCTCTCCGGAGCAGGTGAAGGAGAACATGGCCTCGCTCGAATTCGTGTCGGCGTTGGACGCCGACGTCCTGAAGAGGATCGACGACGTCCTCATGAACAAACCCGACCTCGACGCCGGCGACTGAGAAGGGCAGGACGGGTCACCAGGCCTTCCTTCCACTCTGTTCCATGAAAGAGAGATTAACTAGCCGTCCCCGCCCGGACCCATGGATGCCACCGAAGCCGTCCGGACCAAGCTCGACGTAAGAGAGTTCGCCCCGAAGTCTGTTCCTGCCGAAGTCAAGCTGGCAGTCCTCGAGGCAGCGAGGCTCACGCAGAGCGGGACAAACTCTCAGCGCTGGTGTTTCATCCTCGTCCAAAAGCCCGAGAACCTCAGGACGATGGCCGGCGACAGCACATCGGGCAGGTGGGTCGCCGGTGCCAACTTCGCTGTAATCGTCTGCACCGATCCAACCAGGAGCTACCACATGATCGACGCCGGGAGAGCCGTCCAGGACGTGCAAATCACGGCTTGGGACCGTGGGGTCGCCTCTGGGGTCTTCACAGGAATCAGTCAAGAGGAGTTCAAGAGGGATTTCGGGGTGCCAGAGGGCCTCAGCGCCACCATCGTGGTGGGGTTCGGGTATCCTCAGAAGAAACTCCGCGGCAGGAAGAGCAGGAAGCCGCTGTCCGAAGTGGCATTCCTTGAAAAGTACGGGAATAAGCTAGACGCCCTCAGGAAATGACCTTCAATCCAGTGCTTGACAGGTTCGAGGATGTCTTCAGGCGTACCGCTGCTGCCTAAGCCACGAGTGTATGGCGAGAGACGCGACCGCTTCCATGGTCGTGTTCCGTTCCTCCGCCGCCCTCCTCAAGCCATCGGCCACGCGTGGATCGAGCAGGATCTCCAACTTGACCGCATGAAGGTAGGCGACCTCGTTCTTGATGTCCTCCACCGGCCGCTGCGGCGCCATCACGAAGTGGCTGACCACATTCTCGGCTTCGGGGCTGGGAAGGGTAGCTATCGTTTCAGCCAGCTCCTTCATCTGAGAGGCTCGCTCCCTGCGTGGGAGCTCCTGGACGGTGGGCGCCTCTTCTGCCCTGTGCAGGAATGTGGCGTGCCTGACCGGGAGGACGCCCTTCCTCCTCTCTGCCGGGAGGGGCGCTTGTTTGACAGAAATTCCGGGTCCCGATTCCTTTCTGATGTTGCGGACCGCTTCGACCGCGTTAATCCTGTCGTCGACATACCTCCGTGACTTGCCTATCGCCTTCGCGAGCTGTTCGACCGTCCCGTAGGCTCGAGGGTTCACCTTCATCAGCGCGACGATCGCGTCGTACTCCTCCTCCGGTTCGATGTCTCTCCTCTGGATGTTCTCCACCAGAGAGACGATGATCGCTTCTTCGTCGGTCATGGGCCTGACGACTGCAGGGATCCTCTTCATGCCGGCTATCTTTGCCGCTTCGAACCTCCTGGACCCGACGACCAGTTCGTACCGGCCGCCGACGGGCCTTGCAAGCACCGGCTCCAGTATCCCCTTCTCCTTCACGGAGTCCACGAGGTCCCCGACGTCTCCCGGGCTCTTCCTGACGTTGGTCTTCCCGATGAAGAGCTTTGACAACTCGACCTGCATAACCGTGCCGGACTGCTCCTTCCAGCTTTCCTGGGCAGTGGGAAATCTAGCCAAACTGGATTTTCCCATTCCTAGCGCAGGCTCTTAAAACTATCCGGGGGCCGTCCGAGGGCTTCCTGTTCCTCCAAGGGCGACAGAGGGGTAGCCGAGCCCGTACCCGCAGCACCACGTGCAGGCGCTCGCTAGTCCAGTTTGATCTTGCTTCTGTAGGCGTCGATGTCTAGGAAGCCGTGGCCACTGATGTTGACGAGGATGCACTTCTCCTCTCCTTTCGCTTCTGCTTTCTTCGCTTCATCGATGGCGGCCCTGACGGCGTGCGCCGATTCACCGGCGATCAGCCATCCCTCCGTTTCTAGGAACTGCTTCGCGGCCTCGAAGACGAGCAGCTCGTCGCTCGGATAGGCGACGGCCCTGACGTAGCCCTTGTTCTTGAGCGCGCTGACAATCGGACCAGCCGCGTGGTACCTCAGGCCGTCCGACTTGATCGGGGTCATCGTCGTCTCGTGGCCGAGGGTGTACATCATCAACAGCGGGGTGTGCCCCGCAGTGTCGCCGAAGTCGTACCTGTACTCCCCCTTCACCAGGTTCGGCGCCGCCTCAGACTGCGCGGCGAGGAACTCGCACTTTCTCTTCTTCTTGAGCACCTCCCCGAGGAACGGCAGGGCGATTCCGCTGAAGTTGGACCCTCCGCCCAGGCAGCCGATCACCAGGTCGGGCGAATCGTCGACAGATTCGAACTGCTTGATCGACTCCAGGCCTATGATAGATTGGTGGAGCATCACGTGGTTCAGGACGGAGCCCAGACAGTAGACCCGGTCTGCGCCCAGGTCCGTGTACTCAAGCCCATCCGAGACCGCAATCCCGAGCGAGCCCGGATGTTTCGGGTCCTGCGCCAGCAGGCTCCTCCCGAAAGCCGTCTGGTCGCTGGGTGACGGGTACACCTTGGCCCCGTACATCTGCATGAGTATCCTCCTTTCCGTCTTCCAGTCGTACACCGCCCTGACCCAGAACACCACCGTCCGCAGCCCGAACATCGATGCTGCATAGGAGAGGGCCGTCCCCCACTGACCAGCCCCGGTCTCCGTGACGAGGGTCTTCTTGCCCTCCTTCATCGCATAGTACGCCTGTGGGATTGCAGTGTTGACCTTGTGGGAGCCCGTCGGGCTCAGGTCTTCCCTCTTGTAATAGATTCTGACCTTCTTGAGACCGAGCTTCTGCTCGAGGCGCTTCGCGCGATACAGAGGCCGCGGCCTGCCCGCATGGATGTACAGCTCTCTGACCTCGTCGGGTATGTCAATCCAGCTCGATGTCGACATCTCCTGCTTCAGGCACTCGCCGACCATCCGCCTTTTCAGCGCCTCCATCCTCGACTCCCCGTCACCAGGTTCCTTGGGCGGGGGAAGCCCTCCCGGGATTTCAGGTACGATGTTGTACCACTTCCTCGGAATCTCGTCGGGGGGCAGGATGATCTGGTCGGGCTTCATGACCGAGGCACTTTCACAATCGCACATTAATCTATTGGTGCGTGTCTGCTCGTATGTGTCGCCGCAATGTGATGGCCTGAGCTCGTCGCAAAGGCGGGGCTTCGCAAGCACGACGCGACCAACGACAGAATCGAGAGGATGAACGGGACTCTGAGGGAGAGGGACAAGGTTCAGAGAGGGTGGAAGTCCTTCAAGACTCCGATAGCCGAGGGACAGAGAATCCAATGCAATTTCGTGAAACCTCACATGGCCTTAGAGGGACAGACACCCGCACAAGTCGCGGGGGTATGCGTTCAGACAGACAACAAGTGGTTAGGTCTGCTAACTTGAAGGCGAGCATCACCGACCAGTCTCGATGATTGCCAACCATTCTGACACTCTTTTCAGAACCCGTCAAACTCCGAGTCCTCTTCCCCTCCGTCCTCGTTCGAGTCCTCGTCGGAGTCTTCTTCCAGTTCTTGGTCCTCTTCGGACATCTACGGTCGGCACGATTTTGTTTACTCTATAAAAGCTCTCGAATGGGATTGGACCAATCTGATCGCCAACCAATCTGGGACAGAAGGGGCGACCAACTGAAGACGAGAGAAAATCTTCCAGGCTACTCGAAGACTTATTTGTGGGGAGTGCCCAAAATGCTTCGTGAACGATCAGGAGAAGGCAGCCCTGAAAGAGAAGCTCAAGGGTCAGCTCACGCCAGATCAGTACGACGTCTGCTTCCTGGGGGGCACCGAGAGAGCCTTCACCGGCAAGTATTGGGACTCTCACGACGAGGGGACCTACCACTGTGCGGTCTGCGGCGCGGAGCTCTTCGACTCCGGCACAAAGTTCGATTCGGGGACGGGGTGGCCCAGCTTCTACCAGCCCACGTCCAAGGACAAGGTGAAGGAAGAATCGGACTACGGCTTCGGCATGAAGAGGACCGAGGTGACCTGCAGCAACTGCGGCGCCCACCTCGGTCACGTCTTTGACGACGGGCCGAACCCGACCGGGTTGAGATACTGCATCAACTCCGCGGCACTCAAGCACGAAAAGGACATGCCCAAGTCGCGCTAGGCGGCCGGGCCACCGCGTCCGCGACCCGGATAGCCGTCCACGTCAGCCAGAAAGGAGCCGAAATCAGGTCCCTACAGCCGCTCGGGGGTGAATTCTGGGGCGTTTGACGCCGGTCCGGAACGGCCCTTTGAAGCCCATTTCACGTCTCATACGACCCCGTTCACATCGCTTCGCGGATATTAAGCCGGGGATGAAACCATCTCGCGAACCCGGTTTCCAAACGTCTCAACGGGCTCAAGATTGCTTCACCAAAGAGGGGCCGTCTTTAGACAGTCTATCCCTTAGGGGGTTCCGAGCTGGGTTTTTCCGAATATCATGCCTTCCCGTCAGTCTAGGCGAAGCTCGGCCCACCTCGGGCGCAGGTCAGCCAAGCTCCGACACACTCAACTCCGACCGAGGAGTCTGGTCACGGGTAGGAACCGCAAGGCCGACTTCGTGATTTCGCAGGTCCCTCACAGAAAACAGAGGTATGAAACGGTCGGTGACTGGATACCTGGAAGGCCTGCCGAGATCCGTGTGAGCAGGATGAAGGACCAGCGGTACGTCTTCCTGGTCGCTCTCCACGAGATGATCGAGTATGAACTCTGCAAGAAGAATGGCATCTCAGACAACGAAGTCGTAGCCTTCGACGTCAACTTCGAAGCAGAGAGACAGAAGAATATGCATCCGATCGAAGCCGAACCTGGGAATGATCCCAGGGCACCGTACAGAGACGAACACGATTTCGCCACGATGATTGAGATGATGGTCGCCCAAAAGTTGGGCGTAAAGTGGTCAGCCTACGAGAAGACGCTGATGTCTCTAGCACCAAAGAAGAAGATCATGGTCAGGCCGCTGATCAAGGACAGAGTCGGAGCAGCCAGGCTTCGCTAGTTCTTCGAGAGGCTCGACTTTCGCTCAGCCCCACGTGCACCGTCTATCATGGCGGAGCATATGGCGAGATCATCGCCTTCGTCGCTCCGGGCTCTCCTCGCTAGGACGCTCCCTCACAACGGCAATCACCACCTCGAAAGCCGCGCGGGGCCCGGGACCTTCGAGGTTGGGTCGCCGACGCTCGACAGACCCGGCTCGGAACTGACGGTGGGTTTAAATCAGATATTGCGGGTTGGAACATGAATGGCAAGCTCTCCCGATGCAAGTTCGATGATTGGTTCGGTCCCGTTCTTCAGTGGTCTGAATGCGAAGGACAAGAAGAAGCTCCTCGCGCAGGGCAAGGAGATCTCCTACAAGGCAGGAAACACGATAGTCACCGAAGGCACGACAGGCGTCGGCTTCTTCCTCATCCTTGAGGGGAAGGCGGAGGTCCGGAAGAAGGGGAAGGTACTAGCCACGCTCTCAAAGGGCCAGTTCTTCGGCGAGATGTCGCTTATCGACGACCTACCAAGATCCGCGGACGTCATAGCGCTCCAGCCCACGAAGTGCTGGGCGATCACGTCATGGGCCTTTTCCTCGCTAATCAAAGTCCAACCTGAACTCGCTCTGGGTATGCTGAAGGAAGTTGTGAAGAGGCTCCGGGCGGCACAGAGCTCTCCCACATCGTGACAGCGACCGCGGGTCCGGAACGGCTCTGCCTTGGACGGAGGCCTTAGCGAATGAAGCTTGGCGTGAGCACTTGGTCCCTTCTCAACGCTGACCTGAACTCTGCGGTCAGGGCCATTGGCGACGCCGGCTTCGAGTACGGCTTCACGTGCTCCGGCTTCTCCGGGCCTCCGCGCGCCGTGGTGGACGTGCCCGGGATCATCGCCCTGACCTACACCGCCGGCCGATGGGACGGCTGGTCGCCCTTCATCACCGTGAACCACCTCTCGGACCTCCGCAGAGCGGAGCGCCGGCTGCTCCACGG
>JBEKJM010000052.1:0-9762 GCA_050011215.1 Nitrososphaerales archaeon
AGACCCGACGAAGGTCGAGCGAATGCGCCTGCGGTAGTTGGATGAGAAGAGCCTTTGAGTGCTCGCGCCTCTCGTGAGAGGTGCACGTCGCGTTTTGGGTCGGCGGAGCGCGCGCTACAGATGCGGAGGGCTTTGTTCACCCACGATGAAAGAAGTTGAGTTGATTGGTACGCAATATGCGTAGCCCTGTTCCGGTGTTGTCCCTTGTACGGTCCACAGGCAGTTAGCCCATGATGGCTCTGTCTGGTTGGCAAAGGGATACTTGATGTTGATGACATAGCTTGGATATGGTGCCAATGTGCTGGTCACCTGGTGCGTGCATCCCTGTGGGGTTGCGGCTTCGCCAGCGCAGTCGAAGAGGTAGGCATCGCCGCCCCAAACTGGCATGAATCCTCCTGGTCCCGTTGCGTAACCCGAGGCGCTCAGGAACATCATGGAGACGGATGAGAAACTGGTCTGAGTGATCGTGCCTGTTGTGGTGATTGTATTGGTCTGAGTGGTTGCGCTTATTGTTGTGGTTGTGTGGGTCCAGGTGGTTGTGCTTGTTGCAGTTGATGTAGTGATTTGGCCATATTCAATGAACGCCGCCGAAGCGAAGACTATTGTCAAGATGACAAACACGCCTAGCAATACGTCCTTGGTGTTCACAACGTGTCAGAACACTGTGCACATTGGAAGCATATACGGCTACTGTGCGGAACACTTGTGGTATGGGTTGTGAGCGCGCGCTAACTCGGTTTCATGCCAACAGGGAGAAGTGTGCGAAAGCCAAGTGACCCCATTCGTCCCCAACGACGATGGTGTACAATCCAGCGTATTGACTGGGACAGTTTGCGCGCGCGCACGGGGGCAGAATCTCCTTCGGAAAAGAGGAGAGGGGCTAGCGGTTGAGAGCTAGCCTCGTTTGTTGTCTCAATTCTTCGATGGTCTTGTTGAGGGTAGCGACGGTCTCAAGAAGCACTGCGACTTCCTGTTTCGATGACTCGGTCGGTTCTGTAGTGTCTAGTGGGTCGCGGGGGTCGCTCGTCGAGAGGTATGGTGCTAGGAATCTGTCGTATTCCTCGACCAGCTCCGACCAGTCTTCGAGGTTGTAGGTGTTGGCGTGGTGTCCCGCTGACTTCTTGTCGCCCATGAGGAAGTCCCAGTCGTTGACTGGCATCTTTGTCCGGCTGGCGATTGTGTGGAATCGCTTGCGCAGGTAGTGGGCGGTCACTCGGACTCCAAATTGCGCTTGGACTTGTGCGGTGATGGCTTTGAATTCCTCTTCGGCTGATGGGAAGGGTTTGGCCTTCGAACGCGGGCTTTGTATTCGGATGACTGCGTCGAATGTGTCGATTGGTAGGATGCAGATGTGCGGATACCGAGCCTTGGTCTGGTGGCTCTCGATGTTGATGATTCCGTACTTCCCGTTGAATCTCTGGAAGGCCGTGATTCTCAGTCCTTCCGAGTGCTGTGGTTTGCTGTCGCCTGTGTTTCCAGAGAGACAGCCTATCCTTTCGCCAGCGTAGGCGAGATAATCCCAGAGAAGTCGTTGGCGCGGGTTGAGCGATTCGTAGATGGACTTCAGAATTCCTGCGCTAATCTTCTTGGTCGGGTGGGTGAAGGTGGTGTTGAACTTGGCATCCAGCGGGCATCCGTTTTCGTTGAAGATGCCCTTGATTCTCCCTCCCATGACTCCGTAGGTGGTCTTGGGGTTGAGGTTTGCGAACAGCTTCAGCTGGCGGTCGGTGGTTCTGTCGTCGCGCTTGTGTTGTTCCCTTGTTTCTCGTATTAGTTCCGTTATTGCTGTTGTTGTGATTGGTCTTTTGAGAAACTGTAGGAACTTGCGTGCCGCTCCGATTGTGCTTCTCGCGCTCGTCAGCGAGATGTAGCCTCTGTTCCGTGGTCTGGACGCGATGTTCAGCGCCCAAGTCAGGATGGCCCCGTCGTGGGCGAGGACGTTGATCTCTTCGAAGGCCCGCTGCTGGGTGTTGTTACGGTTCTGAGTGGCTAGGATTGCTCTGAGAATCTGGGCTTCCGGTGCTTCTGGCTCTAAGGGGTCTAGGCTGGTGTACGGATTATGCTCATGCGGCCTTCTTCAGCCTCGCCAGCTCCTGGGTGACCTGCTCCAGTACCTGACCTCCCTCGCCGGCGTCGAGCACGGCCGCAGAAGCCGTCGGCACCTCTATCCCAATCGCAGGTCCGATCTGGTCCTTCGAAGGAACGAAGACGTATGGAATCTTTCTTTCCTCGCAGAGGATCGGAAGGTGGGCCACGACCTCGGGCGGCGTGACGTCTTCGGCAATTACTACAAGCTTCGCGATACCTCTCTCTATCGCCTTCGTCGTCTCGTTTGTGCCTTTTCTGACCTTGCCGGTTCTTGAGGCCTGCCTAAGGACCTCGTACGCAGCCTCGGAAACCTCCTTGGGGGTCTCTATCTTTACGTAGTAGGGCTTTGGGGTCATCTACACATATCTCCCAGAAGCGCCTTCCGAGGCTCCGTTATAAATGGTTAGATGGCAATCCGGGCTGGGTTGCCCTCATCGGTCGAAAGCTCCGACCGGCCGTGCTGCTCAGCCCTCGGTCCTCGCGCATGAGGACGCCAGGAGTGCGCAATCGCTAGGTCAGGATGCAGGTCCGGGCTGAGTCCACTCTGCAGAAGCCGAAGCGTGGGAACTGGACTATCTCCCCGATCTTCAGCGATGCGAACGCGGCCTCAGCGAGTCCCTTGGCTTCGCCGAGGCTGTCCTTGTTGAATGCGCCTTCCTCGTTGAACAAGAGGCCGGGTTCAAGGACCTTCACTTCAACGCCCTCAGAATTGACCCACTGGAGCTTCTTCATCTCCCTGACGAGCCCCTCGCCCGCGTACCTGGCCTTCGGTTTTGCCCCAGCCGAGGTAAGTTCAACGTTGTAGAGATCCATGAGTCTGAATGTCGTACCTTTCTTCATGGCCATCAGGTCAGACTTTGGCACGAAGAACCTGTCTGTCGTCGCAATCTCTCTTTTGCCAAGCTCCATTTCTGGGTGGAACGGTATGACCACCTTCCTCTTGGGCGCCCCCTCAACGCCCAGCTCGACAGGGTCCGGGACGAAGAAGATGCGCTTCGAGCGAGGGTCAAGGAGCTTCCTGTTGACGGAGAGAAGGAGGCTCCAGTCGTATTCGTGCTCCGACTTCGTGTACCCGACCTGCAGCGTGAATTCCCGTATCGCCTCAGGGACTACGCCCCTCCTCTTGAGCCCCTCAACGGTCGGCATCCTCGGGTCGTCCCATCCTGAGACGAGCTTCTCTTCGACCAGGGGCCGGAGAAGCCTCTTGTGGACGGGCGTTCCCTTGAAGTTGAACCTCGAGAACTGGATCACGTCGAGGGCCCGGAAGCCGAGGGCTTCACGGATCTGCCTCTGAAGCTCGGAGCTGAACTCCGAACTCCGCAGGACGTGGGTGATGCCACAGACCTCGTCCTCGATACTGTTGGCGAGGTAGTAGGTCGGCCAGAGGGTGTACCGCTCACCGGTAATGGGATGGGCCTTCTGGATCACCCTGAAGAGGTTCGGGTCGCGTAGGGAGTAGTTCAGATTCTGCATGTCTCCCTTGAACCTGATGACTGACTCCCCTTCCCCGACCTTCTTCGCCAGCATCTCCTCCCACACGGCCAGGCTCCTTTCGATGGGAGCGTCCCTGTGCACGCAGGCCTTGCCTTCGAACCTGAGCTGCTTGACCTTCTCCTGGTCGCAAGAGCAGGAGTAGGCCTTGTCTTCTTGGATGAGCCTCCTTCCGTATCCGTAGATCAGGTCCATGTCGTCGGAGATGTTCTTCTCGTGGTCCGGCCTTATCCCGAGCCACTTGATCCCTTGCCGGAAGCTTTCGTAGTATCTCAGGGCGACCCTCTTTGGGTTCGTGTCCTCGAACCGGAGCCAGAGCTCGCCATCGTACGTCTCCGCGTAGACGTAGTTTATCGTGAAGGCCATGGCGTGTCCTATGGTCATGAAACCCGACGGCTCCGGGGGAATCCTGAAGGCGGTCTTGCCCTTTACAGCGTTGGGAAGAGGGGGAAGGCCGACCCGACCTTCCTTTTCAGCCGGCTTCTCGACATCCGGATACTTCACCTTCAGGAGAGTCTCCTGCTCTGAAAGGCTCAGTTTGTTGACTCGCTCGACCGCGGACCGGGCCATCTTGGTGACCTCACTGGCCGAGTGCCTTAGTTCCGGAAATTCGGCCAGGACCCTCCCTACGACGGCCCCGACTTCCGCCCTGCCGCCGTGTCGGGCGGCGTTGAGCAAGGCCCCGGCCTCGATCGAGGCTAGTGCCCCATCTGAAACTGCGGACCGCTTGTCTACCATTCCCGCTCGACCGCGAATCTTGCGTAGAGCCCGAGGAGGGTCACGGCCTCAGCGTCACCCTTCCACGAGACGCTTCCCAGAACCTCGACCGCCTCCTTCATCAGCTCGACCGCCCTCTTCCTCGCGTACCCGACCGCGTCGTGTTTCTCAACCAGAGAGAGCACGTACGACACGTCTTCGGGTGTCTTGTGAGCCCTGTCCTTGTTCATGATGGAAACGATCTTGACGTTCTCATCATGTCCGACGCTCCCTAGAAGATGGAGGAGAATTAGAGTCCTCTTCCCTTCCAGGATGTCGTCAGACCTCTCCTTTCCATACTTTCTCTGGTCGCCGATGAGGTTCAGGGCGTCGTCCTGTATTTGGAATGCGACCCCAAGTTTCAGGCCGAATTCCTTCAGTTTGTCGAGAACCTCCTCTGATGCTCCGGCCACGATCGCACCGAGCCTGCATGGACCAGCCACGGTGTACCAGGAAGTCTTCTTGGTGCACATCTCGTAGTAGTCCGACTCCTTGAGATCCCACCTCTTGCGTGCGACCCACCCCAGCTCCATGTGCTGCCCTTCGGTCGTCTCGTCGACCATCCTGGAGAACTCTTCCATTATCCTGACGGTCTTCGCTGGCCCGAGGGGCTCTTTGTTCAGAGAGAGGGAGCCCCACATGCGAGCGTGGAGCGCGTCCCCCGCGTTCAAGGCGAGAGGCTCGCCATACTTGCGGTGGAGAGTGGGTTCGCCCCTGCGCAGCTCTGAGCCGTCTTCGATGTCGTCGTGTATCAGAATCCAGTGCTGGAAGAGCTCGATGCAGGCCGCAGTGAGTAGTGCGTCCTTGCCGTCTCCTCCCGCGGCCTTGCAAGCGGTCACGCAGAGGAAGGGTCTCATTCCCTTGGCAGGTCGGGAGGGATAGTCCCGCATCATCCTGTAGAGGAGGTCCACCTCGCGGACAGGGCTGGACTTCGGCAGCAACTCCTCGAGAATCAGGCTGTCGACCGCCGTCTTCACGCGCTTCATTTCGACCTGAAGGTCTGCCAAGGCTCTTGACCAGGGTCGGGTTCCCCTAGGACCTTATGACTGTCCCGTAGAATTCGAGCCCTTTCAGGGCCTTCGCGAACTCATTGCGCCTGTAGCCGGACACAAGACAGACACTTGGACCGAGGGTAGCTATCTTGGCCGCGACCTCGAGTTTGAGTTTCATCCCCCCTGTCACGTCCTCGCCCTTGGAGACGTGCATCTTCCTGATTTTCGAGGGCGACAGCTCTTGGATGATCACCCGCGTCCCCTCCTCGTAGACCCCGTCAGCGTCCAGTGCGAAGACGCATCTTTCGGGTTCAAGAATCTTGGCCAGCTCGAGGACCATCAAGTCCCCCGAGAGGACCTTGAAACCGGCAGGCGTGGGCGTCACGTCCCCGAAGGTGACGGGAGTGAGGCCAGACTTAAGGAGACCGCGCAACCACTGCGAGACTGATGCTCTTCCCGCCTTCACAATGGCATCGAAGGGCGAGAAGGAATAGGGAAACAGCTTGTTCTCAGTCATCGTCTTGCAGAGCAGGCTGTTCAAGTCGTACATCGCCCCCCTAGTCTTGGAGACGGCGGCGGCGTTCGCCGCGGCCTCGTCAGAGGATATCCCTTGTTCCTTGGCGACGGTGTGCCCAAAGGAACCGCCCCCGTGAACCACCAGCACCTTCTCGTCAGAGGACGCGATCTCTTCCGCCAGAGCAGAAACGACATCAGACCTGTAAGAAAACGGCTTCGACTTGTCGGTGATGACCGACCCTCCCAGCTTTACTATCACCGCTCTAGCCAACTTTTCACTCCATCCACGGGGATTTCAGCTTGGAATGCCTCGAAGCCCCGCCCTCTGAGCCCCGAGATGATGCTTTTCTCCTTTCCCCCCGGAGCGACCGCGACAACGCTCCCACCGCCACCTCCCCCTGTGAGCTTGGCGCCATAGGCCCCCAGAGAAAGTGTAAGGTCGACGAGCCTGTCCAGGGACCTGTCGGAGACGCCTAGTGCGGAAAGGGCCGCGTGGTTGAAGCTAAGCAGTCTCCCGAGGCCCTTCATGTCGCCCTCCACGAGTCTCTTCATTGACATCAGGCTGACCTCGCTGGCCGCCTCTGTGAGGCCGTCGAAGAGGTTCGGGAAGGCCTCCTTCACGCCGGCTACCCTGCGTATCTGGCGCTTCGTGCTCCTCTTCTTCCCCGAAAAGGCGACGATCAGTGATCTCCGCCCCTTGAAGGCCACCCTCCTCGGATCGGTCCCGGGCCTGAAGAGGACCACCCCGCCGATGGTACAGACTGTTGCGTCGATGCCCGAAGGGTGGCCATGGACCTCCCTCTCGCCTACCATCGAGAGGCGGATGATGTCCGATGCCTGAAGGTCGATGGAGCGGAGCCGTGCTATGGCTGATGCCACGGCGACCATCGTTGAGGCCGAAGAGCCCAGGCCAGCTCCCTTGGGAATCTCTGACTCTATCGAGAGTGTCAGATGAGGGTCGAACGAGAACTCCCTCGCCATCGCTCCCACCACCCTTGCGATCGGACGGAGACCGGAAGCGCCCGAACTTGAGAACTCATCCGAAATCACCTTGAAACCCGCGGATTCCCTGGCTTCGACCCGAACCCTGCGCGGGAGAGCTGCTGCCAGCGCCCATGCGCCGTGGACGACGAAGTGCTCGCCGGTGATGATTGCCTTGGACGGCGCCTCTGCGATCGCTCTCATCTGCTACACGAATCTTAGAGACGCGTAGCCCACGACTTGGTTATTATCCCCTGTGGTGTCGCCGCTGGTCGCATACTTCAGGAGCTCCCCTCTTTCGAGGCCGAGAGCTCGGGAGGCCGCCATCACGGTCGCAATTGCCCCGAAGCCGCACGCGGTGACTCGTAGCCGGTCGAGCGTCGAATAGAACGTGTCCAGGTCCAATTTCTTCACCTGATCGATGAGGGCCCCGTCCTTCTCCCTCGCTTTTGCGACAGGTTCGTAGTGTGTGAGGTCGGAAGAAGCAACGAGCACAGCTCTCTTGCCTTTGACCACCTTGACCACAGACTCACCTACCGTCCTGGCGGTCTCGAGGTCCTGAAAGAGCAGAGAGATTGGAAGGATTGGGATCGAATCCCCGTAGATCTGTTGCAGGAATGGGAGTTGGACCTCCAGCGAGTGCTCCATTCTGTGAGCTTCAGGATCGAACGAAACGATTCCGGAATCCCTAACCAGCTCCGAAGCGGCCTCCTCGTCGACTCGCATCCTTCCAAGGGGAGTCTCCCACTCTCCTTCCTTGAAGGTCGCAACTCCGCTTCCGACACCGTAGTGGTTCGGAGCAACGATGACGATCAGGTCGGGGGCTCGGAGGGAGGAGACGTGCAGGTAACTGTGGGCGGCCACGGGCCCTGAGTACTCATATCCTGCATGGGGCGATACGACCGCTACGATGCTCGCATCGCCGGGCGGGGCTGGTGGGACACGGCCCGGACCGAGGGGATGAAGGTAGCAGCTGTTCAACATAGACGAGAGGTCAGACCTGGTCGAGGGATAGAACGAACCCGCGACGGCAGCTCTTCTGAGCTTCATGAGTCCGGATGCACGCGCGGGCGAGATATACGCTATTCTAGCAGCTCGGGCTTCGGTTCTTCGTCGATCTTGGTCTCGAAGTCCTCTATCGAGTATTTTATGGGCTGGTCCGCTTCGAGCACACCCGCATGGGTCATCGTCGCTCTGGCGAGGAGCCAGAATATTGCCGCGATTGCTTTGCGACCCCTGTTGTTCCCGGGAATGACCAAGTCGATGTCGTCGGTGACATTGTCCGTGTCGCAGATCGCTATCACGGGAACGCCTAGACTCCCTGCCTCCACTATGGCCTGGGTGTCAGACATCGGGTCGGCGACGATTACCAGTTCGGCATCCAGGTGGCCGGGGTACAGGGGGTTGGTGAAAGTCCCGGGCATGAACCTCCCGATTCTCGACATGGCTCCCGTCAGCTCGCAAAACTTCTCGACCGCCATGGCACCGTGCTCTCGGCTAGTGTAAACGACCGTATTCTGGGCGCCTGTCGAAGCGATGAACCTTCCGGCGACGTCAATCCTCTGGAGGGTCTTGGAGTAATCGATCATGTGAAGGCCGTCAGGTCTGGGCCTCGTGGTGAATGGCTCCATCGTCTTCGTTCGGACCGGCGTCCCGATGCGGATACCGGTCGCAAGAAGGGCCTTCTCGCTAAGCTGGTGCGCGACCATCTTGTCGGCAGAGCCCGCTTCGTCGTCTTCTGTTAAGGACAATTTCAGGCCTAACCCACAACTACTGCAGGTCTGCCTTCCTGCTGTAGAACGGAAGAACTTGATCGATGACATCGACCGACGAAATCAGCATGCTCCTGCAGCAGTATCTCTTGAGTCCGAGGTCGTCCAGCACCTTCGCCGGCTCCTCGCCTTCTCTGACCCTCGACTGGAAGGTGACGAACTTGTCCCCGATCAGGTTACCGCATGTAAAGCAACGGATTGGTATCATCATGGCTGATTACCTGTATGACTTCTGTTTCTTCCGCCTCGCTCCAGGGCCTCCAAATTTCTTCGGTTCCGCTTGTCTGGGGTCACCCGAGAGCAGATATTTATTGTATGCATTCATTCTCTCTCTCATTTCGCTCCCTCTCACCTGGTCGACGAGAGCCCGGGTAATGGCCATCGCGGCGGCGTCCGCCTGCCCCATGAATCCGCCTCCAGAGACACTGACGTCTACATCATACTTGTCCCTGAGTTCCTTTGCAATCAAGACCGGGCCAAGCAGATGAAGCCTTGCCGGCTCCGGTTCCCACAGCTCGATGGGGATGCCGTTAATTCTGATCCTTCCGGCGCCGGGCTGGATCGCAGCGGTCGCCCTCGCCGTCTTCCGCGCGCCCGAGTACAACTTTGGAGCCTTCTTCACCGGTGCCTTGACCGTCGGGTTGACCAAATCTACTCGTTCCACCCGAGCGTCTTCGAGAGCTCCTTCATCGTGACGTAGACAGGAATCGGTCTGGGGGCCGTGGTGTCCTTGAACTGAGTCAACTTCGCCACATCGACGCCTTCCGGAAGGCCTACGTAAACTCTCAGCCTCTTCATGGCCAGCACGCCTTTCGTCTTCTTCCTGGGGACCATTCCCCTGATCATTCTCTTCAGGATGTTGTCTGGCCTGCGGGGATGGATTGGGCCGTAGATGGGGTTGACGTGGCTCGCGATCTCGAGCCTCTCCTGCCATTGCCTTACCACGGATGTTCTAGAGCCTGATATCAGAGACTTCTCTGCATTGACCACTACGACCCTCCTCCCTGAAATCAGGAGCTTGGCGACTCTCGACGAGAGCCTCCCGGCGATTTGGTTCGTCGCGTCCACGTAGACAGTTCCTTCACTGGACAAGCCTTACACCGCTACCCTTCGGGTACTTCTTGAGGAATTGGTCCACCGAGAGGGCAGAACCCCCGGCCGCCTCC
>JBEKJM010000053.1:0-9729 GCA_050011215.1 Nitrososphaerales archaeon
GCATGTCTCCTCCGAGACTATCAAGAAGTATGTGGAGGAGCAGAGGGGCATTTGATAACCTACAAGTTCAGAATCTACCCGACTCCCCTCCAATCACAGAAGATGGAAGAGACGATAGAGACGTGCCGTCGTCTCTACAACGATATGCTCGACAGCAGGATTCGGAATCACGCTGGATTGTTCGCGCAGGAGAGGCAGCTCACACAAGTCCGCAGGGAGGACAAGTTCCTAAGGGCCATCCAATCGCATGTGCTTCAGGACGTTGCTACCCGACTGGACAAGGCGCATCAGGCGTTCTTCAGTGGACTGAGCAGATATCCAAAGTTCAGGAGGAGAGACAGATACAACTCCTTCACATTCGACTATACGGGCTTCCGCGTCGGTAATGGCTCCGTGAAGTTGAGCATGATTGGAGACGTGAGGGTAAGGTTTCACCGCCGAATCGCTGGGGCGGTGAAGAGGGTTGCCGTAATCAGGGACATCGACCAGTGGTTCGTGGCCTTCGCCGTGGAAGAGGTGCCAGTCGAAAGGAAGGCTGCTCAGGGACAGGTCGGGGTGGATGCAGGCGTCTCGAACATCGTGGCGCTCAGCGACGGCACCATAATCGAGAACCCGCACTTCTTGGACGGCTCCGTGGAACGAATCAAGTCGCTCCAAAGACGGCTCTCTCGTAAGAGGAGGGGTTCTGCCAACAGGGAGAAGGCGAAACTCTCTCTGGCAAAGGCATGGAGGAAGGTGAGGAGGCAGAGGGACGACTTTGCGCACAAGCTCTCGTATGAACTCTCGGAAAAGAACAACTTGATAGTCTTCGAAGACCTCAGAATTGGAAATATGGTGAAGAATCATAATCTCGCATCGGCAATAATGGATGCCTCTTGGGGCCAACTGCGCCGACTAACTGCCTACAAGGCAGAAAGGCGTGGTGGACGAGCCCTACTCGTCAACCCAAGTGGGACATCGCAGAAATGCTCAGGATGTGAGATGGTAGTTCTGAAAGACCTCTCGGTCAGGACGCATGAATGCCCTAACTGTGGATTGGTCATCGACAGGGACGTAAACGCTGCAAGGAACATCTTGCAGGCGGGTCTGGAACGGGCCCGTGTGGAGGCCGCGCCTCTACTTGTCCAGCGAAGGAGGATAAGCAAGTTTGGCCGATGAAGCAAGAAGCCCACAGGCTTTAGCCGTGGGTAGGTTCACAAGCTCGGCAGACCGTAGGAGTTCCCCAACTCACATATCTCGTTCCCCGCGTTCATGAAGGTCGGATTTGACTACGGGAAGAGATGGCTGGTAGAGATCGTCTTCTCGTCATTCAAGAGGGTGCTGGGAGACACACTGCGGTCGAGGAAGTTCCTCAATCAGAAGGCCGAGGCCTCCCTGAAGGTCGTGCTCTACAACAGGTTCCTGTCGATACGTCCCTAGGGGAAAGCCACAAGTGAACGAGCGGAGCGTCTCCGCAGCGTAGAACTAAGCTACAAGCTACGTCGTTTGGTAACGTTAATATAGTCAAAGTCGGGGTTTTTTGGTCGCGTATGTCGCTGATTGGGTCCGGGCGACTAACCGCTTTCGTCTCCAAGAGTGAGGTCCGCAGTAAGGTACTCGTTCATCTGTCAAGAGGGCCGATGACGCCGACGGAACTAGCCCTGATCGAGAGGAAGCATGTAAGCCACGTTAGCCGCGCCCTCGCGGAGCTTTGCGCCCAAGGACTCGTGGAACCGATTTCAACCTCCTCTAGAGAGAGGTATTATCGGGCAACTGACCGTGGCCTTACGCTCGGCCTCCAATTCATGAAGATTGCAAAGTAGGAGACCCAGTCTTTCTGTCGTCACAGGCAGTCCTGCTCTGTCTCTGTCTCCCGAGGTCCATTCGCGGCGCCGCGCCTCTGACGGCATCGCCATTCATCAAACTCTGTGCGGATAGTCGGGGACGTACAAACGCGGCCGCCCTTCGAGCATCTGTTAATAAGACCGCGAAGGCGTCGGCTCGGTCGTGGTCAAGGTTGTCCTCTGCGGGATGGGCGCCATCGGCACTGAGATTCTGAAGTATCTGCTTGATAGGTCGCACCAGATAGTGGGAGTCGTCGACAGCGATCCCAGCAAGGTCGGTAGGACGGTCGCAGAATTGACGGGCCTGCCTCTGGGAGTAAGGGTCTCAGCGTCGCTTAGTGACCTACAGATTGCGGAGGCCGATGCAGCGATATTCTCTACGAAATCTAGAATCGCGGACATAATGGAGGATTTGGTCTATGCAGCTTCGGCCGGCCTCGACGTGGTGACCACGTCTGAGGAGATGGCGTACCCTAAGTTCGCGAGCGAGGAGACGGCAAGGACCCTCGACGACCTGGCCAAGGAGAAGCGGGTGACGATCGTAGGTGTGGGTGTGAATCCCGGCTTCGTCATGGACTGGGTGCCGGCCGTAGTTGCTTCCGCAAGCAAGAATCCGAACAGCATCCACGTTGTTCGGTCGGTCGACGTCAGCAGGCGCCGGCGCCAGCTCCAGGCGAAAACCGGAGTCGGGCTGACAAGGGCGAAGTTCGAGAAGGAGGTACAGGACGGGAGGCTCGGGCACATCGGTCTCACAGAATCGGCGCACCTGATTGCGCTGTCCTTGGGCGTGAAGCTTGAAGGGCTGAAGCACGGCGTCTTCCCTATCCTGGGGTCGGAGGACTATGTCATGGGCGTGAGGCAGTTCGCTGAGGGGATGGCCGGCTCCTGTCACGTCAGGTTGGACCTGGAGATGTCGATGACGTCTGCCGACTTCGACGTAGTCGAAGTGAAGGGCGATCCGGACATCAAGCTCAGGTTCGAGAAGGGGGTCTTCGGTGACTCTGCCACGGTCGCCCTAGTCGTTCATGCTCTCGAGAGGGTGGGGAAGGCGATGCCGGGGCTTCTGACCGTGCTCGACCTGCCTCTGGCCTCGCGCTGAACTCCCTCTAGCGGAGACCATCATGCTCAAGATCAGGCGTGCGGCTGCATTCAGACGCTCTCCCAATCGGTGATTTGGGAGGTCACGAACCCTTTTATCAGCGCCCTGTGCTTCAGGGCGCTCGAAAATGAATATTTCTTCTTATAAAAGAAAAGCAATCAGTACAACCGCCATCGTCGTTGTCATCATCATAGTTCTAGTCGTTGCAGCAGTGGCAGCTTACTACGCGGTGGGCGGTCCGTCTACGACCTCGTCCACCACTTCATCTCACTCGAGCTCGACTTCACCTACTTACAAGAACAAGATCATAGTCGGAACTACTGACACAGTTCAGACGACACTCGATCCGGCCGATGCCTACGACTACTTCGGCATCAGCATGATCCAGAACCTCGGCGACGGACTCGTGGACTACAGGCCCGGGACTTCTCAATACGTTCCAGCTCTGGCCACCTCATGGTCCGTCTCTCCTGATGGAGCTACTTGGAACTTTACGCTCAGACAAGGCGTGAAGTTCGCAGACGGGACTGCGTTTAACGCGACCGCGGTCAAGTACTCGGTCGACAGGCAGTTCGCCATCCAAGAGGCTGCCGGCCCGTTCGTCGGCGCAGGAATCGGGGGCACCGGTGCGCAGTGCTGCGGTGTCATCAACAGCACGAAGGTGCTCGGACCATACTTGATCCAGTTCAAGCTGAATCAGCCCTTCACATCATTCCTCGGCATGATGGCCTTCGCTACGATGTATCCGGTCGAGCCCAAGCTCGCGCCCATGCCGGCCCACCCACACCCAGGTACCAACGAAGGTGTCATCAACTACACCGGCAACGTAGCCACTGAGAATCCGAACCAGCTCGGGCCATACATCCTGTCAGCCTGGCAGAGGTCCGCGGGCAAGGACGTCGAAATCGACCTCACGGCCAACCCGAACTACTGGAACGCTTCCGGAGGATATCCAAAGACACCGAACATAGTCATCTCGTTCTACTCTGACTCGGCCTCGCTCGCTCTCGCAGTGAAGACCGGCGCAGTAGACATCGCCTACAGACAACTGGCAGCCACAGACGTTCAGTCCGACGAAACGAACAGCGCACTGAAGGTCTGGACGGGTCCCGGGACTTTCATCCAGTATCTGGTCTTCAACGAGAATGTCCCAGCATTCCAGCACCAACTCGTCAGAGAGGCAGTAGCTGCTGCGGTCAACAGGACACTAATAGACAACACGGTCTTCCTCGGTCAGGCCGAGCCCCTCTACAGCATGATTCCAAACGGCATGATATACCACACAGACGCATTCCAAACAGACTATGGCAATGCCAACACGGCGAAGGCCAAGAGCCTGCTGACGCAGGCAGGGTACAGCACAACTAACAAGCTGATCGTCAACCTCACCTACCCCACGGGGCACTACACGTCGACTGATCTCATTTCGTCGGCGCTCAAACAGTCCCTCGAAGCGACAGGAATGGTAACCGTGAACTTGCTTAACCAACCCTGGTCCAGCTACAAGTCCAGCACTGCCAACGGCCAACTCCAAGCGTACATCTACGGATGGTACCCGGACTACCTGGACCCCTACGACTACTCCTTCCCGTTCTTCCCAGCTAACGGCGTGGGATTCCTGTACACTCACTGGACCAACTCAACAGCCTCAGACTTGCTGACACAGATATCGGGCACGTCGAGCTCGACTCAGCTCACAACAATGTACACCCAGCTCCAGAACATAGTCGCTCAGGCGGCTCCAGTCGTACCTCTGTTCCAGGGGACCTCAATCGCAGTGAGCAGCCCGAAGGTGTCGGGCATCGTCCTGGACGTCACAACTAACTTCAGATACTGGTTGCTTCAAGAGACTACCTAACACGGCTGAGCCTGGGTAGGCTTTATACCACCCAGGCTTCCTCTCTTTTTTGTTTGGGACTCAGGGACTACGTAATCATCAGGGTCCTGCTTACAATCCCACTGGTCCTTATTCTTCTTAGCGTCGTTTTCCTTCTGATTCGCGTCCTCCCCGGCAACCCTTGCCTTCTGAAGTTCGAGCACAATGTGAATCCGCAGCTTCTGGCCACATGCGAAAGTTCGCTCGGGCTCAACAAGCCTCTCTATGTGCAGTTCGTGGACTATTTCTTGGGACTCTTCAGGGGTAACCTTGGCCTTTCGATGGTCGACTTCCAGCCGGTGTCCGCCCAGATTCTCTCGAGGTTCCCCGCAACGTTGGAGCTGGTCCTCTACTCCTTCATGGTTGCTGTCATAGTGGGGATTCTACTCGGTTCCCTTGGCGCCACGAGGCGTGGTTCAGTGACAGACGGGGCGGTCAAGGTGATAGGGATACTCCTCTACTCCTGGCCTGTTTTCTTCCTAGGCCTCATCTTCCAGTTGATATTCGGCGTGTATCTGAATTGGCTCCCTACAGGGGGGCGGCTGTGTGCGGGATGTCAAGTCCCTCAGGGTCTGACGATTGGATCTGTACACATACAGACTGGGCTCTACACAGTCGACAGCATCCTGGCCGGGAACCTGCCCGACCTCGTTGATTCGGTCAGGCATCTCATCCTTCCTGCCCTCACATTGGGCCTCGTCATATCGGGCGTCTTCATCAGGATAACCAGGACCAACATGCTAGAGACGCTGCGGGCAGACTATGTGACGGCCGCCCGCGCGAGGGGGCTCAAGGACCGGACCGTCGTCTATGGCTATGCTCTGAGGAACGCCCTTCTCCCGGTCGTGACCGTAATGGGACTACAGTTCGCCCTTCTGCTTAGCGGTGCTGTTCTGACCGAAACCGAGTTCAACATCGACGGCATCGGCCGATTCCTTGTCGACAGGGTCAACTTCCTAGACTACACTGCCATCCAGGGAGCTGTCGTCTTCATTGCGATCCTCATCGCCACCGTCGCGCTCTTCATCGACATTCTCTATGCTTACCTGGACCCGAGGGTGAGACTCTGAAGAGGAGTAACCGCTTCGGCTTTGCCGGAAGGTTGCTCGCACCTTTTGTGGGCAAGGGCTCAGGCAGAGGATTCATGCTTGCTGGCCTCGTCATGGTAGTCTTCATCGTTGCGATGAGTGTCCTTGCGCCCTTCCTAGGAACACAGGACCCCACTTTCCTCGGATCGCAGGTTGACTCCCCGCCGTCTCCTCGGCACCCACTTGGAACTGACATCGGCGCCAGAGACATGCTGGCAAGGGTCGTGTGGGGAGGTCGCTTCCTTCTCATCGTAGCGGCCTTGGCAGTCATTCTCTGCATGGCGGTGGGCATTCCGCTCGGGCTGCTTTCGGCCTACAGGGGGGGAATGGTTGACAGGGTCGTCACGCTCATTCTTGATAGCATCTACGCCTTTCCAAGCCTCGTCTTTGCTCTGATCATTGTGATCGTCTTCGGGTCAAGCGTCTTCATCTACGCGCTGGCCATCGCGGTCGTCTACGTGCCCAGCTACTTCAGAGTGGTGAGGAGTCAGACTCTGACAGTCAAGGAACTCCCCTACGTCGATGCTGCCAAGTCTGCGGGAGCTGGGCGTTTGGCAATCATCCGTAAGTACATATGGCCAAACATCATTCCTTCCGTTGTCACGGTGGCCACGATCAACTTCGCAGACGCCATCTTGATCACAGCGGGCCTGGACTTCATAGGTGTCGGGAACCTCACGAGGCCTGACTGGGGTGTCGACCTCTACTACGGCAGGGAGGCGATCCTCTCCGGCGCCTGGTGGGTCATAGCCTTTTCAGGTCTGATGATCCTGGTCACAACCCTCGGGTTCTCATTGATAAGTGAAGGCTATGCTGAAAGGACCAATCCCAAGCTGAGGTAAGATGGCGTCCAAGACTCTTACGACAGGCTCGATACTACAGATGGAGGCTCTTTACGTCGAGTATACGTCTGACAGGGGGATAGCCAAAGCTGTCCAGGGGGTTTCCCTGGAACTGAAGAAGGGGGAGACTCTCGGCATAGTGGGCGAGTCTGGCTCAGGCAAGTCGACACTGGGCTTCGCGGTGATGGGGCTCCTGCGGAGCCCACCGGCTCGCTGGTCGGGTAAGATTTCCTTCGAAGGGAGAGAAATCTCTTCCCTCAGAGAAGGCGAGATGAGAAAGATCCGTGGTAGCAGGATTGCGATGATCTTCCAGGACCCCATGACTTCACTCAACCCCGTCAAGAAGATAGGGAGCCACTTCGTCGAATACATCAGGACCCATGAGCCTTCCGTGAACGAGAAAGAGGCAATTAAGCGCACTGAGGCCACAATGCGTGACCTGGGCATCTCGCCCTCGAGGATCAACGATTATCCTCACCAGTTCAGCGGCGGAATGAGGCAGCGGGTGATGATCGGCCTGGCCTTGGCTCTGAAACCTCATTTGATCATCGCAGACGAGCCGACGACGGCCCTCGACGTGATAGTCGAGGCACAGATACTGCAGCTGCTCAAGGACCTGAAGGAAAAGTACTCGCTCTCTCTGATCCTCATCACCCACAACATGGGAATCGTCGCCCAGATGGCTGACAGGGTAGCAGTAATGTACTCTGGGAAGATCGCCGAGGTAGCTCCCACATTGAAGATATTCGAGGAGCCCAAGCACCCCTACACGCAGGCGCTGCTGCAGTCTATTCCCACCGTAGAAGCAGGGAGACGGGTGCTGAAGGTGATTCCGGGCTCTCCCCCTGACCTTACAAACCCTCCTAAGGGGTGCCCTTTCCACCCACGCTGTCCATACGTCTTCGCCATGTGCTATGATGAAGAGCCCAAGCTGCTTTCGACTGGAGAGGAAGCCATGGCCGCGTGCCACTTGCTGAACAGGAAGCGATGAAATTGGGCTTCGTTGAAGTCAAGAATCTGAAGAAGTACTTCCCGGTGCAGAAGAGCTTTATCGCTCAACTCCTCTCGAAGAGTGCCGAATATGTGAAGGCAGTCGA
Organism: Nitrososphaerales archaeon; assembly: GCA_050011215.1. Lineage (GTDB taxonomy): Archaea > Thermoproteota > Nitrososphaeria > Nitrososphaerales > Gagatemarchaeaceae > UBA183. Next base: position 7,826 of record JBEKJM010000053.1, read on the forward strand.
CGGCGTCGACCTGACCCTCGAGAGGGGAGACATCTATGGGCTGGTCGGGGAGTCTGGCAGCGGCAAGACGACGATTGGGAGGCTTACAGTTGCGCTGGCTCAGCCCACTGAAGGTCTAGTTTTGGTTGACGGCGTCGGCCTCTTTTCGATAAAGAAGGACCAGCTCAGGAAGTTCAGAAAACGGGTCCAGCTCATCTACCAGGACCCAATGTCATCGCTCAACCCGAAGATGACAGTCGGGGACGCAGTCACCGAGCCGCTGAGGTATCTTGACAGAGCACCACGGGATGAGATGAAGCAGACTGTCAACGCCATGCTTGAAAAAGTGGGGCTCTCGCCGCCTGAAACCTTCTACGACAGGTATCCGCAGGAACTAAGCGGAGGGCAGCGGCAGAGGGTCGTAATTGCTAGGGCACTTGTGGTCAAACCAGACTACGTTGTGGCGGACGAGCCCGTGGCCATGGTCGACGTTTCAGTCAGGGCCCAGATAATGGACATGCTGCTCCAGATGCAGAAGGAGCTCAACCTGACCGTGCTGTTGATCACTCACGACCTCGCAGTGGCAAAATACATGTGCAACCGGATTTCAGTGATGTACTTGGGGAAGATAGCCGAGACCGGGAGCAACGAGCAGATCTTCTCCAACGCACTCCACCCATACACCAAGGCATTGATGGCCGCCGTCCCGGTGCCAAATCCGCGGGCGAGGACCGAAAAGAAGGTCCCGGCAGGCGAAATACCCAGCGCACTCAACCCACCTGCTGGGTGCCGGTTTCATCCACGGTGTCCATATGTCCTTGATAGGTGCCGAGTCGATGTCCCTGAGCTGATCGAGCGCGAGCCAGGGCACTACGCGGCATGCCATCTGTACGATTGAATTCTCCGCCAGTGCGCCCGTTGTTTCTTAGACTAGCGCAGGAGAGCAGCGCTTCTCTTAAATCCTGCCTCTTTGAATTCGACCTGAGGCTGTGAAGAATCAGAGTTACGTAAGATGGTCAACATGAAATGAAGGCATTAGTCTGAGCCTCACCCACCCGTCCGCTGCAGAATCTTGTAGATCGCGTTCAACCCCACCTTCTCGTCGAACCGACGGAGGGCCCTGTTGGCCGTGGGTGTGATTACAGCCTCGAGCAGCGGAAATACCGTCGCCGAGATTACGTGTCCGCCGATTACGCTCATGTCCCTCCTGCCGAACGTTCCGTGAAGATGAAGGAACGGCTTTCCATCCTTGAGTGTGATGTTGCCCATCAGGCCTGTAGCCTCGAAGAACTCGTCGTACTCGTGCTCCTCATACCTCCTCGCCCTGCTGTTGAAGTAGGCGAGCCGCAGTTTGTTGACTCCCCCGATCGCATCAACCTTGGCCGTTCTGATCCTCTCCCTCTTCGCTATGGCGAGCAACCCATCAGTGAGGCCAGTCCCTGGTTTGAGACTGTACATCTTGGCCATGCTGAAGCTGGCCACTGCACAGGTTAAAAGGATGGGAGCAACCTCAGAACATCGACTTCGCTTGCGCCTGCACCTGAACAAGCCCGGGATCCGGGCTTTGGGAGTCGCAGAGAGCTTCAGACAGGGACAGAAGATCTCGACCCTGGCTGGGGTCGTCATGAGAAGCGACCGCGTTGTCGACGGCCTGGCTGTTGGAACGACTTCAGTCGGTGGAGACGACGCGTCCGCATCGATTGCGGCACTCTACCGCAGGCTGAAGCGCAACGATGTCAACGTCTTGATGGTGTCTGGGGCGATTCTGAGCCTTTACAACATCGTCGACATCGATGGGCTATCGCGGAAGACCGGGCTGCCCGTGATCTGCCTGACCTACAGGGAGACTTCGGGGATCGAGGATTCGATAGTGCACCACTTCCCTGAAGGTGCGGAAGCGAAGCTGGAGGCCTACAGGAAGCTCG
>JBEKJM010000054.1:0-9535 GCA_050011215.1 Nitrososphaerales archaeon
TTCAGGACGCACTGTATCGACCGTTCATGCAGATCCAATGCTGCGTACATGAGCTTGGCCGTGGCTTTTCTTCTCCTAAACCTATGCGAGCATCCCACCTTTCGAGTTTAGGCGTGGTCCGAGGCTGTACCCGGCACCCCGAGGTCACAGTGGGACCGTCGAGATGTGTGTCCAGACTATCCGTAATCAGAGTCTGCGTTCAAATCCCGTCGAGCCCGATACTGTCTGGGTCCATGTCCAGGTAGCCTCAAGCGACCTTAGGTAGATCGAAGCGTGGAACACTGACAACCCTTAGGATCATGCGAATCCAGGCAGGTCACCTCGCTGGGGTAGAGCTCTATCGACAAGGTTGAGCCAAAGATCCTTGCCCTCTCATGGATTGCGAGGCTGGTTCAACGAAGATGGAGAGCTTTGTTCTGAAGGCGAAACCGTGTTACGGGCAATCACGGGCTTGCCCGTTCTAGAGTATGCTATCAAGACCGCGATGTAGAAGATGAGGAAGATAGCGTAACCAAGCCAGTCATGGATCCACCAGAAAACCGTTGAGCCGTACAGGTAACCAAACAAGATTGTGAGCGCGATTCTCGCTGCGTTAAGCAACGGAAGCAGAATCACGCCCGCAACCGCATACTTCGCTGTTGCAGTTGGGCTCCTTCTCATGTCCAGATACATCAAGCCCAGCAGACCCAGGTAGATGCTGATTGAGTAGGCTGCAGAGCACGCAGGTTCCACCACGGCATCTATGGATTCTCCCGTCAATGAAACGAACCCGAACGACACGCCCTGCCACACTACGTGAATCCCAAGAGCGTTGGCGATCTGGGCAGCGATGTAGCTGCAGAATACCGCCAGCGGATCTCCGAACAAATCCAACATGACGAGCGGCGCGAGCAGCCCCACAGCGTACAAAGATGCATAGGGGAGCATTATCCTCCACATCGTTGGATTTATGACTAGAAGCGTACCGTAGGCAACCAACACCAAGGAGGACGCAGACAGCTCCATCGCGAGATACGTTGACGGCCCGCCCGAGCCGAAGAACAGAGCCCAGAGGGTTACCGGAAGAAGGATCAACAGCACTCCTGCAAGCCTAATGCCGAGCCTCGATGTCAGGCCTCGTTCGGTCAGTAGGACTGCGTGGAAGTCATCCCACCTAAGCGCAGTGAGGACGAGAAGGAGGGCAAGAAAGGGGATCGCAGGAAGTAAAGTCCCCAGGGTCGATGAGAGTAAGTCACCGAGCCCCGATGTCAGCGTGGTTACCTGATTCGAATAGATAGTGAACATGAGAAGAAAGGTGGTTGCTATCCAGGCTACGAGCCTGAAGTGTCCTCGGTCTAATTCAATCAAGGTTCTTGAACAACTCGTATCTCATCGTTATTTGGTCAAGTCTTGAAAGGGGCTCCTTTGAATCTGATGCTACCAACGACACCCTTAGGTTGGCGGTCAGTCATGAATCTAAAACTGTTGCTCGCCTAACAATGTCACTACAGACCGCTTCAGCGACACGGCGGAACACCAATCTGTCATCGTCTTTGTCTCATCGGAGGTTAAATATGTCAAGATTCTTCAAGAGTGGGGTTTAGGATTGGTACTAAGTCCGATGTGCCAAGTCTCGGTAGGTCGCCATGACTCTTGCACATGGGTTGAATGCGATTGTTGGTGCCACAGCGTTCGATCGCGCGAGAAGCTCAGTGAAGGGACACAGAGGTCGGAACAGTAAGGCCCTCAGACTTGATCGAATGACAAAGCGGCGCCCAGGAATCAGTCAAGTCAAGAGGGTTGTAGTCGAGGGCTGTGGGGACGTCGTTCAGAGACTCTACGGAAGGAGATTGAAACGCCTGAAGCAAACTCACGGGTTGGACACTGTTTTCACGTATCTAAGCACCTACGACATGGACGAGCAGAGCCTTGCCCAGAAGATGAACGAGATAAGATCTCGACTGTCTTGGGCCAGAATAATAGATGTAGCCGGGACCTCTCGCTCTCACATTCCTCCCGCAGACCTGGTCCTGGTCTGCACCCCCGACTCGACCCACTTCGAAGTCGCTAGTCACTGGATACAGCGATCCAATAGGCCCGTGGTCTTAGTCGAGAAGCCTCTAGAGGCGAACGTCACTCAAGCAAGAAAGCTGTTGAGACTCAGTCAAGAACGCGGCGACCAGCTGGGCGTGTTTGACCACTATAGGGCTCGCTGGTTCAAGACAGAAAGCGACTACAGAGTCTTCCACCGGATGTTCGAAATAGCCGACAACAAACACTGGCTTCAGAATCTTACGTACTACTTCCTAGAGGACCACAGCTGGAACGACCCTGAATTCCTTCTGGGCAAATCTCCTTCTGAAGTTGCTAGGCAGGGCCCGATCGAAATTGAAAATCGCGTGGCGGCGCTTAGGCAAGGTCTCATGCTGGATCTGATGCCCTATCCACTGGACTTCCTCGATCGCTTTGCTGACCTTCAGACAGTGAATGTTGTCTCTGCAAAGGCTGGACAATACACCGGGGTCGACGGAGACCTGGGACGGAGGACCTTGATATCGAAGGAGACATTCGCCGAAGTCAAGGTCAGATTCAAAACACGGTTCAGCGATCGGGCGTCGACAGGCACAATATACGTAGGAAAGGGCATTGGGGGGGTCCGAGGCCTGCGAGCTTATGGGAACATTCGGGTCGCAGTCCTTGAGGGGACGAACGGTGCCACTGCGGAGTTTGACTTCGAAAGGTTACGCGTCAAGCTGAGATTCAAGACAGGAAGGGAGGCTGTCAAGGACCTGAAAGACTTCACCTCCGTCTTCTACCAGTGCCTCCTGAGGAGTAAGAGGATCGAGTGGGAGAGGGGGCCGGTGGTCTCGTTCGAGGCTGCAGGGAGAGTGATGGAAATAATCGAGCAAGCAAGAAGTTACGTTCCCTCCGTCAAGTCAAAGATACCGACCTACCAACTTAGCCCGCGCGGAACGGATACTCGAGTTCTCGAGGACACACTGAGGGAACTGCCTGTGTCCACTGCAGAAACACGCAGCCGTAGTTCCTCGTAAGAAGGCAGAACCGCAACCGCAGTTCGCTGCACCCATGTCGTGTCCACGCTCTTTGCCCCTGCGATCGTGGCCCTGTCCTGCAGGTCTTTCCGCATTCGAAGCACCGGTAGTGCACACCCTCAGGATAGCGGCCTCTGCTCGATTCGCTCCGAGCCTTCCTTGCGAGACATTCGAGGAGATTCTGGACGCTTCGAAGCCCGCTGTTCCAACCGCTAACCTTAAGGAAGTTCTCAAAGTTCCGAATGCCGTGCCCTTTCTCGAGTCTTTGGGAAGCCCCAATTCAAGCGATAGGGCACATGTGCCGGGGTCGCCTAACCTGGTAGGGCGCAGTCTGCGGTCGGCGTAAGCCTGGAACCACCTCTGCCGGCGAGCCTGTCTCGCGAAAGCGGGTTGTGGGTTCAAATCCCACCCCCGGCGCCCGTGACCATCGGTACGAATCCTGTTTTGCTGTTTGTGACCTGCCCGATGATTGTCCCAACCAGCCCTCCAAAAACACTATAAAGCCAACGAACGTTGCGAAGTCAAGTGAAGGATTCCGGCTCCGAGCTGAGGTTGGGCCTCACTTTCGACGACGTCCTTCTCGTTCCCAAGTATTCTGATGTGACGTCACGGAAGGACGCAAACACGAAATCGAAGTTCTCCCGCGGAATTCCTCTGAGCATCCCGATCGTCAGCGCCAACATGGATACCGTGACGGAGTCGACCATGGCCATAGCGATGGCCCGTCTCGGGGGGATTGGCGTCATACACAGATTCCTTCCGCTGGAGGTGCAGGTGGCGGAGGTGGCTAGGGTCAAGCGGTCCGAAAGCGTGGTCATCGAGGACCCGATCACTCTCACCCCAGACAGGACCGTGAGGGACGCCTGGGAGGCCATAGGAGAGCACGCGATAGGAGGGATCGTCATAGTGGACGCGAACCGGAAGGTCCTGGGCCTGGTCACCAGGAGGGACATCCTCCTCGAGAATAACCTCAGCCGAAAGCTTAGCGATGTCATGACGGCTAGGAAGGACCTCATCACCGCAGCCAAAGGGGTCTCACTCGACGAGGCGGAGAAGGCCCTGCGCCTGCACAAGGTCGAGAAACTCCCACTGCTCGACAAGGGTGGAAGGCTCGCAGGCCTCATTACTTCGAAGGACATAATGAAGCGGAGACAGTTTCCTTCGGCGACAAAGGATTCGAAGGGGCGTCTCAGGGTCGCCGCCGCGGTCGGAGTGAAGGGCGACTATCTGAAGCGGGCGGAGAGGCTGCTTGAAGTCGGAGCGGATTGCCTGGTGGTCGATATCGCGCACGGCCATTCGACTTATGCAATCGAGACGCTGAAGAGGATCAAGAAGGATTTTGGCGGGGCTGAGGTCGTCGCTGGAAACGTCGCCACTTCGAAGGGTGCGGTCGACCTGATCAAGGCGGGAGCCGACGCGGTGAAGGTGGGCGTGGGCTCCGGGAGCGTATGCGTCACACGTGTCGTCACAGGTTCTGGGGTCCCGCAGCTGACTGCCATCATGGACGCCGCTCGCGTGGCCCGGGAATACGACGTACCCATTATCGGGGACGGCGGGATCCGGAACCCAGGCGATGTCACGAAGGCGCTCGCAGCTGGTGCCTCCACGGTGATGATCGGCAGCCTATTCGCCGGGACCGAGGAGAGTCCTGGACCTACGATTCTGCGTGAGGGCGTGCGCTACAAGTTCACTAGAGGCATGGCCTCCCTCGCTGCGACGGTCGACAGGAGAATCAGGGAAGGCGGAGTAGGCGACACAAAGGAGTCTGAGGTCATAGAGGAGGTGATCCAGGAGAGTGTACCCGAGGGAGTGGAAGGGTTGATCCCGTACCGGGGGAGAGTTGAGGAGGTGGTCAAGGAACTGGTCGGCGGACTCCGTTCGGGAATGAGCTACTCTGGCGCCCACAGTATCCTAGAACTTCAGAGGAGAGCCGAGTTCCTTCGGATCACCTCAGCTGGCCACAAGGAGAGTCTCCCACATGACATACAGAAGGTGGTCTGATGTGGGGAACCTGTCGGTGGTTGGCCTGCAATGGGGGGACGAAGGAAAGGGCAAGCTCGTAGACTATCTTGCAGGTCAGTTTGACGCGGTCGCCAGGTTCAACGGAGGAAGCAACGCTGGCCACACGGTCGTAATCGGCGAGAAGAAGCACACCTTCCACCTTGTCCCGTCGGGAGCGCTGAAGGGGAAGGAGCTTCTGATAGGGGCAGGAGTCGCCTTGGACCCCGTCGTCCTCCGCGATGAGCTCTCTCTCCTGCCGGACAGAATCAGAGCGAAGCTGCTGATTGATGGCAGATGCTCCCTGGTCTCACCCTTCGACAAGGAGCTAGACGCTGTCCTCGAACAGATGAGAGGCAGCTCGGCAATAGGGACGACGCGGCGAGGAATCGGCCCGGCCTATGCCATGAGGGCCCTGCGCCTCGCCCTGCGTGCATCGGACCTTCTGAACGACCCTGACCCCGAGGCACTGTCCCAGCTCTACTCTCGGCTGGGCGTCGACCCCGCCGGGTTTCATGCTTGGATCGAAGAATCAAAGCGAGTCGTGGCAGGTCTGGTTGGGGACGTCGGTTCGCGTGTTGTCGATATCGGGCAAAAGGGCGGTTCAGTCCTCTTCGAGGCTTCTCAGGGCACCTTGCTGGACATTCTGCACGGCTCCTACCCGTTCGTGACCAGCTCGCACACCGTCGCCAGTTACATCCCTGCTGGCTTGGGCATACCCCCATCCGAGGCTGGGGAGCCCCTCGGCGTAATGAAGTGCTACACCACCAGGGTCGGGAGCGGGCCTTTCCCCACGGAGATCAAAGATCCCACTTCTGACAAGATCAGGTCAGTGGGTAACGAGTACGGCGCGACGACAGGGAGGCCCAGAAGGGTCGGCTGGCTCGACCTAGTCGCCCTAAGGTACGCAATAAAGCTCAACGGCGTGAAGAACATCGCGGTCTCCAAGCTCGACGTTCTTTCAGAGGTGAAGGAGTTCCGGGCGTGCGTCTCATACCGCCACATGGGCTCCGAAACTGGTGATTTCCAACGTTCGCTCGGGCATTTGCATGAAGTCGACCCTGTCTACGAGTCTCCGTTCTCCATGCAAGGGGCAAAGTACGACACGGAACTGCCGGCGCAGGCAAGGAAGCTCGTCGAATACCTTGAGGTCGCGCTGGGGGTTCGCGTGAGCCTAGTCTCGCACGGCGAGGAGAGGTCGAGGACAATTGAACTATGATTCCATCTCTCCCATAGACGGCCGGTACAGGGAAGAAGCAGAACCTCTAGCCAAGTACATGACGGAGCGGGCGCTCGCGGAGGAGCGCGTTCGCGTCGAGCTGGCGTACCTCTCGTTGCTCGTGAAGCTGGGTGTCGCGCCGAACAGAAGGGTCCCCAAGCTTACACTTTCGATGGAGAAGGTAAAGGCGCTGGAAGCGAGGCTGGGCCACGACGTGAAGGCCGTCGAGGTCTTCCTCCGGGACTCCCTCAAGCTCGCGGGTGCCGGCGAGCTCGGACCGTATGTCCATCTCGGACTCACCAGCGAGGACACAAACAGCCTGGCTTTCGCCCTTCTGCTTCGCTCCGCCCTGGAAAAGGTGATGATACCAAAGTACTCGAGCCTCGCGACTAAACTGGCAGCAATCGCCAGACAGGAAGCCAGGACGGTGATGTTGGCTCGCACACACGGCCGGCCCGCAATACCGACAACCTTCGGCAAGGAGATGGCGGTCTTTGCGGTAAGGATCGCGGAACGCGTTTCTCTTCTAAGATCGATGAAGCCAATGGCGAAATTCTCGGGAGCCGTCGGGACCTACGCATCCTTCACGCTGATGGGGCAAAGAGACTGGAGGAAGACTCTGGGTGACTTCGTCTCTGAAATGGGGGTCGAGGCTGCCCCCTATTCGACCCAGATAGTCCCCGGAGAGAGGCTCTCCGACATACTCCACTATGTCATGAACATCAATCAGCTGATGATTTCGCTCTCGCGCGACCTCTGGCTCTACCAGACCCTCGACTACGTCCACTTCGCCCGTCCCGGGAAGGTCAGCTCGTCGACCATGCCCCAGAAAGTCAACCCAGTCGACATCGAGAACGCGGAAGGGCAGGCTGAGATCTCCAACTCGCTGCTGCCTCTCCTTGCATATAGGCTCCAAATGACCAGGATGCAGCGCGACCTATCGGACTCCGTGATTCGACGCATGGTTGGGCAGGCACTCGGCCATTCACTTGTGGCTTGTTCGAGGTTGATGAGCTCGCTAGATTCCATGAACATCGAAAGAGCGACGATGGGTCGGGACCTCTCGAATCACCCGGAGGTCTACGCAGAAGCCGAGCAAGTGTCAATGAGGCTCAGGGGAGACGAACGGGGGTACGAGAAGGTGAAGTCAATCTTCGAGAAGGGGCGCTTCACTCCGTCCATCAAAGGGGCCGAATCCTACCTCGGCGCCGCACCCCAGATGGCCCTTGAATGTCCGAGGGTGGTCGCAGAGCTGATACGACCTAGAGCTCGAAGACCCAGCCGAGGTCGGGCGGGTAGCTCCTCTTTTCCACTCTCTCGTCGAGAGCATGGGCGATTATAGGAAGAGCGAGGGTTATGTCGGCGTACAGCGTTGCCTTCTTCGCCCGCGATGAGATCTTCCCCCAGCTGATTGCTTCCTCCAGCGTGCACCCGGACAGGCCTCCCCACTGAGGGCTGTCAGCAGTAATCTGAATGGCGTACTCGTGCGGGGTCTCCTCCTCCCCTCCCTTCGCGAGCGACTTGATTATCGTGGACAGCTGGATTGTGTCCTTGGGGACACCTCCGCCAAGATAGACAACGCCTGTCCGCTTGGCCCGTTCTGCTATCTGTGCCAACTCCTCCATGTCCTTGGTCTGGTCCAGCCTGATCAACTTCCCTTTCTGCCTCCTTAGAAGGCTGAGGGCCACTCCGTATCCGCTGTCAATGAGTCCCGGCGAGTAGACCGGAACCTTTGCTTCGTAGGCGGCGGCGACGATGCTGTCGATGCCCTTCTTCGAGAGGTACTCTCCGAACTGATGGAGAAACTCCCTGGTCGAATAAGTCGTACCTTCGTCGAGTGTGCTCGCGAACTTGTAGATGGTGTTCTCGAGTTTCCTGTACTGTAGTTCGTCGGCGTACACGTCGTAAAACCTGTCAATCTTGAGCTTCAGGAGCTCCTCGTCATCAGCGAGCCACGTCCCTTGGTAGTAGTGGTAGCCAAGCGCTTCGAGTATGTCCTCAGAGATGTTGGCGCCCGTGCTGACGAGGACGTCGACATACCTCTTCTCTATCAGCCACCTGATTATCTTCCACTGCCCCGTCGTGCTGAGAGACCCAGTCAGACCCAGGAAGACCGTCAGGTCCTTCTGCCGGGCCATCTCGGTCCATATGTCCGCGACTTCCCCGAGTTTCTTTCCCTGGAAACCGGTCTGAGCCATCTCTTCAAGCAAGTCGGAGATGCTCTTCTTGCCTACTTCGATTGTGGCCACAGGTCTTGAGAGGACGTCCTTCTTTGATACCACACCACGCTGTCAGGGAAACCGCTTAATGGCTTTGCTCACTTGACCGTTACTGACTTCGCCAGGTTACGCGGGTAGTCCGGGTCGTTCTTTCGTGCCACGGCGAAGTGGTACGCCAGAAGTTGAAGAGGAATCACCTCGACCACGGGCATGAACTTCGCCTGAACCTTGGGCACGTGGATGAAGTACCTGTAGACCTCGTCCGCGACGTCCGAAATGCCAATCAGATCCGCCCCCCTCGCCTTCAACTCCTCAGAATTTGAGAGGGAGTCGGCGTGGGTGTCCCCCGAGGGGTTTATGACAACTACAGGGGTTCCCTTTTCGATTAGGGCAAGCGTCCCGTGCTTTAGCTCGCTCGCAGGCATCCCTTCAGCGTGCACGTACGAGAGCTCCTTCAGCTTGAGCGCACCCTCGAGCGCGACAGGGCTGTGGTATCCCCTCGCCACGAAGTAGAAGTCGGACTTGTGCTTGTACTTCCGCACGATCTCCTTAACCTGCTTCTCGGTCCTCAGAGCCTCGGTGATCGCTTCAGAGAGCTCTTGAATCCCGTTTGTCCTCTTCCTGCCGAGGACAGCGTCCACCACCATGTTAGCTACCACCGCCTGCGCTGTGAAGCTCTTAGTCGCGGCGACTCCGACTTCGGGCCCACAGTTGAGCAGCAGGACGTGGTCGCTCTCCCTCGCTAGCGTAGACCCGGCAGCGTTGACAATCGAAAGAACCCGCGCCCCCCGCCGTTTGGCATTCCTGACGGCTTCGAGCACGTCCGCGGTCTCCCCACTCTGGGAGAGCACGACCACAACCGACCCCTTGCGTAGGAACCCTGCGTGCTCCTTCAGTTCGCCCGAGACCACCGCATCACATCTTATTCCAGCCTCCTGGTTGAGCCTGTACTTCATGAGCAGCCCAACATGGTAGCTGGTCCCAGAGCCCGTGATGAAGAGCGACTTCGCCCTCTTCAGCACACCCGCGAATTCCGCGACCCTCCCCTGCTCCTGCGCAGACGCTCC
>JBEKJM010000055.1:0-9512 GCA_050011215.1 Nitrososphaerales archaeon
AATATCGCGAGCTGGGACTCCCTCTCGTGCAGGTCGATTCCTACATACAGTACACTGTTGTCCATGCCTCCCAGAGTGGCTCGTTTCTTCATTAACCCACGTCATAGGGTCAAGATGGAACGCATGAACGGAGAGTTCAGAGACCGTGAGAAGGTGATGCGCGGACTGAAGTGGATGGACTCGCCCATCCTGAAGGGGATTCAGATTTACCATAACTTCGTTAGGCCGCACGAAGGCCTGAACGGAGACACCCCAGCCCACCGAGCGGGAATCAAAGTCGAGGGAGACGACAAATGGAATACGCTAATCCAGAACGCCAGACATACGCAGTTGGAGCGGAGCGAAAGAGAATGAAGGTGCCGCTCTCGTTTGGGCAGGGGTTCGCCCTGATTGTAGGGGCCGTCATGGTCGCCTATGGTTCGTGTGCCCAATGGGTCTGGAAGACGACCTGTAAATGTCCGAGTGGTGGTCCTTGCTTTTGCCCCGCTCAACCGTCACCGAATGGGCCCCTCAACTACCCTTTAATTTTCATCGGCATAGTTCTCATCGCCTATTCGCTAATCTCAATCTATGTCTCGCGTCGTCAGCACCAGCGAGTTAACAGGGAGAAGATTAGCACCAGTTGAGTTACCAGAACCCATTCAGACCTTAGAACGGATATATACGCAGGAGAGGCAACTCAAATCGGGTCAACTGAACCCCGCGTTACCAATCATGGTGTTGCCCTGACTTGCCAATAGAACAGTTGATGTGGGTCGAGAAGTACAGGCCTTCGAAACTCGATGACCTCGTCGACCAGGAGGCTGTCAGGCGTCGCCTCAAGCAGCTCCTCATGAAGAAGGAGGAGCTCCCACACCTGCTCTTCGCGGGTCCACCCGGTTCGGGCAAGACCACCACCGCTCTGATCATCGCCCAGCAGATTCTCGGCGAACACAAGAGCGAGTACCTGCTCTCTCTGAATGCGAGCGACGAAAGGGGGATAGACGTGGTCAGAGAGAGAGTGAAGACATTCGCCCGCTTCGCGGACAGGAGGGCGGGCGTCCCGTACCGTCTGGTGATACTCGACGAAGCGGACGAGATGACGCACGACGGGCAGACCGCGCTGAGGAGGATAATGGAAGAAGCTTCGGCCTACACGCGCTTCATTCTCATCTGCAACTACTCTTCAGGCATCATTGAACCATTGCAGAGCAGGTGCGCCATCTTCAGGTTCCACCGGCTTGACGAAACCGCAGTCACAGAATACCTGAAGGTGGTGGCGAAGGGAGAGAAACTGAAGGTGGCCTCCGAAAGCGTCTACAACGCGATCTACGAGGCGAGCCAGGGAGACCTCCGGCAGGCGATTCATATGATGCAGGCCGCGTCGGCCTCCTCTGAGCTAACCCTCGAGGCTGTGAAGTCGGTTTCTGGGGCGACCGTCAAGACCCGCGTGAGTGAGGTGATGAAACTTGCCCTGGACGGGAACTTCGAGGCCGCGAGGACGAAGATGGTCGAGCTGACGAAGGTATACGGCATCCCAGAGAGGGACTTCTTGCGCTTCGCCAACGAATCCCTGAATTCGATGAAGGTCGACGACCCGGCAGGGGCTGTCTCGATACTTGCCGAATACGACTTCCGCCTAGTCCAGGGGTCCCAACCGGAGCTGCAGCTCACCGCGATGCTCGCCCAGCTCTCGTCTCTGAAGAGGAAGGCTGAGTAGCTCGGACCTCTCTCTACCCCGCGGCATAAGGGACATCGAGCCCGATGAGTATGCTTTGCAGGCCCGTGTGCAGCGGGCGTTCGAGGAGGTAGCAGATCTCTTCAACTTCAGGATGATGGAACCGGCACCGCTGGAGCATCTGTCCGTCCTAAGGGCCAAGAGCGGTGCCGAGGTCGACAAGGAGATCTACGCCTTCAAAGACAAGGGAGGGCGCGACGTGGGTCTGAGGTTTGACCTTACGGTTGGCATGACCCGTTATGTGTGCGCAAGACGCGACCTCAAGCCGCCAGTCAAGCTCGCCTCCCTTGCTGGCGCGTGGAGATACGACGAACCCCAGCACGCCCGGTACCGGTGGTTCAGGCAGTGGGACCTCGAGATCTTCGGCCCTCCTTCCCTCGAGGCGGATGCGGAAGTAGTGGAAGCGAGCTACCGTCTCTTTCAGAGACTAGGTCTGAAGAGCTTCAGCGTGCAGATTGGAGACAGGGGCACGGTCCAACACTTCGTCAACAAGGTCCTCGGCATCAAAGAGAACGAGAGGTCAGTCGAGATGATGCGCGCCCTGGACAAGGTCCAGAAGAGAACATTGCCGTCTCTCAGAGACGAGTACGTCGAGAAGGGGTTCAGACCCGAGGACATAGACAGGCTTTTCGAATTCGGCAGCATCAGGGGTCCTCCGGGGAAGGTGTTGTCTAGGCTGAACGAGAGCAAGATTGAGTCTCCGACCCTCGAGGCGATCGCCGACATGATGAAGGGCAGGGGGGTAGAAGTCGAGTTCAACCTCGGCGTGGTCAGGGGCATCGACTACTACACAGGAGTGGTCTTCGAAGTCGTCGACAAGACCCACCCTGATTTGGGTTCCCTGGCCGGGGGAGGAAGGTACGACCTCCTTCCGGGAGCCTTCGGGCGCCCCGACCTTTCTGCGACTGGGGCGGCAGGAGGGATGGAAAGGATCGCCCTCTCGCTTTCGCGGGACGCCGTGCGCCCCTCCCCGCTGGTATACGTCGCCGTGGCCGGCAAGAAGGCTCAGGACGAATCGTACAGGGTTCTTCGGGAGCTCCGGGCCAACGGCGTGCCGGCAGAATCTGCTCTGCAGGAAAGGGCTCTCGCCAGGCAGCTGGAAGATGCCAGCCGGCGGGGGGCTTCCTGGGTCATCATCTTGGGCGAGAAGGAGGTCCAGGCGGGGAAGGTGACACTCCGGAACATGACGAACAGGACTGAGGAGCTAATCTCGTTTGCCACAGCCCTCGACCGCCTTAAGCGTACCTGAATCAGACTGATTCGGGCTCTTCGGGATAGTCTTTAATCTGAGTCTCTGCGTAGTTGTAGGTCGGCATGGAAAGAGCGATAGTGCTGGTCAACCTGAGTCCCGGGGCAGAGGAGGAAAGCGTTGCCGCTCTCAAGGGGATGGCGGGGATCAAATCGGTCTACCAACTCTACGGTCTGTACGATCTCCTGGTGATAATCGAGGGAGCCGACGACCAGGCAGTGAAATCAGTCATCGCTGACAACCTGAGGTCGAAGGCGGGCGTGGTCTCGACGATCACAATGAAGATTATTTCGTGAGGCGCGCTCAACGCTTAAACGGGTTAGGAACCGAACGGGCCCCAGTTGGCACCTAGAGTACTCGTAACGGGCTCTTCCGGTCAGATAGGCTCCGAGCTGGTGCCGTACCTCAGGTCGCTCTACGGGAACGACAACGTGGTTGGGGGGGACCTCCGGACTTCCAGGGATCCCCTGCTGAGGGCCGGACCCTTCGAGATTCTCGACGTCTCAGACGCCTCCGCTCTGACTAGGGTGGTCAAGGAGCACAGAGTCGATATCATCTACCACTTGGCCGCACTGCTATCTGCGACCGGGGAGAACAACCCACAACTCGCGTGGCAGGTCAACATGGACGGGCTCAGGAACGTGCTCGAAATCGCGAGGACCAACGGCCTCTCCAAGGTCTTCTGGCCGAGTTCCATAGCCGTCTTCGGGCCTGACGCTCCGAGAATCAACGCGCCCCAGAACACGCCGTTGAACCCGACGACCATGTACGGGATCACCAAGGTGGCAGGAGAGCTTCTCTGCAACTATTACTTCCTGAAGTACGGTCTCGACGTGCGCTCCCTCAGGTACCCGGGGCTGATAAGTAGCAACGCGCCCCCAGGCGGTGGGACGACCGACTACGCCGTTGAGATCTTCTACTCTGCCCTGACCAAGGGGAGCTACTCATGCTTCCTCAGGGAGGACACGGTTCTTCCCATGATGTACATGCCCGACGCCCTGCGCGCGACGGTCGACCTCATGCAAGCCGACAGGAAGAACGTCCCCCGACACCTTGGCTACAACCTGGCCGCCATCAGTTCCTCCGCGGGCGAGCTTGCCTCCGAAATCCGAAAGCACATTCCTGGCTTCAGGGTTGCCTACTCCCCCGACCAGCGCCAGATGATTGCGGATTCCTGGCCCATGTCGATATCCGATAAGGAAGCCCGCCATGACTGGGGCTGGTCGCACAAGTACGACCTAGCAATGATGACCTCGGACATGCTATCCAAGCTGGGCCCGAGGCTGACATCCGAACAGAAAGACGTTTAGCCCCTCCGCCGGACCCGCAAATCGAGATACATGCGCAATCCCACTTCGTTTCTGAAACAGGAATACGACGACCTCGTGAGGCAGGAGATAGACTGGAGGCTCAGGATCCTCAGTGGACCGAGCACTCCTTGGTGCATGGTCGACGGGCAGAAGGTTCTGATGTTCTGTTCCAACAACTACTTGGGGCTGAGCAATCACCCGAAGCTGAAGGAAGCCGCCATCGCCGCTGTGAAGACGTATGGGGCGGGGTCAGGGTCAGTCAGGCCGATCGCAGGGACCATGGAGGTCCACGTGGAGCTCGAAAGGCGCCTCGCACGGTTCAAGGATGCTGAGGCCTCGCTCGTCTACCAGACCGGGTTCGCAGCGAACGCGGGCCTGATTCCGCAGCTGGCCGGAAAGGGAGATCTGATTATCAGCGACGAGTTGAATCATGGCAGCATCATTGACGGCGTGCGGCTCTCGCACGCCGAGAGGGGGGTCTACAAGCATGCCGACGCCGACGACCTCGACCGGGTCCTTGACGGGGCCGAGAAGGCCTCTCCCGCACCCAGGCGGATTCTCATAATCACCGACGGTGTCTTCTCAATGGACGGAGACATCGCTCCCCTGGACAAGGTTGCAAAGTTGGCTGCTGAGCACGGAGCAATGGTATACGTCGATGACGCTCATGGTGAGGGCGTCCTGGGAGAAGGCGGCAGGGGCATCGTTTCGCACTTCAAGCTCCCCAGGGACAAGGTTCAGGTCGAGATGGGTACCTTTTCAAAGGCCTTCGGCGTGGTCGGAGGACACGTTTCGGGGTCGAAGGACTTGGTCAACTTTGCATACAACAAGTCTAGGACTTGGCTTCTCAGCGGGTCTCACCCGCCCGCGGTCGCCGCTGCCTGCATCGCTGCGGTGGATGTGCTCGAGCACGAACCACAGCACGTGAAGAGGCTCTGGGACAACACACGCCGCTTCAAGAAGGTGATGAAGGACCTCGGGTTCGACATCGGAAGAAGCGATACACCCATCACTCCGGTGATGGTGGGCGAGAGCGGGAAGGCCAAGAGGCTCAGCTCGCGCCTCTTTGAGCTCGGCGTCTTTGCGCTCCCAATCGTCTATCCTATGGTCGCACAGGGAAAGGCCAGGATAAGGACCATCATGAACGCGGCTCTGACGAACGAGGACATAGACTTCGCAGTCAACGCGTTCGAGAAGGCCGGCAGGGAGCTAGAAATCATCTAGAGAGAAAGGGTCTCCTAGGTTCCATCCGTCGTCCTTGTACTTCGAAGTGGTCAGGTCGAGGGTAGACTCCGACTCTGTCTTCGTGAGCCGGTCTTCCTCGAGCGCGTATCCAGAGCCCTCCACCAGCTTGGAAACGAAATCGCGAGTCTTGACTCTGCAGTTCGACACGGGGGCGAACTTGCTCCTCGGATACCGGCGCATCAGCTCTTTTGCGCCCGGCCTCGTTAGCGCCTCGACCTCCTCCAAGTCTGCGTCGATGAGGAGGGTGCCGTGGCAAAGGACGCCCCTTTTCGAAATGTACGCCGCCATGCCACTGATCTTTCCGTGCCTGTCGAATATGCCATTCGGGGGCTCGAATTCACAATCCACGTGGCAGGCTCGGAGCGCTCTGACGATCTGCGATGCAAACGACACGAAGACCCGGTTTGCATCGCCCAGCCCAGCTCCCGTCCCATCTGCCCCCCTCGGGACGAAGAACGACCAGTTCAGGTTCCCCGGCCCGTTGTAGACTGTCCCTCCGGCAGTGAACCTTCGCACAATCGGGATGGACTTCCCGCGGCAGTACTCGACGTCGGTCTCAGAGGTAGCAAGCTGGGCCCTACCAATGATCACGGACTTCTGGTTGTTCCAAACTCTGAGGATTGGGACCCGGAGCTCCATGAAGAGAACCTCTTCGAGAGCCAGGTTGGAGAAAGGATCGCCGAGCGTCACTTCGAGGAGTCTTCCGACCAACGGTCTCAACGGCACGGCGCATAGATTAAGAGCTTTGAATCGGACACGTATGCGAGGTTCAGAATGCCGTTCAGGTTCCTTCCTGACGTCGCGATTGCCGACATCGCCTTCGAGGCTGAGTCCGACTCGGTCAACGGGCTCTTCGAATCATCGGCCCTTGCGGTCTCCGACATCATGGTCGACCTCGAGACCCTGCGGTCTGACACGACAAAGAAGGTCAGGATTTCTTCCGAGGATCTCGACAGACTCCTCTACGACTTCCTCACCGAGATCATAGTAGTCAAGGACGTGGACTCCCTACTCTTCCGCGAAATCAAAGTTGAGGTCGCCGCCGACCAGAAGTCGCTCGAGGCGACGATGAAAGGAGAACCGATTGACAGGGGCAGGCACTTGCTCAGGAACGACGTCAAGGCAGTGACGATGCACATGTTTGGGGTCAGGCGCGAAGTCAATACCTGGAAGGCGACGGTCGTCTTGGACATCTAGCCGCAGTCCGACATTCGCGCGCAAACGCTTAAAGAAGCAGTGAGGGTCGCCGACTCGGATTAGGTACCACATTCGACATGCCACAGATTGACTCGATAAAACAGATCTCAGATGTCGTCTGGGAGATCCCAACATCCTACAAGTCCGGAATGCTCGTTCCGGCAAGAATCTATGCCACCAAGAAGCTGTTGGATGGGATGGATGCAGGGGTCTTCGAACAGGTCACCAACCTCGCGTGTCTGCCAGGGATCGTCAGGAACGCATATGCGATGGCGGACGCGCACTGGGGTTACGGGTTCCCCATAGGTGGCGTGGCGGCATTCGACATCGAATCTGGTGTCATCTCGCCAGGCGGGGTTGGTTTCGACATCAATTGCGGAATGCGGCTAATTAGAACCAACTTGCGCTATCCAGAGGTCAAGTCCAAGGTGAAGGAGCTAGTGGACCTCATGTTCAGACTAGTTCCTGCCGGGGTTGGCGTTAAGGGGACTTTGAGAATATCAGAATCGCAATTCGACGAGGTTATGAAATACGGGGTCAAATGGTGTGCCGAGAACGGGCTGGCCTGGGAGGACGATCCATCCCATGTAGAGGAGGGAGGCTTCATCAAGGGCGCCGACCCATCGAAGGTGAGTCGCCAAGCGCGGAGCAGGGGGATTGGGCAACTCGGGACCCTCGGCTCGGGAAACCACTACCTCGAGATCCAGGTCGTCGACCCAGCTCGGTTCTTCGACCGCGGTCTCGCGAAGCACTTCGGCATCGTCGAGGAGGACCAGGTGGTTGTCATGGTCCACTGCGGGAGCAGAGGGTTCGGCCACCAGGTGGGGAGCGACTATCTCAGAGTCTTCGACAGCGCGATGAAGAGATACGGCATCTCGGTCAGGGATAGGGAGCTCGCCTGTGCCCCCTTCTCGTCCAAGGAGGGGAAGGACTACTATGGCGCGATGGTCTGCGCATCTAACATGGCCTTCACCAACAGGCAGGTGATCGTTCAGAAGGTCAGGGAGGCCTTCTCCCAAGTCTTCCACAGGGAGGCTGAGGCCCTCGACATGCATCTGATATACGACGTCTGCCACAACGTAGCCAAGGTCGAAAGGCATTCTTACGACAGGATCAGCGCCGACTTCCTCGTCCACAGGAAGGGGGCCACCCGGAGCTTCGGGCCCGGTCATCAGGACATACCGGCTCCCTACAGGGCGGTCGGACAGCCGGTCATCATAGGGGGGTCGATGGAGACAGGCTCCTATCTGCTCGTCGGGACCTCGAAGGCGATGGAAGATACCTTCGGTTCCACGGCCCACGGCTCCGGAAGGACGATGTCGAGAACTGCTGCCAGACGCGAGGTGAGGGGTGCTGAGCTCCAGAGGAAGATGCTCGAAAGGGGGATCTACGTGAAATCGGCCACGATGGACGGTCTCGCAGAAGAGGCGGGAATGGCATACAAGGACATCTCGGAGGTGGTGGAGACAATGGATCGGGCTGGAATCTCCAAGAAGGTAGTGGCCCTGAGGCCTGTCGGCAACATCAAGGGATAATCCATAACCGCGAAGCGCGCGCCTGAAGTCAGACTGGATGCGGCCCTACTACCATAACCCACGGATCAGGTCGTGGGTCCTCAGGTGAAGCTGGTACCTTCCCTCGTCAGGGAGGATCAGACCGCAAGCGGGACACTGGTAGGCGCCGGGAGGCAGACGATAGTTGGTTCGAGTCCTGTTGGCCGCTGTTGGGTCAGGCGAGTGGACTACGACCTTGTCTTCCTGCCTCGCGACACCATAGTACTTGGCGTCCTTCCTCCTAGAGACGAACTTCTCCACGAAATGCATCAGCTGTGCAACGTCCAGTTTCGGTCCCGACATCCAGTCGATGACAATGCTGTTGCCTTTCACCAGGGCGAGGCTCTTACCCAGCAACTCGTCCAAGATTGACGCCGCCAAAGCCAGTTGTTCTTCCTGGGTCAGCTCTGAACAATCGACTTCGATCATTGCGCACTGCGAAGTCGAGCAGACCGTCTCAGATAACCATGCCGCTGGGCATCACAAAAGACTCTACAGAATCCTCAGCGGAGATTCTTTGAAGTCAAGGACGGAGATTAGGCGGGGTTCTTCAGCCAGCACATTCCTTGTGATAGCTCTTCTTCATCAAGAAGCCTTTCTTCACTTCTTGGCCTGCAGGAATGTCTTTGCCGCATTTTGCGCAATTCATGTCTGAGGGTGTGCATTTGGCTGTTTTAAGGGTGTCAACCTGAAGTTCCCGACGCTTGACAGGGACAGAATCCTGGGCCGGGCCCCGAAGATTCAACAGAGCCCCAACTGATTATCTTAGAGTAGCGGACTCGATCTAGTGTTGATATGACCGTTAAGAGTGACGTAACCTCAACGGACTATCAAAGGCTAGGCTAGCCTATGTACCCTGGCCTGGCTTCGCGCCTGGGCTGGGGCGTCGTTTCCTGTGACTGCTCCGACATCGCCTGGAGCTGGCTTATTACTTTCTGAGTCTCCTCTGCCTTCTCATTCAACTTCGAAGTGTCTATCGGGAACTCGACTGCTTTAGACAGGACTTCAAGAACAGACTTCGAGGCTCCGGCGTCGACGACGAACCCCGAGGTCTCGCCCAGGAGACACGCACCCTCAAGCCCGCGGAGAGCCGCCATCCCGATCAGCAGACCGTTCATGCCGCTGATTCTGCCGTCCTTCATCAGGTTTACCCCCATCTGGGAGATTGAATCTGACATCGCCCTGGACGTGGCCGCGCCGTAGACCTTCGGGGACGCGGAGAAGGAACCAGTGATGTAGGC
>JBEKJM010000056.1:0-9503 GCA_050011215.1 Nitrososphaerales archaeon
AGATGCGCGCGCGCTGAAGTGGAAGCGGGAGGCGAGCGAGGACCCGCGATGACGGCGAACGCGCGAGATTCGGGACCGCGAGAAGGTCATGCGTGGCCTCAAGCAGATGGACACCCCGATAATCAAGGGGTTCCAAATCTACCACAATTTCATCAAGCCGCATGAGGCGTTAGACGGAAGAACCCCAGCAGAAGCGGCAGGAATCAAGGTCGAAGGGCGCAACAAGTGGCTGACACTGATTCAGAACGCCTCGAAAGACAAAAGAGATACCCCGAACTGAATCCGCCAGATGAGGCGCATCACTAAGGTGATTGCCGTCATCGTCGTAGTCGGCTTGTTTGCGTTCTTCTTCTTCGCTCCCGTGTTTCTCTGGGGAAGCGTTCTTGTCGGGCACCCAGCGACAGGGGATTATGTCTTCAAGGTCTATCGTTCACTTGGGTGCGCGACGGTTGGGTTTGGCGTCCTCTATTCGCATGCCCTCAATTCGCAGGGATGGCTCGGATTCAGCCTGGGATGCGATCTACCCTTCTTCGGCCGCTAAGGCCATCACCCGACGAGTTTTGACAGCCGAGAAATCGGGGTTCGCCCGACGAGGACTTCACAGAACGAGCGAGCGAGCGGCCCACAACAATCCAAATAAGCCATGAACCAGACCTAGTGGCATTGAAGATCCTCGTCATCGGCTCGCAGGGCCATGACAGGGCCGACTGCCTGGACTGGATGCAACCCTTCCCCAACATAGAGGAGTACGACGCCGTCATCCTGAATCTCACGTCGCTGAGCCAGCCCCTGTTCGACTCGATGGTGAGGACCAAGGCCGGACAGCTGGTCAACCTGCGGGCCCCGATAATGACGCTGTTGGGGAACGGTAAGAACGTCTACTGCCTGACGACGTTCTACCTGGCCCCCACGCGCCCGCCCGGCTCGGGCGAGGCCTGGACGACCGTCCCGCCGAGCAACTACGACTGGATGGCCGTAAAGCCGCAGCTGCAGCTGAACGAGGGCCAGAGCGTCTCGGCGATCTCGGAGAAGGAGTTCGAAGAGTACTTCAAGTCCGTGGGCAAGTGGGGCATCGAGATCCTGGGCCTGGCGAACGCACCCGGCCTGCAGGCCAGGGGCGCCCTCGGTCTGGCCGCAAGCCCGGTCAACGACCTCTTCGGAGTTCCTTCGGAGAAGCTGCCTCGCGTTTCGATGCGCCCGCTGTGCACCAACAAGTCGGGAAAGATGATCGCGGGCAAGGTGGTGTTGTCGCAGCAGGGGTCGGGGGGAATCTACCTCCTTCCGCCCCCGACGAAGTGCAGCAGCGAGGATGGGATAGAGCTCATCATTGACACGATCGTCGGACACAAGTCGAGGGTGAGGCCTCCGTGGTGGTTCAGGGTGGGCGTCCCGAGCCTGAGCGAGCTGGAGCGCAAGCTCAGAGAGGCCGACGCGAGCATCGAGGCAATCAAAGAAGAAATCGCCGAGATTCAGTCGCAGAAGGTCGCGGTGGAGAGCTACCGAGACATACTTTCCGAAGACGGCGAAGCCCTGGTCCAGGCCGTCAGAAGAGTCTTGGCAGACCTCGGAATTGAAGCAAGACCGACCAAGCCGGGTTTTCCGATGGACCTGCTTGAAGAGAGGAAGGTCGCCGTGGAGGTCACGGGAGTGGCAGACGAAGTCGATTCTGATACCGACAAGGTCTTCCAGATCACGAGGTTCAGCGACAAGTATCGCCGGGGAGAGAAGTTGGTTCTGGTCGCCAACACCCACAGAAGAATCGCGCCGGACAAGCGGAAGGGTCTGATGGACTTCACCTCGGAAGTGAAGGACTTTCTGAAACTGAAGAAGGTTTCCGCATTGACCACCATGACGCTCTTCGAGATCTGGAAGTCGACCAAGGAGGGCAAGATGAAGTTGAAGAAGGCCAAGAAGCTGATTCTGGGCACGAACGGCGTCATCGAGAACCGTTAGCGAAGAGACCGACCCGGCAGGGATTCGAGCATGGGAGACCGTGCCCAACTGGACGCGCCAGGCTGATCGCCACCTCGCCTTAGCGTAGGCGGTGATGCCCCTTCAGGGCTGGCCCTGCATGGGGATTGGCTGGGCTACGATGAACGAGTTCTGGCCTATCGATATGCACCAGGTATAGAGCGGCTCCTTGTAGCCGAGCGCGGGGAGAAGGGCGCAGTTGGTGTCCCCGGCGCTCTTGCTGGATGGACACCAGATGGTCACGTTGTAGTCATAGGCCGCAATCGCCCTCCATCGGAGGACACTGCCCCTCGCCGAAGCAGTAGGCGTAGCCCCCAATCGCCATCCCTTCTCAAATCCGTCCCGACCTCCTTTAAGCCTGCACCTCAAGAAAGTCATCACCGAAGACCGACAGCGCACACGCTGCACCCTCACGAACGCTCGGCTCCTGTCTCAGCCGAATGGGATGACCATGCTCCATCGGTCCCCTGCCTGGTCAGATGCATGTAACGTTCCGAGGGGGTGTGAACCTTGATTAGGCAGCCATTGGCAATAGAAGTGTGCCTTCGCAGAAACCCACTCTGCAAGAGATGTGTGTGACGAGCTACAGAAGATGGGAGACATCCTCGCCTGCTATGCGGTAAACAGAGACGGGAGGTTACTCGGAGCGAGCTATGGTGAGATGAAACTCGACGAGAAGCTGAAGGCAGATTTGTCCCACATAGCTTCAGATGCATGGGTGAGTCTCGAGAGGGTCACGAACCTAGGGCTTCTCAGAAGCGTGGAGGCGATCTACGAGAACTTCAAGATCCTAGGCCTGGGGATACAAAGGACCAATATCGCAATCTTGTTGACTGTCGAAGTTAAGCTTGATTCCTATGTCTTGAAGGAGCGAGTGCTGGACTTCGTTTCGTACTGGCTGAAGGTCAATCACTACATTGAATAGGGCTGGGGGCTATTGTCGATAGCCAAGTGGAGACAGGCTATCGTGGCAGGGTACCTTCGCCACGGACGTCTTCCGCTCAGGCCCTCGAGCGACGAAGTCGGTACTCGCGCAACGCTTCAGTCGAGAAAGTCGCCGTCCCTCCCGCCGCAGAGAAGGCCAGCACGAGTGCTTCCATGCCTCCCTACGGAAACGGAAGGCTAATCCATAATCTATATACACGAGAGAGCACTCAAGCAGCAGTTTGGGGGGGAGCGTTTGGTCTCGTCCGAGAGCTCCAGAGACAGAGGGGCAGCACCGAGTTCCGTTTGGCGGATGGGCGGAGTGAACAGGATGTGAAAGCGAAGCGAATTCCAACCGGAGTTGAAGGATTCGACGCCCACTCGCAGGCAACCGATCCAGTCGTGCACGAAAGCCTCGAGTTCCCTGTGGTATTCCGCGAGGTGGTTTCAACGACTCTGAGGGAGGTGTTTGGCATGAGCGGTGCTAGCGCCCTTCTCTCTAATCTTGCACCAATCGACTATGGCGATGCAAGAAGGTTCCACGAGAAGCTGAAGGCAGTCCTGGGGGTAGGAACCTCCGGCTTGGAAGCCGTAATAGTGCGAGGGCTGGCCCGGCGGTTAGACGTGCCGGTCTCCAGACTCAGCCCCGACGACCTCGAGAGGAGCGGTTTCCTCGTTCGGCAGATCCTGTGGGAAGAAAGAGGAGGGTTGAGTTAGCCGATTGGCGCGAAGACACAAGGGATACGGGCAGGCCCTTTCTCCATCTGCATTCCCGATCGGGAGCCCTGACAGTGTCTCGAGGTTCCTGGCGACTAAAGGCACCACTCTACTGCTCAAGGGATACGCAGGTTCCGGGAAGACCACATTGGCACTACAGTTGCTCAGCCAGCTGTCGAAAGGGGGCAAAGGCGCGTACATCTCATCCAGAGTGTCGAAAAGCAAGCTTCTGCAGCAACTTCCGTGGTTGGAAGGATTTGAGAGGAAGACGAAGGAGAAGACCGAATTCATTGACGTTCGACTTGTGACGGCCGAGTCAATCTTGGAGGAAGTACTGAAGATCGTCGTCAGTAGGCCACGCGACACGGGTGTGAAGACGATCGTCCTTGACACCTGGGATGGCCTCGCCAAAGAGATGGAAGACAAGGAGAGGCTGAAAGCCGAAAAGACGCTCATAGCGCTGGCCGATTCGACAAAGGCTCGGATGATCTTCGTCAGCGAGGAGCCCGGGAGGACGACCATGGACTACCTCGTGGACGGAATCATCGAGCTCGTGCGAGCTGAAGAGTACAATCGCGTCTTCAGGGAGGTCGAGATTCAGAAACTCAGGGGCACGCTGATCTCGCAGCACAAGTACCTCTATACTCTCCTCGGGGGGGTGTTCAGGCACTTCGAACCGTACTCTCCCCCCGGGCGCGCTGAAGGGAAGTGGTTCAAGCCCATGGAGGACCACGACGGCGCCTTCTCCTTCGGCAGCCCTGTCATGGACCGGGAGTTCGGCGGCCTGGGGAAGGGAGACACGTCCGTGTTCGAGTACGTCGAGAATGTCCCGTACTCCGCGCTACGGCTCATCGAACTCCCGGCGATCGTCAACGCCCTCAACCTCGGGCACGGCGTCCTCTGCGTCCCACTCCCGGGAACCGGAGTCGAGAATCTTGCGGCGGTGATCAGGAGCGCGACGTCAGAGGATGAGGTCCGCGAGAGACTCGTGATCACGACCCAGGGAGACCCGATCGCGCTCAAGCCTCCATTCTATGGAATCGGTTCGATGGTTCCTGAAGAGTCTGGACAACGCTTAATCAAACTCATCGAGGGCGTCAGGGGAAGGTCGAAAAGAGATGGCGTGCTGGTGGTGGGAAGCGTAGGTATGCTGGAGGGAGCCTATGCGTCGAACCTGAACCCGCTGTTAGAGCAGATCTCCCATCTGATCTCAGACATTCAAGTGAGATCGATAGACGCGCTCATGCTATTCATGCCCGCTAATTCGCAGCTAAAGGCGAGGCTGATAGCGATGAGTCGCGAGCACGCGAGATTCTTCGTCAAGGACAGGTCAGTGGTGTTCATGGGCGAGAAACCCAACACAGAGGCGATGGTCTTCGAGCATTCACCTGAGAACCCCGCACTTCCGTGTCTGACTAAGATCGTCTGAGTCGCACACGTGGTAGGTAGGTGTGCCCTCTGAAGGCAGGTGTACCGGTGCTTGGAATCCACTTTTCGGACCCACTTGGGGGCTGGCCCCAACTGGCCCGAATCCGATTTCGACCCCTAGGCTGGTTTGGGCACGCAGCTCGACGGTCCCACGGTGACCCCGCGGTGGCGGGTAGCGCCTTGGACCGCGCCTAAGCCCGAAGGAATCCCCATGTCTGGGGGCCACTCTGAGGGTGTCAGAGTTTAGGCAGACCTCAGCGAATAATGGGTACGCGCAAGTTTATCACATCTGGCCGTACTTCTTTGGCAGGGCGTGGGCAAGCGAGGATCCGACAGCCATTGGGTTGATTCTACCCCCGCCTTGCTTAGGGCGGACTTCAGGCTGCCATTTCACGTGAGAATCACAAGCGAGAATGGCGAACGCGACCGAGAGAACGAGCATCAGCACCACGACCAGAGTCGAGGGCAGTTTCTTGGACTTCAACGCAACCCCAGCCTCCTGTACGTCCATGCATAGACGAAGAGGAAGGACGCGACCATCAGGACGAGCCAGTTGCTGATGAGGTCTATCGCCCCTACAGACCAATCGGTGAACTCGGTGATATGAACTGGCATGGCATTAGGCAGGAACACGAGCAGCGTGGCCTCCAAGAACAGGATTGCGGGCAGGCCGAAGACCTTCATCGCTCCCACCAAACCTCTGCGGAGAGTCAGAACCGCGATGGTTAGGAGCCAAGTCCCGAAAGATATGAGCCCGAAGTAATAGGACGAATACACCGCTATCGTGTTGACGAGTGTCCTTGAGAATACCACGTCATAGTAGGTTGCGTCCGCCGCCGCGAAGAGAGCGAACACGGAAGCGCCCGCGAGCGCCAGCGGCACGAACAACCATGTTGGGAACCGAGGCGCGATGGGCGTGTGCAACCATGAGAAGTCGAGCCTCTTCATCGCGAGCACAGGCAACAGCAAGGCCATGACCACGAGTCCCTCCGCTATTCCGACATAGGAACGAAAGAACCAACAGGAAGAGAAGGCCGCTGTGTCAATTGCATATTGCTGGAAGTAGTCGGGCAAGAGGTAGGTGTTACACGGGTTGGTGTTCATCAGGGTCGCCGGGACGCACTGGCTGGGGTAGGCAGGAATTGACTTCACTGGCTGCTCGTACGCCAGGACAGCGAAGGCGAGCGAGGTCGCGAGGAGCAGCACCACCACAACCAGAAGACCCGAACTCTCACCCTGCGGAAGTGACAACCGTCTCACGCTATTGTCATGCTGAATGTCTCAGTTAAGCGAATCCTCGTGAGCCTCGCAGGACAAGACCCCAACGCAACCCCAGTCTACTGAATGCCAGCCCATAGACGAACAGGAAGGACGTGAGCCATCGGCGCGTGCTATGAAGAGACTGCTCCGGTTGCTCTGATCTCTTCAACCTCCCGTTCCAAGACTCAGTCTTCGACCTTGTTTGTTCATTCGGCCTGATCGAGCATTTCCAGGATCCGGGTTCTGTTGTGAAGAAGCATGTTGAGATGGCAAAGACGGGAGGGATGATTCTAGTAACAGTACCGAACTTCAGTGGGGCTTCTTTGACCCGCCTCGCTTATCGACTTGTTGGAAAGGAGCAGTACTTGCGAACGACTCACAATCTAGGCATAATGCGTAGGAAACGCTTCGAAGAAGTGTTCGTGCAGGATCGGCTAGAATGCCTGTTTTGTGATTTCCACGGTTCCGTGACTCTGCCAAGCCCTCCGATTCGGGGCGTGGTTGAGGTCTTTGAGAAGATCAACTCGTTCGTTGGAAGCGTGGTCGTCAACTCCTCAGAATTCTCACCCGACCTAGTGTTCTTGGGTTGCAAAGCGAAATGAGCGGTTCTTCTGCAATTGCCGCCGTTCCGCAATCCCGCCATTTCGCATGCCGAAATTGGCATCACAAGATGTCCTCACAGAGCCTTCGATGCCGTCTCAAGTGATGGTCTGAAGGCTATGACGGGTTCCCTGGCATGGTCATCGGTGCGTATCTTGCCTTGAGGCGCGTCGCCTGTGTTTCGTCGTAAATCACTACCGCATACCCGCCAGGGCCTCGCTTCTTTCTGAAGCCCAGGCGCACAACGCGGTCCAGGCTCTGCCTTCTCGCGCTCGATCATCAGACTAGGGGGTTTTGAGAATGAACTGAGGGGTCGCGCCGAGTATGCCGTGCTACGCCGCGACGGGTTTGCGCTGCGATCTTACCCGGGCGAACGCCGCCAAGAGCAGGATGCCGATGGCAGCCGCGGCCAGACCGGAGCCCGGCGGGAACTGGGGGACGCCTACGGGCGGCGAGACGATGCTGGAGGAGGACGAGGACGAGACGGTAGTCGCGCTCGTGGCCGTCGAGGTGGCGGTGCTTGTGGACGTGCCCGTGCTGATGGTGGACGAGACGCTGGTGGCGGTCGTTGTAGTCGAGGCCGTGGCCGTGGACGTCGTCGAAGCCGTCTCTGTGGTCGTGGTCGACGAAGTGACCGTAGATAACGTTGTGGTCGTCGACGATGTCGTCGTCGTAGTCGTGGTGGCCGCGAAGTAGGCCGTTATCGTCCCGGTCCCGTTGATCGTGGCGAAGGTGTAGGCCCAGCAACCGCAGTTGACGGTGGCGTTGAACGTTATCGAGGGCGTGTCAGAGGTGAAGTTGGAGAACGCGTAGCCTGTGTTATTCCAGGCGGTGACCTCGACGAGCCCTCCCTGGGGATAGTAGCCCGTGGCGTTGGGCTCTATCGTGCCGCTCCCTGGCGGACTCACGGCTAAGGAGACCTGGTAGTAGGTCAGATAGGGCGCTGACTCCGTGGCGTTCGCGGGGGTCACGGTTCCCGAGCAGTTGAAGTCGCTCCAGCAGTTGTATTCGACGCCGGGCGCTCCCGTCACGGTCATGTCGTACCAGTACGGCTCGGTCCCGGAAAGGCCGTTCACGGTTATGCTAGGACCCGTCCCGGTGTAGTTCGTTCCTCCCACATTGACGCCCCAGGTGAAGCTGTTGGGTATCCCCTGCTGGGTCGGGTTATTGTAGTCGTACTGATAGAACGTGGTGTTGTAGGTGCCGGCCACGAAGTTGGCCGTTATCGTCCCGTTCCCTTCGATCGTGGCAAAAGCGTAGCTCGAAGCGCCGTCAATGCCGGCGATTCCGATCGCTATCGAGGGCGTGTCGGCGGAGAAGTTGGAGAACGCGTACCCCGAGCCATGCCAGGCGATTACTTCGACATCCTCCCCCTCGGGATAGAAGCCCGAGAAGTTGGGTCCGATCGTGCCGCTCCCTGGCGGGCTCACGGCGAAGGAGACCTGGTAGTAGGTAACGTAGGGCGCGGACACTGTGGTGGTCGCGGGCGTCAAGGTTCCATAGCAAATCATAGGGATCCGGCACTGGTATTGGACACCGGGAGCCCCAGTCACGTTCATTTCGTACGTGTACGGCTCGGTCCCATGGAGACCATTCACGGTTATGTTCGGACCGGTCGTGTAGTGGTCGGTTCCATTAACGTTGACGCCCCAGGTGACGCCATTGGGTATCCCCTGCTGGGACGGGTTGTTGTAGTCGTGGTTCTTGAAGGTGACCTTGTATGGGGTCGGAGACCCCGCAGACAGCCATGTGATTGCGTTGCAGTTGTACCACCCATTGGAGGCGTCGTTGTTCACTGCCGTGACGTTCAGAGCCGTCGTGCTACTGGTGGTTGGAGAGGTCAATTCCACCGTAATGGTTTGGTTGATCGTGGTTGCCACTCCGGAAATCGGGACATTAACTGGGGTTACGTAGTCCACGGTCCAAGTGCTGTTTGAGCTCGCGGCCGAGATCGTAAACATGGTGGGATTGAAGTAGTCGATATGGAACAGTTGGTAGGTGAGTATCACGTAGGAGTACAATGGGACGGCGGTTACCTGGGTGCTGGGCGTTAGTGTTAGGTTACAAGGTTCGTACGCAGACACTGGAGTGATCATTGCTCCGATCCCTGCGAAGACCACCAGAAATCCGAGAATCGCAATCGAGAACCTTCCGTAGGGCACACTCATCGATTCCGGATGCAGGTCCGAAGTATATACAGACTCAGGAGCCGGACACCACAGACATGCATTTGAGATTCACCTAAGAATACCCAGCCAATTAGGGTCAGTCGAAATCAGGTAGTCTAGCAATACAATGGCTGGCGCGCGCAGAATTGCAACAGTGTCAATGTGATATATTGATGACAATGGGCAAGGGAGCGACCCATGGCCCTTGACATAGCGAAGCGGTCTGTGCGTGGGAGCCTTATCCTCTTCGCCTCGAACCTGGCCGCCACGGGCGTCAACGCCGTGACGATCATTGTGGTGGCGAGGCTGCTGGGGCCCACCGACTACGGCATCTACTCCCTGGCACTCGTAATCCCGGGCATCCTGCAGCTCTTCATCGGGTTCGGGGCCCTCCCCGCGGTGGTCAGGTACGCCGCCTACTACACTTCGATCGGA
>JBEKJM010000057.1:0-9414 GCA_050011215.1 Nitrososphaerales archaeon
ACTGGACCTCTACCACCCCAGCCAACTGAGGTCGCAAGCCCGGTCGAGGAAGCGGGAACTATACGCCATGAAACAGGGGCTGGAAGCCCACGACCTTCAGTCGTGGGAGGATGTCACAAGCGCCAAGATCTCATGACGCTTGGGATACGAGATCCCCGCGGTAGTCAGAGAAAACCGCGTCCGCTCGAAACAACCTTACACCAGATTTCCACCCATTCGAGGGTCAGAAACTTCATCGAGGGGGCCCGTTAAGACTACGGCTGGCCAGGTCCGAGTGTATCAAGAGGGCTCATCTTAACGCCCCATTGCGAAAACAAACCGCCCTGGGGGCACGGTCAGACGCAAGGCATATAATCGCTGGAAGCGGGCACTACTTCAGGCGCCAATGCCCATTAAGATGCTGACGCTGGAGGACCTAGAGCTCGAGGACAAACGGGTCTTCCTACGAGTGGACATAAACACGCCCGTTCATCCTGACACTGGCGCCCTGATTGAGCATGCCAGACTCGAAGAAGCCGCCGCGACCATAGGGGATCTTTCGCAGTCGAAGGTTGTTGTCGCTTCACATCAGGGAAGGGTGGGTAGGTCAGACTACACCAGCCTGGGTCGCCATGCGGAAGCCCTGCAGGGTATTCTCAGGAAGCCGGTCAGGTTCGTCCCGGACGTCTTTGGGCCTGAAGCGCTAAAGGAGATCGACGCCCTTGGCTCTGGAGAGGTTCTGGTCCTTGATAACCTGAGGTTCACCGCCGAAGAGAATCAGGAGTACAAGCCACCAGAGGCTGAGAAGACTTTCCTCGTGAGTAGGATCCAAAAGCACGTTGACGCGTGCGTTTTGGACGCCTTCTCGACCGCTCACCGGTCGTCTCCATCGATAGTGGGTTTCGCGGGGCTCGTTCCCACATGCGCTGGAAGAACTGTCGGGAAGGAACTCCGCATGCTTGACAGAATTGTCTCGGTTGAGAAAGGACCCTATGTGACCGTCCTCGGCGGGGCGAAGGTCAACGACAGACTCGAGGCGATCGACGCCTTGATTGCAAACAACAGAGCCGATAAGGTACTCCTCTGTGGGGTTGTAGGGCTCGTCTTCCTGAAGGCGGTTGGAAGGTACAACGGAGACCTGAAGATTGACGGAGAACAGAAGTTCCTGCTGAAGGCAAGGCAGCTGATTGATGAGGATTCCGGGAGGTTCACGATGCCTATCGACGTCGGTATCAAGGCCGATGGCATCAGGAAGAACCTCGGCGTCAAAGAGATGCCACCTGAAGCGGAGGTCTTGGATATCGGTCCCAAGACGGTTGAAGAGTTCGAGAGGTACATCAAGGGCGCGGGAACGGTGTTCATGAGCGGGCCCCCAGGGGCTTTTGAGTGGGACGAGTTTAGTTACGGAACTGAGCACTTGCTGAGGGCCATGGCGTCTTCCCTTGCCACAACAATCGTCAGCGGAGGGCACCTCTCGTCCGCACTGCGGAAGTACAACATACACCAGGAGATAGACCACGTTAGCACAGCGGGCGGTGCCCTCGTTCAGTACCTAGCAGGAAAGCGACTCCCTCTGATTGATGCTCTAGAAAGGGCGTCAGAGAAGTGGGGTGTCAAGGGTTCGGGAACCCTTTAAGACGAGGAGAGGTGGTTCTCATCGCGATGATAAGAGTCGGCATCAACGGATTCGGGACAATCGGGCGTCGCGTGGCCGACGCAGTGAAGAAGCAGGGCGACATGGAGCTGGCTGGGGTAACAAAGACCAAGCCGGACTACAAGTCGACGGTCGCAGAGATGAAGGGCATCCCGATGTACGCTGTGGACATGAAGAGTCTCGAGGCGTTCAGGATGGCTGGGGCCAGTGTAAGGGGAACCCTCAACGACCTTCTGCAGAGAGTTGACGTGATCGTGGACGCTGCCCCTGAGGACACGGGCGCGGTCAACAAGCCGATCTATCAGCAGGCTTCTGTGAAAGCGATTTTCCAAGGGGGAGCCGGCGACAACCTTGCCGACGTGTCGTTCGTAGCCCAGTGCAATTTCGAGGAGGCCGTCGGGAAGCAAATGGTCCAAGTGGCCTCCTGTAACACCACTGGCCTGTGCAGAACGATCAATGCGATCGATAAGACTGTTGGAGTTACAAAGGCACGCGCCGTTCTCGCGAGGAGGGCAACAGACCCCGACGACGTCAAGAAGGGACCGATTGACGCCGTCGTCCTTGACCCAACGACGCTGCCCTCTCACCACGGACCCGACGTGCAAGCTGTCTTGAAAGGCCTCAACATCATCACGATGGCCTTCAAAGTTCCGACCACGCACATGCATCTGCACAGCCTAATTCTCAGCCTCAGGAAACCGGCGACCAGAGAGGATCTAGTGGCCGCTCTGGAGGCCGCTCCAAGGATCCAGCTGGTCGACGGGAAGTCTGGCTTCAAGTCCACAGCAGCGGTAATGGACCTGGCGAGAGAAAAGGGCCGACCAAGAAATGACACGTACGAAGCAACGGTATGGAAGGACTCGGTCAGCGTATTCGACGGAGAGGCGTACATGTTCGCGGCAGTCCACCAAGAAGCAATCGTCGTGCCGGAGAATATCGACGCAATCAGGGCACTCTACGGGGGATACACCCGCGAAGAATCGATGAAGCTAACCGACGCTTCTCTCGGTATCGTCCATCGGTAGCTACTCAAGAATCTTCGGGACAGATTTTAGGACGTACTTCAGCTCTTGGTGCTGCTTGACAAGGCTCTTGACCCTCTTCTTCACGAAATCGACTGGCTTCTTGCCGAGTACTGTTAGACAGATCAAATCTGCGACTTCTTCCATCTCGGTTGCATCGTAGCCGAGCCGTGTGAGCTCGGAGGTCCCGAGCCGCCCGCCGTTGTCGATAATTATGTTCGCCTGTTCGAGCTTGGCAGAGTAGAAGCCCAGCCTGCTCGCGTCGTAATCGAGAAGAACCTGGTGGGACTTCGTGTAGCCGAGAGATGCACCCCTGACTTTGACCCCGCCCGCGACCAAGGCCTTCGCGAGAGCTTGCGAGTTCTTGACCACAGCCTGGGCGTAGGACTTACCGAACTGAATCATTTCCAGCAGTGAAACTGTGAGCGCCGCGATCCTGTTCAGGTGAACGTTGTCGACAATGCCCGGGTGGATTTTGCTAGAGACCGCGTTAAAGACCTCCTCGTTGTTTGAGAGGATTATTCCCCCCTGCGGACCAGGGAGGCTCTTGTGAGTAGAACCGATCAGCAGGGAGCACCCTTCTCTCAGCGGGTCCTGGAAGGCACCTCCAGCGATGAGACCGAGGACGTGTGACCCATCATAGACGCACGTCCCAGATACCGCATCAGCAAGCTGTTTCGTCGGATGAGGAAACGGAATGAAGCTCGCGCCGAAGAAGACAACCTTGGGTTTCTGAGACCTGATGACCGAGATTGACTCTTTTACTCTTATGTTGACTGCGCCGTCATCGTACGGGAAGTAGAGGTTTTGCAGCTTTAGTAACCTGCCGAGACCTAGATGGGTAATCCCAGGGTATCCGCCGTTATCAGGCGAGACTGACATGATCTTGTCACCCGCCTCAGTAAGAGAGAGAAGAACTGCCATGTCTGCAGTGTGCCCGGAAAGAGGCCGGACGTCGGCGTACCTAGCATTGAATGCCTTTCTCGCCACCTCTTCGGATAGGGCCTGGAGTTCGTCAATGAATCTTGTGCCGCGGTAGAACTTGTCTGGGGCCGAGTACCTGTTCCCGAAGTCGGTCGTGAGCATTGAACGCATGTGGTCGCTCCCGCGATTCTCTGAGGGAATCAGGTTCAGGCATTCCTTGATCCGCCACTCCTCGTGATCCCTGACTGTCCTGTTCAGCCGCTCGAGGTAGTTGTACATCACATCACGCCTGCAGCCCGCGGCCGCCACGAAGCAGTATTATTGCTTTGTCGGAGGCGATACTCAGCCGTAGGCATATCGGACCCCGTGGCCGCTCCTCTCGTGTCCGAAAGAGACCATCTCCGGAGGTCCTATAGCGCCGCACGTTCCGCAGGATACGCAAGCCACGTAGTCGAACTTCAGTCTGCCCGCGGCCATGTCCTGCTTGGTCAGGGAGAAGGCCGTTACCCGTGTGGCTTTTGCACCCCCATCAGCGGCAACGAGCGCGGCGAGATTGTGATCAAAGAGGTCCTTGAACGACGAGAAGATTCCCTTTGGAGTAACTAAGGTATAACAGTTCGTGGGACAGGCCGGAATCCACGGCTTGCTGAGCGACTTCGAGGCCGCGTCTTGGTCGACTTTGATATGTGCGTAATTCTTGTCTTCGTCATAGTTCAGTAAGCTGGTCCCACTCTGGACCCTCTGTGTGGCGTCCCCAGAAATCTTCTTCTCGGGGCGGGGCTCGAATGCGTAACTGCTGGAGATTAAGCGGATCCCAAAAACCAACCGTGGGAGGGCGTGATAGGCAAAGGAACTCTCAGAGATGAAGCTATCTCGACTGGACCTGCTCACGTCCTCATAGATGGGAGCAAGAAAGGCCCTGTATCTTGACAGATTCGCGGAGCGAAAGGAGTCTGAGGGGCTGACCTCGAGGAACGCCCTTGCCGCCATTATGCCTGAGGCTATTGCACGTCTCATACCGTCAATCATCGACCCGATCTTGACGAATGATCCGAGGGCGTCCCCTGTGACGAGAAAGCCGTCCATGTAAGGCGTCTTTAGGATCGACTTGAACCCCTTAGGGATGTTATGAGCGGCGTATTCGAGTGGTTCAGCCCCGTCGAGAAGCTCGGCTACCATGGGTTGCGCCTCGAAACCGTCCTGGATGTCGATGAGTTTCCCGACCCTGTCGAAATGCTCCGTCGTCTCCCTGAGCAAGGATTCCATGGATACGACCAGGCCCACGGAGAGAGTGTCCCTGTTTGTGTAGACAAAAGCACCACCGCCCACTCCCTGCATGAATTCCCCTAGAAAGAAGATTGAGCGTCCCTCTCCGGGTGCGACCTTGAAACGTTTCTCTATCGTACTCGCGTCGAGCTTGTACACGCGCTTTATGCCGTGGTAGAGTTGCTCCGGCAAGAGCCTCCCGCGAAGGCCCGCCTCCTCGACCAGTTTCGAAGTGACGCCGGAAGAGTCGATAACCAGTTTGGCCCTTAACTCCTCCTTTGTGGTCCTTACCCCCACGACCGAGCCGCCTTCCTTGATTAAGCCTTCCACGGTCGATTCAGTTGAGAGCATCGCCCCGGCCTGCACTGCTGAGTTGGCAAACCAACGGTCGAAGTCGCGTCTCAATACAGTGTAGTCGTGACCGGTCCCGAAGCTGAGATTGAAGAGGCCGAGCCTCGCTGCCAGCGAGGCCTTTGACAGCTTGAAGTAGCGAGACTCTCCCCTCTGGTAATCGGTTGGCCCGAGGAGCACTACCTCATGCGAAAGCATGTGCCTTTCGAGGGGAGCTGATGACTCGAAATCTGGTACAAGGCTGATGAAGCCGTATTCACCTGGGAAGTCTCCGTAAAGCACCCCCCCAGTCATGTTTCTTTCCCCAGGAATCTTGGCCTTCTCGAGCATCAGGACACTGACCCCCTTCCTGGTGAGAGCCAGCGCGGCGGCCGAACCAGCAGGACCCGCACCCACCACGATTACGTCAAATTCAGCTTGCATACCCCTTCTCCCCAACTATTTCGATCAGCTTAGGAAGCTCTTCGTAGAGATCGCCCACGATTGGATAGTGCGCTATCTTGAAGATGGGTGCGTTTGGGTCGGTGTTCACGGCGACAATCTTCCCCGACCCCAGCATCCCGACTCTGTGCTGGAGGGCTCCGCTGATCCCCAGGGCGAAATAGAGCTTCGGGCTCACGGTCGTACCCGTCTGACCCACCTGGTTGGCCTTCGAAATCAGGCCTTCCAGTTCTTTGATTTCTGCATGGACTAGCGCCCTGGACGCGCCAATGACTGCCTTCATGTGGTATCTTCGGTGAATATCGTCTCTGAGCTGCTCAGCCAGACGGTAAGCTTCCCTGGGGTCTCTGGGGCGACCTGAGCCGTCCTTGAGTATGCCGAGACCCAGGCTTATCACGACGTCGGCCCCCGACAGATCGAGCTCTGGGGGTGGGAGCTCCACGACCTCCCTGACCCTGGCTGGGTAGTCTCGGTCTTCGACCTCGAACTTCTCCAGCCTGCCCCTCCTCTTCGGGTCCGGCTGCAGTGGGGTGAAGTTGCCGGGACGGACCGTAGCCATCTGAGGCCTGTGCCTCGGGGTGTAGATTCTCGCAAGCCTGGTCCCGAAATCTGGTCTGATTTGGACCAGCAGATCCTTGAAGCTGCCGAGCGCGGGATTAGTGTAGTCCTCGACTTCGAGCTGCACGTTGTCTGTTGCAAGCCCGGTGACAGCTCTGTATGCGATCCTCGCTGCTAGGTCCTTGCCCAGCTCGTTGGCTGCGAAGAGGAAGGCGTAGGGGCGTCTTTTCTGAATCATGGCGAAGATCGCATCGATGTATCTTAGGTTGAAGTAAGTCCTGAAGGCTGGAGAGTCGACGCACAAGACGACGTCGGCACCGTACTGGATTGCCTGTCTCGCGAGGGGCTCGACTCCATCGCCCAGGAGGACGCCAACGACGCTCTGTTTCATCTTGTCGGCCACTCTTCGTCCGGCGCCGAGGGCCTCAAGTGAGTCTTTGGTCAGGTCGCCCTTACTGTGTTGGAGGTATACCCAGACGTCTCTCGCTTCATCCGTCAATCGAAAAGCTCCCCCGCAAGCATAGCGTAATCAAAGAGACCCACGGAGCCATCCTCCCTGAATCGGATCGCAAGTCCCTGAGGAATATCTGCGGCAAGTTGTCCCTTTTCGAACGGCCCGTACTTCTTTCCCTCAAACTCGACCTGTGGAACCGGTCTCAGGAATGCAAGACTTTGGTTCAAGAACTTCTGGACAGGTGGCTTGCCGACGTCTATCCCTGTCCCCACGATGGTCGGGGAACCAGCGAGACCCAGCAGCTTCTCGTCGGCGGCGAGATCGTCGGCGGTCCATTTCTTCGCCTGGAGGATCTTCCCCCTGTAGTTGTTGTATCGCGTTTCGGGCTGAAGAGCAGCAGGGCACTCGCGAGGCCTGTACTCTGCCGAAATGGTCAGCAAAGCAGGAAGGGTCATCTCCAGCTTTTGCAGCAGTCGGCCGATCTTTCTCTCCGAGACGACCGCAGTCGCAGCGTCGTCGATCTCGAAGTCCTCAACGTAGGTGGCGTGGGGGAGGACTCTGCCGAGAAGCTCTGAAACACCCTCTGCAACTTGAGGACCGACGCTCCCCGTCTCGCCGTCCGTGGTCTTTATCCCCGACACGATGATGAATCTCGAAAGCGACTCCTTCACCTTGGTGAGTTCCCCGACGGCTTGCTCGACATCGGTGGCGCCTTCGAGAAACCTCTCGACGATGCTGTCTCGAACGGGGGGAAGATCCGAGTAGACCCTATTGGGGAGCAAGTTAGCCTGGTATAGGGCGGTCGCCTTGGTCTTCACGGTGTCCGAGTAACCTGACCTCCTGATCGTCTCTATCATCTCGTCGATTGGTGCCGTGTGCATCTCTAGGAGTTTTCGTACTCCAAGGGAAACTGCATACGCCGTGGCCCAGGTGTCCGCACCCGCCATCTTCCTGTCGCTGAGGACGTACTCCTCATCGACTCCCATGACCTCGGCGTCGTAGAGGGGCTTCATCAAGGGGATGAGCTTCATGTCTGGGCCCATCGTCAAAGCAACAGTCTTCCCGCCAATCCTGCGTTTGAGGAAGTCGGCTGCCTCAATTGCCTTCAAGTCATGGGGGTTGAGAACTAGATCCATCGCCTCCCTGTTGAGGACCCCGCCGATCTGCGAGACCTGGGTAGTGCGGGCCGGAACCCCCTTCAACAGCGCGATGATAAGCAAGACAATCGGACGGCCACAAATATCTGTTCTTTAGGGTTATGACCGAGGCGAAAACTTGGCTTTCCCAACGTTCATGAGACGATGAATCGTGGGACTCGCCACACGAATTGGCATTCTGTGCAACCTACGACTCGGGGCTAGGAGAGAAGAGCTGCCCTTAACGGGAAGATGCACGGGACCTACGCTATCTGCTACTATCGTTTCGACTTGAGTGAAATCGTTGTGCGGCTTTCCTCGGAACTTGGTGGCAGGCGATTCGCAGTCTCCAACAATGATAAATTGTGCGGGAAAGGCGCCAGTGGACGGCTGTTGGACTTCTTCGATCTGATCATCGGTTTCTTCTTCTTGGGGATATCGTTGCTGCTATGGTTCTACGGATTACCTGTCTACCAGATAGGAGTTGGTGCCACTGTTCTCTTCTCTATTCTTGCTTGCATTTTCATTTATGAAGGTGCGACCAAGCCAACCACTCCTCGAGTAGCCATGACAAAAGACGAGATCAATCCGACAGCTCTTCAGGTTGCCACCGCAAAGGAGGAAGTCAGACCTCAGGATCCTCGAACTCAACTCGTCGAGGTCACGTACGCACCCATAACGAACTTGGTTGTCCATGAAGTGATAGAGCAAGACCAGACGACGTTCTTCCAGGACATAGTCAGACAGGTGTCCGCCTCTCCAGTCCACGTCGAACCCAGCGTCAATTGGGTGGATGGCTTTGCACTGCTGAGTACCCAATTCCCATCTACGAATGAAGTGATTGCGGACAACCTCGCTGGAAAGATCCACTATCAGACCGTCATATTCACCAGAATGCCTTTCCACAGCAAGGTCAGCGTGAAGTTAGGTGACGAGGACTTCAGTGTGATACTCAGGAAGGCTGACAATGACCAGAATCTCGTCAGTCTAGCAGCCTTCCTCAGGGGGTTCAAGCCAAGAACCCGAAGCCATCTATCTGACCCACAGGTACGTAGGAGCGCACAGGATGACAAATCGGCCCAAATCCATGAGAACAAGGGCGAAGATCCATAGACCGCCAGTAGATTGGAGGGGGATAGTGAACAGAACGCTATCTCCGACAATGATAAATCGTGCGGAAAAGGCTCCTGTGGACGGCTGTTGGACCTCTTCGATCTGATCATCGGATTGTGGCTCTTGGTAGAGTCACTGCTGTTGGGAATCTTTGGTCAACCTTTCCAACTGATAGGACTTCTTGCCGCCGTTCTCCTCTTTACTCTGGCCTGCATCTTCATTTATGAAGGTGCGAGAGAGGTGACCACTCCCCTGGTCCCCACGGTAGGGGATGAGGCCAAACCGCAGGGCCCTCGGACTCAATCAGTCAAGGTTACATATGCACCGACAACGGAGTTGGTTGTCCATGAAGTGATAGAGCAAGACCAGACGACGTTCTTCCAGGACATAATGACGCAGGTGTCCGCCTCTCCAGTCCACGTCGAACCCAGCGTCAATTGGGTGGATGGCTTTGCACTGCTGAGTACCCAATTCCCACCTACGAATGAAGTGATTGCGGACAACCTCGCTGGAAAG
>JBEKJM010000058.1:0-9297 GCA_050011215.1 Nitrososphaerales archaeon
CAGAAGACATGGTTAGTAGACTTCAGGCCTCTCCATTATAAGGTCACCCGCACTCAAACCATTCCGTGATAATGCGCCACGTATGGAGCCACGCATCTGGCTTCTGCGGTCACCGCTCTGGAAGGGATTTAAGCCGGTGCGCCGTCACCAACAAATGTGTTTCAGAAGATCCTCGTTCCCATCGATGGGTCACGTAACTCGTATCGTGGCCTCCAATGTGCAGTGGATATAGCGAAAAAGTTCGACGCGGAAATCACTTTGATTCACGTCATAGAGGTGCTCAAGTATCCGTACGCCTCAACCTATGGCACTGATTCCCCTGACACAGTCTACACCGCGCTAGAGGAATCCGCACAGAAGCTCTTCGAGAAGAGGAGAAAGGAGCTCGTAGAGAAGGGGGTGCGGACGAATACACTTCTCAAGAGGGGAAGCCCCTCCGATGAAATCCTGAGAGCATCAAAGGGATTCGACTTGATTGTGATGGGAAGCAACGGGCTGGGTCGCTTCAAGAGGCTCTTGCTTGGGAGTGTTTCAAACAGCGTGGTGCAGAGTTCCAGGGTACCCGTGCTGATCGTTAGACCTGAGTAGCCAAGGGCTCCCGGACGTTCCTGTTTATGGGTCCGAACCCATCAACGCTTTCGTTCAAATTGGTTCAGACTTGGAAAGCAGCTGGACCGCCCTGTTGTAGGCCCTGATGGCGTCGGTCCTGGTGATTATCCCTGCAAACCTGCCCGTCTCCTTCGAGACGACCGGGAGACGGCCGATCCCGTGGTCGGTCATCATGTTAAGGGCATCAAGCAGCGATTCGTCCGGATACACTACCACCAGGTTCTGCGTCATGATGGACTTCAGCGGCGTGGAAGCCATCTGCTCTCGCGGAACTCTCAGAACGTCGCTCATCGTCACCATCCCGACCGCCTTCTCAGACTCGACGATGGGGATTCCGCGAAAGCCCCTGTCGAGCATAATCTGGTAGGCGTTTGCCGTCGTGTCGTTTGGAGAGAGAATCAACGCATCGCGGTTCATGGCGTCGGAAACGAATATCTTGGTCAGGAGGGGGACGTTGTATTCGCCTCTGTGGGCGGGGGAGTCGGACCTCCTTGGCACCTGGCTCCGATAGATCGTGTGTGCGGGCCCGGTCACAAAGTACGCGATTACCACTGCTACCATCGAGGGAGCGAGCAGCGAGAGAGTGCCGGTCATTTCGCTCACCATGAGGATCACCGCGATCGGAACGCGCCCGACCCCGGCGAAGAGAGCCATCATGCCGACGATGACGAGCGGTGCAGGCACAGATATCACGCCCGGAAGGGCGTAGTTCAGCACGGTCCAGAAGGCCGCACCGACAAATCCGCCGATGACGAGCGAGGGCGCGAATACACCGGCGCTGCCGCCCGAGCCCACCGTCAGGGAGGTTGCGATGATCTTGAACAGCACCACGAGCACGAGAACCACGAGGATTGGGACGGAAAGGAAGCTGATTCCTATCAGATTCGTCTTGCCGTCGATCAGGTACTGGAGAAAACCGTAACCGAGGCCTATGACCTCCGGAAAGAAGACCCCTATTGTTCCAGAGATGCCGAGCCCTATCATGGGCTTCACGTACTTCGGAATCTTGAGCGACGAGAATAAGCCTCTCACCGCGTAGAACGTCGTTGTGTAGCCTCGGCCGACGACTCCGCAGACCAGACCGAGAAGCGCGTAGAACACCAGGTTGACGGGCTGCGTGAAAACGTACGACACGGAGTTCCCGAAGATGGGGGTGAACCCTGCGAAGGAGGCGAAGATGACGTACCCGATAGGGGACGCGATGAAGCCCGGTATCAGGGCCTCGACCTCGAAGTCTCCCGCGCTGTAGAGGATTTCCCCGCTGAGCATTGCGCCTGCGAAGGGTGACTTGAAAATCGAACCGATACCTGCTCCGATGCCGACGGCGACGGCGATCCTCCGGTCCTTCACCGAAAGCTTCAGTGCGTCTCCCACAAACGAGCCGGACCCGGCCGCGATCTGGGCCGTGGGACCCTCTCTTCCGCCGCTTCCCCCCGAGCCTATGGTGAAGGCTGAAGCCAGTGCCTTGACGATCGGAATCCTACGTCTTATCTTGCCATCCTTGCGGTGAAAGGCTGCGATTGCCTCGTCGGTCCCGTGGCCTTCGGCCTCCGGGGCGAACTTGTAGACAA
The DNA here is from genome assembly GCA_050011215.1 of Nitrososphaerales archaeon. Lineage (GTDB taxonomy): Archaea > Thermoproteota > Nitrososphaeria > Nitrososphaerales > Gagatemarchaeaceae > UBA183. The sequence goes on from JBEKJM010000058.1 coordinate 2,181, forward strand.
GAAGCCCCGTGACTAGGCCGCCCAGAGCAGCTGACAAGGGAATGAGCCAGAGATTAGGATGGAGGCTCGGGAGGGAAATAGCCTCTCCAGCTGGGTTGGGAGGGTAGTATCCCGTAATCCCGCCGAGCATCGAATTGGTCGTGAACTGAATCAGGAAGTAGAAGATTGTCGCGCCGATCCCGGCTACTATCCCGATGAAGAGGCCGATGACGGCCCACTTCGCCAGATAGTTTCGCTGGACGATTCTGTTGATTCTTGAAGAGATCCCAAACAGGTTCCATCAACTCCCTATCGGATAAGTTCCATTTCCCATGAAGTCATCCAAGGCGCGCCTATTGCTAGTGTCATTGAAGAGATAGCGCTCCAAGACGGTCGTTGGATTCTCCGTTTACGGGGCGAGCCTTAGCACGTGCCTCTGCCTCCGAAGAATCACCCCTCATGGTCCAGCAACCTGTAGAAGCGGACTTTGAGGAAGTCTTGCACGAGGAAGGAGACAAGCGCATACCCCCAGACGAGCGCCGCCAGGTTCCAGCCCATGGCGGGCAGCAGGATACCATAGACTGTGATCATCGTGGCCGTGAGCTGCGTCAATATGACCGCAAGGAGCAACGACCTCGCAGGCCTTACCGACCAGAATCGTCCCCTCGTCCGGGCCACAAAGAGCGTAAGATGCCCCGCCACGGACAGCTTCAGGTATATGAACGACTGGAGAACCAGTGGGTTCAAGTGCAAGACTTGCAGTCCGATTATGAGAAGTCCGAAGGACGATACCGTCCCCATACCTCCAAGAAACGATGAAACCCCCAAGAGTGTCCGCATGTTCCACTTCTCGGGCTTCCGGGAGATCTTGACGTTGTCATAGGCTATCGTCATGATAGGCAGGTCGTTGAGGAGGGCCAGCAGAACTATCATCAACGCGGTGACCGGATACAGCCGGAACACGATGATCGAGAGCGAAATGAAGAACAGCACTCGGAACGTTTCGTTGATGCGATAGATCGCGTAGTTGGTCATGCGCTGGAATATCTTCCGGCTCTCAGTCACGGCGTCGATTATCACGGAGAGGCCAGGCTTCGTCAAGACTACGGCGGCGGCAGACTTGGCGGCGTCGGTAGCTCCGGCCACCGCTATCCCGCAGTCAGCCTTCTTCAGCGCCGGGGCATCGTTGACCCCATCGCCGGTCATGCAGACGATGTGGCCTTTCTTCTGCAGGAGGTCGACGATCCTGTACTTGTGCTCCGGGAACACCTCGGCGAAACCGTCGGCTTTCTCTATCACCGATTCCGCTTCACTGTCTGGCTTGTCGAGGATGGACGAGGATGTGACTATGTTCGCGCCTAACCCCACCTCCCGACACACTTCCTTGGCTATGGCCACGTGGTCGCCGGTGACCATCTTCACCTCTATCCCCATGGACTGCGCGGTCTTGATCGTCGCAGCCGAATCTTCTCGCGGCGGGTCGGAGAGCGCTATCAGCCCGACATACTGCCAGTCCTTCCCGTCGTCGGTCCTGGCCACGCCAAGGGCGCGATACCCCTTCTCGGCGAAGCCGTTGACATCCTCGTTCACGGCCCCTTCGACGCCCTTGTCGTGGACGAGAGACAAGACCACCTGAGGCGCTCCCTTTGTAACCTGGAAGTCGTGGCCGTCCTTGCTTTCGGCGGTGGCCTCCGTTCGCTTCGAGACGGGGTCGAAGGGCTTGAAGGAGGAGACCTTGTAGCTCGATATCGAAGCGGACACCCCATCCAGGGTCCTGGCTTTCGTTATGATCGCGTCGTCGATCGGGTCCTTGTCCTCCTCCCTCGAGGCGAGGCTCGCGTAGAGCAAGACGTCGTTCGGCGTGTATTTCTCAAAGGTCTTTACTTCGCCGACGGTCAGCTGGTTCTTCGTGATCGTGCCCGTCTTGTCCGCGCACAGGATGTCCACGCCCGCCATCTCGTCAATGGCGACCAGCTTGCTGACTATGGCCTCCTTCTTCGCCAGCGCCGATGCTCCTATCGTCATGCAGACGGAGAGGACGGCCGGCATCGCCGCCGGGATTGCCGCGACGATCAGGACCAGCCCGAACTGGAGGATTTCGAGTGGCGGCTGCTGACGGAAGAGACCCACGATCGACGTGACCGTCACCATGGCCGCGGCGAGGGCGATGAGATAGTCGCCGATCTTGACCACGGCGCCTTGGAAGTGGCTTTTGGTATGCGCTTCCTCGACCAGCTTCGTAGTCCGTCCATAGAATGTGTTCATTCCCGTCGTAACAACCAGCGCATTCATCTCTCCCTGCCGAACGATCGAGGAGGAGAAGGCGACGTCGCCCGGATGCTTCTCCACTGGCAGGGATTCCCCGGTCAGCGCCGATTCGTCGATCTGGAGGTACGCGCCGTCGACGAGTTTTGTGTCTGCTGGGATGATGTTGCCGAGGCGCAGGCGAACGATGTCTCCCGGAACGAGCTCTCTTGCGGGCAAGTCAGCCCACTTCCCGTCTCGCAACACTTTCGCGGTGAGTGCCAGTCTCTTCTTCAGCAGCTCAATCTCGTTGCTCGCCTTGTTCTCCTGCCATGACCTCACGATGACGTTTACCACCAAGAGCGCGGTGATGATGACGAGGTCATCCCAGTTCTGTAGGAATGCAGAGATGACCGCTGCCGCTTCTATCATCCATGGGATGGGTCCCCAGAAATATAGGAGGACGGCGAGGATAGCGGAGCGCTTTTTCTCGGTAATCTCGTTCGCTCCGTATTGCACGAGCCTCTTTGCTGCCTCTGAAGAGGAAAGCCCCTTTTCGGTCGTCGAAAGCTTCTTGAACAATTCAGCCACCGAGAGGTCCTTCTCTTCGGATGGGGTCGGGCTAGCCACCCTGCTCACTCCTCGCGCTTCGGTTCCATTGTTTGCTGGGGCGCCTCATTTCTGTGGTGTGGCGTAGCGGGATAGACTGGGCGTAATGGGAGTGGATGGACTGGGCGTAATTGTCGTACCGGCATGACCCTGTATCTTCATTCAGGACCTCTTGAGCGGGCCGTTCAGCCCCTGTGCAACGCGGCGGTCATGCAGTGGGCTCCCCCAAATCCGCCGGTCAAGTTCGTAAGAGCTATCGGGAGCGCATCGATCCCGAACTGGTAGATCTCCTTCTTGTTCGGGAAGAACCTCTCCTCATGCTTCAGGGTCCCGTAGTCCTTCTTCGCCTGGGCGAAGAGCGGCCCGTATCTCGTAGGGTTTCGCTTCGCCTGGGACTCCAGCCCGTCGAGGACCTTCTTCACTATGCGGTCCACCTCCACGGCGAGAATGGTACCGTCTCTCACGCACAGAAAGTTGGAGGCGTATGAGAGCTGTTCCAGCGTGGTCAAGCCGATTATCCTGAAGCCCTTGGCGGTGATATAGTCATGGAGGGTGGTCGCCGTGCCCTTGTCTTTGGTGTAACGCCCCCTTCCTTCTCGATGGTACACCTCCACCCTGGCCGCCTTCAACAGGAGCTCGGAGCCGACAACGACGCCGCTGCTCGCCACATTGAAGTAGGTGTCAAGGTGCATGTCTACCATCGGGTCCCTTTCGTTTCCCGGGATGAGGGGATGACCCGGTTGATGGACGACCCCGACCTCGTCGAAGCCCAGACCGTGGCCCAAGATCTGCGTTATCCCATGAGCATTGGTCCTGTCGCCCATCCCGACCAGAGCGAAGTCTTTCATGGGAATGAAGTCGCCGCCTTCGAACGTGCCCGGTTCCTGAGTTTCATGGACCACGGGCTCCCCGAGGCTATCCCAGAGGAACCTGGTTATCCTCGGTTCCTTCCGCCGCTGTGGCTTTGACATTCTGGAGAGGAATATCCCCTTGTCGGTGACCGCCTGCTGGTCCCGCATGAAGTAGAGGTTCGCGAGCGGGGTCCTCTCCGTGACGTTGACGTGGATGGCCCTCGCGCCCCTCCCCTCTTCGAGATCCAGCTTGGGTTGGAGAAGCAGAACGTTGAAGTAGTGCCCGGCATCCAAGATGTCGGTATTATCGACAAGCTCCCTGCGGGCATGACTGACATCCTTCCTGTTCCCGACAAACTCCATATCGTCGAGTGCGGCCTTTACGAGCTGCGCCCTGACCTCGGGCTTATGGTCGGCCAGCTCGAGGATTTTGTCCTTGAGCCGGATTACCTCTATCTTGAACTCGTGCTTGAGAGTGTACTCCAGTCGTTCGTGCTCGCTCCTCGCCTCGTAGCGGCTGAACGCACGCTCATACAGAGAGGCGTAGGGTGCCAGCAAGCCGAACCACATCTCCATACCGGGCCTGTGCATGGCCACAAGGTGCAGCCTGTCCCATTCTGCCCTAATCTTGGCAGTCATGATTTCACGACGAACTCAAGGGTCGCCGCCGCTCCGTAGAGCTTGTTCTCGCCCTGCTGCCACACGACCGACTGCCTTCCCTCAATCACCTCGTCGGTAATTTCCAGGCCACGGTGCGCCGGAAGACAGTGCATTACGACTGCGTCCTTCGCTGCGTGTTTCAGGAGATTCGAGTTGATCTGGAAGCCTTTGAACGCGCGCATCTTGCGGTCTCTCTCTTTCTCTTCCCCCATGCTCACCCAGACGTCGGTGTAGAGTATGTCAGCCCCCGCCGCAGCTCTCTTCGGATCGTGGACTACCGATACCGAGGCACCTGACTTCGCTGCGTTCGCCTGTGCAAGTCGGAGGATGTCTGGGTTCGGGGTGTATCCAGCTGGGCATGCGACAACCATGTCCATTCCTACCATCGAGGCACCCAGCAGGAGAGAGTTGCACACGTTGTCACCGTCCCCTATGAAAGCGAGTTTGAGGCCCTTGAGCTTCCCCTTTGCCTCCTTGATCGTAAGAAGGTCCGAGATAATCTGCGTGGGATGCTCGGTGTCGCTCAGTCCGTTGATGATGGAGATTCCGGAGAACTCGGCGAGCTGCCTCAGAGTGTCTTGCGAATACACCCTGCCTACGATGACATCGAGGTATCTTCCGAGTATGCGGGCTGTGTCCTTGACAGGCTCTCCTCGGCTCAGCTGCAACTCGTTCGAAGCGAGATACAGGGAATGACCCCCGAGCCTGAGCGTTGCGACCTCGAAGCTGGTCCTCGTCCTGGTTGACGGTTTCTCGAAGAGCACACCGACCACCTTTCCCTTCAGGGAATCGAGCTCGGTTCCCTGCTTGATTTCTTTCTTCAGATGGGCGGCGCGACCCAGCAATGAGTCAAGCTCCGCGGATGAGAGGTCGCCTAGAGAAAGGATGCTTCTCATGTCTTTGATTCGACTACCTTCCCCAGGTTGGCCCTATAAGCCCACAGGAAGACCAACGCAGAGAACACAACGATGACCACTATGTCGTAAGGCATTGGCACGTATCCGAGCGGGCCCGGGATGGACAGAACGCCGGAGGTGATGAAGTTAGTGTCCCCGACGAACGATATTACCGTCAGCCCGACCACGTAGACCCAGAACCATGCCTGCCTGCGCCATTCCATCTTCTTGTTCCTGGTGACCATGTAGAGGGGGAAGCCGATGAGCGTCAGGATCACTCCTATCAGCGTCAGCGGCCAGGTGGCCCAGTAGATCAGCACGCTCGAGAGGACGAACCCCAGGAACGCGACGACCATCCCCGCCGGGAGCCTGAAGTGGTCGGCGACCCCCAGCTTCGGAGTCTTCCTCAGGATGGCGAGCGAGACCGCAGCCGCTGCGTATGGGATCAGGGTCGTGATGGATGCTAGCAGGATCACGCTTGGGAAGTACGGGAAGAGAACCTGGATTATCCCAGTCAGGACCGATGCGAAGATGATCGAAATGACGGGGGTACCGTACTTACCGTGCACCCTGTCGATGACCCTGTCCACGACCTTGGGGAAAAGCCCGTCGTCGGCCATCGCGAAGGGGATGCGACCCTGAAAGAGGACCCAGTCGCTGCCCGCGCCGGCGGTGCTGACGATCGCACCAATGGTTATCACGGTCGCCAGCAGTCCGTAGCCCGCGCCCTTCGCAACGTCAGAGAGAGGAGTAGACAGGCTCCCTATGCCCGTACTGTACGACCAGTCACCTACATGCATGCCAAGGCCCGTCCAGTTGATCATGCCGACGAAGGCAACCCCGATGAGGACGTAGACCAGGGCGACTATGGCCATCGTGATTATTATCGCACGCGGAATCGTCTTGGATGAGTTCTTGACCTCGGCGCTGGGTATGACGATTCCCTCGAAGCCTGTGAACATGAACACGGCGAGCGCCATGGCCACGGCGATCCCGGACCAGCCGAAGGGAATGAACGGCGTGAAGTTACTGAAGTTCAGGTAGAACAGCCCTACGAGCGCAAAGAGTATCAGCGGAATCAGCTTTGTTACCGTGGTCACTAAGCCAAACAACCCGCCCCACTTGACACCGAAGACGTTGATGACGGTGAAGGCGGCCAGCGCTGCCACGGCGATCGCTATCCCAAGAGGGGTCAGGGTCAGACCGACCGAGAGGCCTGGCACGTAGAACCCGACATAGGCTACGAACACGTCGATTATTGCCGCGGTGCCCGTGAATGCGTAGATGAAGTAACCCCAGCCCACGAGGTAGCCCGCAGAATTACCGAGAGCCAGTCTGGGAATCGAGTACGGCCCGCCTGTGAGCGGGAACCTAGAGCCCAGCTCCGCGTAGATTAACGCAAGCATAGTCATGATGATCCCGACGAAGACGATGGCCAGGGTCAGAGCGGGCCCCGCGTCCGCGCCGTATGCAGCGATCAGTCCGAAGATCCCCGACCCGATGATACCGCCCGCGCCTAGCCCTACAAGGCTCCAGAGACCCAGTTCCTTTTTCAGTGTGGCACTTTTTTCCCTATTTTGGTCGCGCGCGCCCGCCTGCACGCTTCCATCTGGCGCCTTCACGGAATTCGACTTAGCCAAAGATCATGATCTCCAGAAGTCCGCGCCAGACTTCCATCCTTCGGCTTAGGAGGCGCACTTGACATAAGGATTCAACCTAACTAGCGTAAGGTAAATCAGTTTTGACAGGCTGATTCTTAAGATTCCGACCCCCAAACCCGTCCACTTTGGAACTGATTGGGGCAACCATCCTAACCAAGGGTTATCAGAATTGGGTAAGTGGAATAACCGGGCGTTACCAAGCAAGAGTAAGGCTGCT
>JBEKJM010000059.1:0-9269 GCA_050011215.1 Nitrososphaerales archaeon
GCGGTTTGGGTACAGACGGAACCGGAACGCCGACTTCATGCCATCCAGAAGATAATACGTAGCCATTCCATTTAAGCCCCAATGCGATTCATCCCCGGATTGAAATCCGGGGCTTTCTCGCGTAGTTCGGTAATTCGACACATAACGACTGGGGATTCGAGTGGCGCGCGCGCGCGCGACTACGGCGCCCATACTAGGGATACGGGGTTTGAATCGAGACCGCGCATGCGCGCGGCCCGCTCCTCTAATTCGGCAGCTGCAGGGTGGCTATGGTGGAGAATGAGGAGAGGTCGCTGACCATCACTTCCCCTTGCGAGATCGTGTAGAGGAAGTTCCCGATGATGACGCTCCTGTCGATCTGGAGACTGCCGTCGGGCGAGTCCCCGTAGTTCTGGCCTGGAGGATACTGGGAGACCCTTCCCAGGAGGGTGAAGCCCGAGGCGTTCACCTTGAAGACGTAGACCCCCTGCCAGACTGTGTCTCCAAAGGGCGGCGGGCTGTTCGGATCGTAGGTCTGGTTGCCGCTCACCTGCGCGAGCGTCACAGGGATCACCATCGTGTTCGTAGCCGAGTCGAAGGTGAACGCGAGGTGGTCGGTCAGCACGGGTGAGTCGGTGCCGCGGTCACCGATCAAGGACTTGGAGACCTGAACCGACGTGCCGTTGTCGAAGACATGGAAGAGCGAAAGCTTCAGGCCGAGGTAGTACGCGAAGTCTCCGGTGGAGGACGGGACTGCATCCTTGCCCACCCCTATCAGGTAGCCACCTGGTAGCGGATACAGGTAGTCCGAGTATCCGGTCACCTTCAGGGCGCTCAGGATGACGGGGTTCGTCATGTTCACGAAGGAGATCGCGAAGAGCGGGTCGACCTGCTCGAAGGTGACGACATAGCCCATGTCGCCCACGAACCGGACCGCGTAGAGGTTCTCTCCTGGGGCGATGTTCCGCAGAGCGGCGACCTGGCTCATGTTCTGACTCAGGACGTAGACATCGTCGCTGCGCGTGCTCGTTCCTCCGATCTCGGCGAAGCGGCTCGTAGCAACTCTCACGTACCCCTCGTATTCATCCAGAGAGAACTGGTTCAGGACGGTGCCGGGGACCGAGCCCACCGCTTCGACCCCCACGGTTCCGTTCGAATATGAGGCCCTGAAGATGGTGCTGTTCTCAGCCTGCTGGACGTAGGCCGACGATATCACGCCGCCCGTGAAGACGTTTCCGGCGATGCCGTCGACATCATCGTACTCGGCGTAGTTCGTGTAGACCACGTAGATGTTGGACGTGGAGACGTAAACGGTCGAAGACGGGCCCGTCAGGACGCAGAGCGTGCCCTGTTTCCCTGTAGACATGCTGATGCTCAGGATGAAGGTGTAGAGGCTGATCTGCGCGTTGTTGGAGGTATAGTAGACCGAAGTGGGCTGGATCGTCGTCCTCACTCCGTTCTCGAAGATCTCGGGCATCGCAGCGGTCGCGTTGCCCCCGTTCACGAATTGGTACGACTGTTGCTGGATGATGGCATAGACGTAACCCTGAGCCAGGCGTGCTGCGACGTAGGTCCCGGCGACGCTCGTGTTATCCATGAGGGTTGGCGACGAAGGGTTCGAGATGTCATAGATCAGGATGTCGACGTACGACTGATTGGAGTACCGCTGGTCGATGACGGCGAGACGGCCCGGGGTGATTTCGATCCCGATGACGCCGGATTTCCCAAAGGATATGGTCGAGAGAATCGACGCGGAGCTGGGAGGATACGCGTTCATGATTGTGACCGAGTCGTCGGTTGAGACGAAGAGGTGGGTCCCGTCCGTCTTGACCGTGTCAGGCTCGTCGACGCCCTGGACCTGAACGTTGGTGCTCGTGAAGGAGCCTGATGCCGCTGAAGTTGAGAATGTGGCAGTAGCAGCATTGAGGGCCATGGGGTCCACATCTCCGAAGACCAAGGCACGACCGCCGAACCAAGTCCCGGACTGGCTGTACTGCTGGGCGCTCTTGGCGTTGGCCGAGATGTACCCCTGCAGCTGAGAATAGCTCTGGAAGGAGCCCAGCCCCTGCGGAACCGCGTCCGGCGCTGGGTTCGTCGGGAACAGCTGCCCCTGCGAAGACAAAGAGAAAGCCGCCACGACCGCTGCGGTTCCGATGACTGCGAGCAGGAAGACCGCCCGTTCCTTTCGTCTACGAGAAGGCTCTGGAGTCCCAGACATGGGCTAGAGGATGGGGGCGTGCGGATTAAAGCCCAAGCCACAGAACGGCCCGTTCTACTCTGGCGAACGCCCCGGAAGGTCGATTCCTGAGGTGGCAGTCGGTGTCGTGAAAGCGTCCCCAGAGCCCAAGCACGTGCTCCTGTGCGTGGAAGCCGCGTGCCGTTCGCCGCCACCAATCCATCGCTCAGCCTGCCTTGGAGCACGCGCGCGAGCTACTGGCGCGGATTGTTACCCTGCCAGACGACCATGGAAGAGTAGGTGCAGGCCTGAATGGGACGTACGTCTGTCTTGAATCGCACGTCCGGTATTGGGGGTCCTGCATCCAGGCCCTTCAACTTGTCCTTCACGTTCCTTGCCTTCTGACCTCTTACCACAGGGTCTGGAAGTTGGCCATGGTCGGCTCTCCGAACGAGAACGTAACCGACTTGGAATTCGTCGAGGCCGAAGCCGTGACGTCTCCATAATTCTCTCCCCATCTCCACAGAGCCTTCCAGAACGACTGCCCTCCCTGGAGAGTCTCGGCGTGGGGGACACACGTCCAGGCTGAGGAGTTGATGTAGGCGGGGCATGCGAATGTCGCTCCCCAGCCTGGCCGACCGATGGTGTATCTGCTCGTCACACCGAACTGGAGCCCGTAGCTGCCTGACTGGCCGCCCCACCCGCCCCCGAAAGCTCCCACGTCGAATTCGGCGTTCTCCTGGCTCGTCCCGTTGAGGCTGGCTACCTCTGCGGTAACGCCATCGTACGAATAGTCCCAGCGGACCGTCCGACCTTCCCACTGAATAACGAGTCGGATGTTCGCCGAGAGCGGAGCGGCGAGAGGCGCGCTCCTCGCAATCATCAGGTTCCTCCACGGGTGGCCCCCGCAGGCCGCGTTGGTGTCGCAGATCTGCCACGCACTCGCGACCACTTCTTCGCCGCCGCCATGGAAGAGGAAGACGTCCAACCTGTAGCCGTAGTCGATCCCATCCACGCAACAGCCAGCGGCGTGGACTCCTACCCCAACCGCCAGGTAGTTGTCGGCTTGGATGACGGAGGCGTTCGTTCCCGCGAAGGTGACGTTGACCGCGACAGCCCGAGTGCGGGTCAGACCGCCAGACATGAAGCCGCCGGCGTACGCAGGGGAGCTGAAGACGAGTTGCGATGCCGAGCCGGTCGAAGGTGACACTCCCGCCACAGCGTCCGGGATGGAGGGCACCATAACGAGTAAGGCCAGCAGGACAACGGCCAGGAACATCCTGGCCGACGGCGCAAACCCACGAAGTCTGTGGGGACCCATCCGTGCGGCGTACACTCCCACCAAGGAGCCAGCCAAGGCCGTGATCAGAAGCAGAGGTGCCAGCTGGACGACCAAGCCGGGATACTGCTCGGCTATTCCGCTCGAAAGGCCAAGGACTATGGAAAGGGCCGCGACGGGGGTCGCGACTCCAGACACCCATCCTGTTCTCGCCGAGACCATCGCCCCTACGGAGAGCGAGAGCAGCAGGACGAGGGACACTAGAGCCCAGGGCTGGAACGGGTAGAGCAGGTTCGTCCCGGCGACGGTGTAGATCACGGGAAGGAAGGAGACCGAAGTGAAAGCGGTCACGCCCAACACCGGCCCCCAGAATCCTTCCTTCCGACTGTGGGGAGTCCTATTCGCCCCCGCAATGACGCCGGCGAGGGCGATGCAGCCGAGGAAGTAGCCCAGGCGCAATGGCTCCATGCCATCGAGTCCCGTGCTATAGCAGACATTCGGGGCGCAGAATGCGTAGAAGAGCGAGAGCAAGATGCCAACGCCGGCGAGATACGAGGTCGCCACGAGCCTCAACTCACCGAGGAAGAGGCCGGCCAGGATCGCGCCCGCGAGGATCAGCACTATGAAGACCTCCATCCGGTACGCCGACCAGCCGCCGAAGGCGGGGCTGTTCGTCAGGAAGTAGAACTCGGTTACCCTCTCGACGATGTAGCTCGGCGCTACGGCAAGGGTAATCGCGGCCAAGACCCTGGCCCCAACTGCCACCGGTCTCAATGGTTCGCCTCAGGAGAAGGGCGGGTGACGACACCTAACATGGGAGCCTCCCTCCGCAGGTGGCCCAGGCGTAGCCGCCGTCGGCGAAGACTCCCCCGTCGCCTCCAAGATAGACCCACGGGGAAACGAGATGGGAGGTCGGGCGGGCGCAACAGGTATCGCTTACGCAACATTCCCAGGAGTTCTCTTTCAAGAAGGGAACCGAAGTAAACACGAAAAGGATGGCTCCCAGAATCAAGATCACGAGGAGCTTCCTCCTCCTGCTCATGGCTAGCGTTGGACGGCCGATTATCTAAGGTTCTCCTTGGTTCTGTCCCAACTTCGGGTGATTCCTCTGGTTGTCCCGCTTCGGGCGGCTCATCCCACTAGTGGGTTCTTTCGCTCTCTTCCTCGCGCTTCTCTGACCACTGGTAACCGCAACGCCCGCACTTGTACGAATCTTCGAACTCCTTGATGTCGGTGGTTAATGTCCCCTCCTCATGAACCATTGGGGGCGTATAGGGTCTGCTCCTCGGGATTCCCCCCGCACCCACAGACGAGCCCGTGCCAATCCTCAGCGGTTCGTCCTGGCTCACGCGTTCTACTACCTCTCTGTCTCTCAGGAGTCCTTCGTTCACGAGATTGACATGGAACCTGCGCCCGCATGAAGGACACTTGCGAAGGAATGTCCCGGGCTTGGGCATGGACGGTTATTCGACCAAGGCGCTCATAAGCAGTTCCATTAGCCTGTTCTCTCCCTCTACTGTGATTCTTGTCGAGTCCGCGAGAGTCTCGCCTTAAGGTGTCCCCGGTGGATCAGCCCCAAACAAACCTCTCGGATAGCTGACTTGGGATGGCTCGCGTTCTGGACGAGCGTCAGCTCCTTCCTCTCCCGCCCTCTTCGATAAGGCGTGAATCTCGCCCTGGTTTCTAATCACTGGCTTGAGGGCGACCTCTGTAATGGCGATTGGCGCGGCCATCTTGTTCGGCCTGCTCTTCGTCTTCTTCGTTCCTTTCATCTACAACGCAACGATGTTCCAGTGCGGCAATCCTGCGATGGCATGCCTGGGCAAACCTTCTGGGTTGAAGTCGTTGGGATACCTGATCTTCAATTGGGGAGGGACGTATTCCTTTGAGCTCGGTTACTACGCTCCGCCGGTTGGCAACCTGACGACTTTTGGGGTTCTTCTCACCTACGCCTTCCCTCTCATCGTGGCCTGTGTAGGCTTGCTCGGACCCAAGATCGTCCGGCTGTCGAAGGTCACGAGGATCGGCTTCGCTACCTTCGGGGCGTTTGTCTTTGCCATGTCGATTCTCTTCGTGCTTTCAACGATACCCACTCTGGTGTGGCTCGCAATCGCACTTCTGCCCGCGGGTGGGGTGATGTTCGCATACAGCGTGAACCCGATGCTATTCAGTCTGGAAGACGAAGACGCCGCGCCGTGACTCGGGGTCGATGAAGAGCCCCAAGCCACGTCACCATTCCTGGCCTCGTCGCCGGCCTAGTCACTACCTTCCCGACACTCGAACCGGGGGCTTCGAGGTGTGGCCCGGCCAAACCTTCGAAGACGGCCCGCAATTTGGGGCATTAGAACCAAGAACAAATGGTTGGCTCCCCCGAAGAATGCGTATAGGCGCGAACCCAGCACTCGCCGGTGTGCGTAGAAGGCTGCTAGTCACCTCTACTGTGACGGTCGTGCTGCTGTTTGTCTTATCATTCTTGCTGTTCTTCCCCATCGTTAGCCTGCCTTCGGCGCAGGTTCCTTCCACTCAGGACATCCTTCACAGCCAGAAAGTTGACCTGGCGGGGTGCGGGTGGTGGTGCCCCCTTATTGGAAGGGGCACAGTCCGCATGACTGGCTCAGTCACCTACTGGCTCTTCGGGGTAGGCGGCGTGACGGTCGGCGGGAGGTACATGCTGGAACCAATGCGCCTGCCACTCCCCTGCTGCGTTCCCGCCAACGAAACTGAAACAACCTCCCGGACCAACTAGCGATTGGGCACCGGAGTGTAGATTCGTATTCCACACGCCGTAAATCCGGCGAGTGTGTCCATACTATTCTTAGGAATTTGAGGGCCCAAGTGACTGAAGAAGAAATCTCAGCCTACCTTCTTGGCTCTGAGCGAACCGTACGTCTACCTCGGGCTACCGAGAACCTACTACGAGCAGTACGGGTTCCAATTCATCAAATAGGCAATCGAGAGGAACAAGATGGGTTTCCCTCAGACAGAATTTGAGCATCGTCTTCCATGCCCCAATCCCCGCGCACGCCACATGGTTAAATCGAGACAATGCATCCGAAAGAAGGGAGGAACCAAGTGTCCCACTGTTCAGTCTGCGGTCAGCCGCATCCAATCGACCAAGGGTTCCGCCGCAATTTGCCATGAGCATATTCGAAGGCATCCTGGCCATTCTTGACAGGAACCCGGACCTTCTCGAAGAGGCAGGATGGTTTCCGACTGAAGCCAACTCTTCCAAGTGGTGGGGAGGGGTGACCACTACCGATGAGATAGTCATTTCGGCCCTGCTCGTCCAACAGCAGAGTTGGGGGATGGTTGCGAAAGCGCTCGAGAGGCTAAACGAGAACGGGCGCTCGACTCTGAGTTCGCTATCGGAAATCTCGGTCTCTGAAATCGAAGAACTGCTCAGGAATCTGAACTTCTACAAGACGAAGGCGAGGAGGCTCAGGAAGATTGCTGCCACCTCAATGAGGTCCGGAGGGCTTGAAAGGATGCTCCAGGTGGAGAGCAGAAACGAGCTCCTGTCTCTGGAAGGAATCGGCGAAGAGACCGCTGATTCCTTGTTATTGTTTGCCGGCAACCAGCTCGTGCTGCCCGTTTCGACCTACGTTCGAAGGGTGATGAAGAGAGTTCTTGGCAAGAAGCTGACAGCAGGAGAGCTGAAGTCGACGTGTCAGAGCTCGATACCTGGCGACCTGTATTCCTACAAGCTGTTCTATGCAGGTCTGTCCACGGTTGGAAGAGTCTACTGCCACAGAGTGCCGGATTGCGGGAATTGCATCCTGAAAGAACTGTGCTCCTATGCGACCGAACCGCGGAGGAATCACTCGAAGCCAGCGCGAGCCAATCGGTAGCACGCCTGTGCGTTAGTCGGTGATTCCAGAAACAGTGAACCGAGCGTCTGTTCCGCATGCGCTGACAGAGGCATCGCTTTGAGAGGACAACTCCTTCTCTCGAACCAACAGCGGGTCAGAGACGACGGGCAAGCTTGCCAGATTCTTTCACTCATCGACCGAGCACAAACCGCGAGGGCCACGACCTGCCGGCGCGAGGAACGAGGAGGATACGGCGCTCCTAATCGTGATTTGTTCTCCTCGTCTTATACAATCCCTATATCTTCCCTCCGTCTCGTCTTCCAGGTTTCGGCTTCAGATTGGAACCAATAATCGTCCTGTACACGAAGGGAGAAGCGAAGAGGCCGTACGACAGGTTCGACAACTTTATCGACGCTTCGTTCTGGATAGGGAGTGAGTACAGCGAGCCCGAGGGAACCGGCAACGTGAAGCTGGTCAAGATCGAAATGTACTCGGCCGACGACCCCGGAGGCCTGGACTACCTGAAGATATTCGTCAACCTTCTGCTCGACCGCGCGATCGACCATGAGACGAGATTCTTCGGGGAGCCTCCTCCTTCGGGTGGTTCCGCTGATTCGGGTGGACCCAGGGATTCGGGAAGACCTCCCCCACCGGGCGACGAGGCGCCGCCTTCAGAACCGGAGGAACCCCGCTCGCCAGGACACGAGGCAGAGATGAAGGAACTGAGGGAGAAGCGCAAGAAGGGGGGTCTGAGCGAGAAGGAATACAAAGCACAGCGGGAGAGATTGCTGAAGAAGTGGTGGAAAGAACTGGACGAGCGCATGAGCAAGTAGCGATTGTGCCCTGGTTCTTCGAGAGCTTCTTGAGGACAAAGGCGTAATCACAAAGGAAGAATGGGAACAGAAGATTCAGAAGAACCTCAAGGCTTAGCTCAGAGTCTCGCACAGGCCTTAAGTAGAAGCCTGGAGGTGAAGCAATGAGAACATGATGCCACGAGAATCTGAAAAGATGGGTGAGGAGCGAGAAACGAGAAGGATCACTAGGAGAAATGTAGAGATTATCATGTGGGGCCTCGTGCTGATATGGGTCGGCGTCACAGCCTACTCGACTCACGTAGGATGGTTCTCTTCTAGCTATTGGTTCGACTATCTCCTAGCGGGACTGGGTGTCATATTCTTCGCCGATGGACTGCTGTGCTATGTGATGAATGTCGGCCAGCACCTGGTTCGAATGGTTTGCGGAGCATTTGTCTTTGCGATTGGAATCCTGGGTGTATTCGATGCGTCCATGGATTGGATATTGGCGGTTCTAGTAGCGGCAGTAGGGGCAATTCTAATTGCCTATGCAATCGTACGAGCAAAATTCTAAGAAGCAAGAAGCTAGTCAGTCGTTGTCTTCTTCTTCGCCTTGATTTGAGAGCTGACACACCCCAGAGCAGATTCCTTCTTCGGCGTCCGGTCTCAGTGCAAACCCGCAATGAGGCAGCTGGGGCATTGCACCATCTAGTCGAAATCCCCCACAGGGAATAGATTGTCTCACTTGAGCCACTACCCGGATACGGGTTCACTGTGGAAGGACAAGCGGGCGGTCCCAATGAGGGGGCCTGGAGCGAGCGCACGACGGTAATTGTGCGCTGATAGGCCTAAGCCAAGGCTCTGCTCCGCTCCTCGACATGAAGCCCCTGTTCATGGTGGTTGGCGCGGCCCTCTTGATACTCGGTGGCGCCCTCATCGCCATCAGTCCGGCGTTGTCGTCCGCGGCATTCTACAGGGCGGAGGGAGGCATCATCACGGCGGGAGAGAGTGGAGGGAACGTGACTGCTTCCGCTAAAGCCTACTACTGACCCTAACCGATTTAGAGAATCAAGCCGAGATGGTCGCCGTCGTGGGGGCGGTTCTTGCTCCCATAGGAGGAGCGATCCTGGCGTACGGACTGGCCGCGACAGAGCGTCAGGAACCCATGCAACAGCCTGGTGCCCCCGCTCAAGCAGAAAAGATCTAGGCTGAGCTCGGTGGTCAAATCCACC
>JBEKJM010000060.1:0-15328 GCA_050011215.1 Nitrososphaerales archaeon
GTCGCCGAACCCCGACTCCCTGACCACGCGAGTCCCTCTGTGGGGCGGAATCGCTATCAGCAGGTCGTAGGCGTACTCGTCGCCCTCGAGCGAGTAGACCTTCTTCGCTGAAGGGTCGACGGAGTCGACGTTGAAGAACGGCACGACCTTGATCCCTTTCTCCTCGAAGAGAGGGGAGACGACCTGGGCGATCTTGTCTGCGGGGTACGCCTTGGGGTAGGGCGTCAGCAGGGTGAGCTCTACGTCCTCTCTGACTCCTCTGTGCCTCAAGTACTCGTCGAGAAGGAAGAGCGCCTCGTCAGGAGACGGAGGACACTTGTGGGGTACCCCGGCGATGAGGACTCCTATCCTCCCTTTCCTGAAGTTCCTTACCGAATCCCACACCTTCATCGCGTTGACAGGGCCCGTGTGGAAGTTGACTGACCCCTCGGCCAGCCCAGGGATCATCTGTGGGGAGACGTCGGCGCCCATAGCCATTATCAAATGGTCGTAGTCGAAGGTGTCGCCCCCGACGGTGAATACCGTTCTGTTCTCGAGGTCGATCTTCCCTGCCGGGTCGGGTATGTAGGTGACCTCGGGCCTCAGGAGGTCCATTTCGGACCTGCTTTCCGCGTCGGGATGAGTGCCTTTGAAGGCCACGTTTAAGCTGGCTGGCTGAAAGTGGTGCCTGAACCCTTCGCCGATTAGTAGGATTTGGACTTCCCCCGCGCGGACGCGTCCGCGTAGCTTTTTGCTCAGAAAGTTGGCTGCGAATGTCCCTCCGGTTCCAGACCCGATGACTGCCAGCCGCTTGACCATCTACCTTCCCTTTCTGTCGATCTCGATTACTATCTTGAGGCAGTCCTTCTCGTGTGAGACCTCAAGGACCTTGTTTCCACTCTTCTCAGCCCATGCACGGACATCGCTCTCGGCGGCTGGGTCTGTCGCCAAGAGCTCGATTACGTCGCCGACGTTGGCCTGCCTGTAAGCCTTGAACAGGTCCGTGATCGGACCAGGGCAGAAGCTGCCCCGTGAGTCGACCGTCCTCCTCGCTGAAGGCGCGCTCATTTAATCACCTAGATGAATAGCGTCTGGGCCCCGCTGCTGATCTGCAGAAACGTGGCTGCCCCTATTATGTCGTCCACCTCTGGGATCAGGTTCTCCTTGGGCACGCCCATCACGTCCATCGTGGTCGAGCAGGCGTGCAGCTTGACGCCAAGGTCCTTCGCGCTGCTGATCATCTCGGGAATCGAGGGCATCTTGACCTGCTTCATCTTGCCATTGAGCATCCTTGTCGCCATGGCCGTCATGCCCGGAAGCATCCCCAGAATGTTGGGCATGGGCATGCCAGGGTTCCCGACCGGTGACACCTTGAGGGAGGCGACCTTCTTCTTGTCCAGGACCTGAAGGCCCCAGAACGTGAAGAAGACGTGGGACTCGTAACCCATGGTGGCGGCGGTATTTGCCAGCATGAACGCAGGATACACCATGTCCAGTGTAGCCTTCGAGAGTATGACGCAGAACTTCTGCTGAGTTGTCGCGTGCGCATCGGCACTCTCACCTTGAACGGAAGCGGCAGTCATTGCCATGAGACTCATCTGGGACGATAAAAGACGAAGAGACGTTTTCCAGCGGTGGGAATCAAACTTGGGAATTGGGTTCGCGCATCAAGAATCGAATCTTGCTTCCTGGATGAGTGTTAAATATCGAATCCGTTCTCCAGGATGACCATGTCAGGGCGGGAGGGGCCCGGTTTCGGGAAGATCATTGTCGCGTTTGACGGGTCCAAGGACTCGGTCAAGGCGGTCGACTTTGGCTGCTCTCTGGCAGAGAAGTACGGGTCGACCCTGATAATAGCCCACGTCTATTCCCCCACCCTTCCGCCTTACAGTGGTGCGGTGTCGATGCCGATCCCCGAGGCTGAATTCGAGGGCGTTGAGGAGTTGTCCAAGGAAAGGGCTCGAGGCGTCCTCCTTGATGGAATCAAGCTCGCGGAGGCGCACGGGGTGAAAGCCAAGGGAGAGCTCCTGGAGGCCAGTTCGACCGTCCAGGCCATCGTCGAGTTCGCCACAAGCGAAAAAGCCGATTTGATCATCGTCGGAACAAGGGGGATGACCGGATTCAAGAAGCTCATCCTGGGAAGCGTTTCGAGCGGCTTGGTGGGCCATTCCGAATGTCCGGTCCTGGTGGTCAGGTGAGAACCTGATCTACGTTAGGGATGTAATGACGGAGAACGTCAAGACAATCCCAGTGAAGGCCACGATAAGGGAGGCTGCCAAGGAGATGACAAGATGGAAGATTGGTTCTCTCGTAATCACCGATGGAAAGAAGCCCATCGGGATCATTACCGAAGGCGACATTTCGAAGGCCGTGGCAAGAGGTCACGACCCTGCAACGACTCGCGTCTCAATTCAGAAGAAGAAGCTGGTCACGGTCGAACCCGGCGAGAGAATCGAGGTTGCCGCCAAGATAATGGCCTCGGCCGGCGTGAAGAAGCTCCCTGTCATGGAGGGGGAAAACCTCGTCGGAATGCTCACACAGACAGACATCGTGAATTCCAGTTTCGCTCTCGTCACATCTCTCAAGGAGATGGTGCAGGCCCGCTACCGGCCTCCGGACTTCGAGATGTAGCTGGGCCAACCCCCCAGTTGCAGTTTCACGTCTAGGGCGGACTGACAAGGGATTGGCTTCAGGTTGGGACTGTGGATGTCAAGGCAATCACGAGCGTCAGGGCCAAACCGATGAGTCAAGGTAAGCGGAGCAAGGAGAGACTCGCTCAGAAGGCGTTGGCCGGGGATGGACTAGATGCCTGTTTCGGTCGAAGCAGTCTCAGTCGAAACAGGCTCGGGTGAGGTTTTCTGCGCCCCGATTCCGTACACTAGGATTGCTAGCCCTACCGGAAACAGCACAATTCCTGCCCATAGGAACCAGAACGATACTGAGATCGCTTGGCTGACAGAGATACCAACGCTTACACCATATTGGTTGGCGCCATATACCAGGTTGGGAATGCTCGGACTCCAGATTAGAGCGAAGCCCAGACCGAGGATGAACCCCCCTATCGCCATGAGTCTCGCTTTCAACATGAACACTCGGGAAGAGAGGCGTCTTAAGTCTGTGCTTTGCCCCCGGGCGTCGAGTTTAAGCCGCCCCGGAAGGCGGCCGGGAAGCCGTTGAGCCTGCCTGAATACACGGTTACGGTCACCTACGTGAGCGAGGGAGAGGTCGCCAACCTGATACGCGGATACATCGAGCTGAAGGGAGAGAGGATTCGCTTCTCAGGGGTGGCATACGGCAGATTTGGGGGACAGAACCTCTCCCCTCAGTTCTCAGAAACTGCCAGCAAGCGGCTGGAGGCGCTGACCGGGGACTTTCCGAGATTCGAGGAGGACGTGCAGCAGAGACTGATGAGGGGCGAGTTTGAAGCCAAGCCCGGCAAGGGAGAGGAGCACGCCCACAAGCATCTGAACAGCTAGGCAGGCGGGTGCGCGCGAAATGGTACAGAAAGGAACCGTGGGCGACAGAGGCAGCCTGAGCATCGGCCTGACGCTCCGCAGGATCAGGCTGATGGTCTACGGCTCAAAGGACAGGCGAGCCACAGCCTTGGCGCAGCTTCAAGACGTCGAGAAGGGAGACCCTTTCCGCATCCTGATCAGCACGATCCTTTCCCAGCGGACGAGGGACGAAAACACAACCCGGGCCTCTGAAAACCTGTTTTCACGGTACAGGACGGCCGAGGAGCTCGCTCGGGCAGACGTCGACGCGGTCCGCAAGCTGATCAGGCCTTCCGGATTCTACAACGTCAAGGCGAGGAGCATCATCAGGGTCTCCAGGCAGCTGCTCAGGGAGTTCGGAGGCAGGGTCCCCGACAATGAAGCGGACCTCCTGACGCTGCACTCGGTCGGAAGGAAGACTGCCAACTGCGTCCTCGTGTACGGCTTCAACAAGCCTGCGATCCCGGTAGACACGCACGTTCACAGGATCTCCAACAGGCTCGGGCTCGTCGACACCAAGAGGCCGGAGGAGACCGAGGCACAGCTCGTCAAGACGGTGCCGCGCAGGTACTGGCTCGACCTGAACGACCTCTTCGTCAGGTTCGGGCAGACGACCTGCAAACCTGTCGGTCCGCGGTGCGGGTCGTGCACGCTCAGGAGCGATTGCAGGTACTATCGGACTGTGGTCGCGCCGAAGGGTTAAACTTCTTAGAATTCACGGGGCTGCCTCAAATCATGCCTTCTTTCGAAGAAGCCAAGAAGAGGGTGGGCGAGCTCGTTCTCTCGAAGGGTTTCGGCAACACCCCTGAGGAGATTCCAAACAAGCTCCTCTTCGCTTTCATCGAGCTGGGAGAGGCGGGAGACTCCTGGAAGAAGGGCAAACCGACGGAAGAGACGATAGAGGAGCTGATCGACGTGATCTTCTATGTGCTCGACGCGTCGAGGCTGATCGCTCCCGATGCCGACCTGGACCGAGTCTTCGAAGAGAAGCTCGCCAAGAACATGACGAGGCCCCACAGGTACGGGGAGGGATTCAGAGGGAAGACTGCACCAGGTGTCTAGCCGGCCTTCACCCAGATCAGTCTCTTGTCCGTGTGGCAGACGTACCCATCATACTTCTGCCCCTTGTAGTCGAGTGGCTGCCCCACTACGTTCATGGTCCTCCCACACTGAGAGCACTTCTGGTCTGACGAGATCTGCTTCACCTTGTCCCAGTTCATCATGAAGTACGTCATGTGCAGCGGAGACACATCAGTCCATGGTTTCATGGGCTCCTCCTACACTCGTCAGGGAATGGTATGCCAAGTTGGCTTCGCCTGACGATTTGTGTCTGCGGTGCTTAAATGAATTCCCCCCTTGGAAAGGTTCTGCTGCATCTTCGAGTGCTGCCGTTCAGGTGTTGCGAGTCCGGTGATGGGCTCTGCCTACGATGTAGAGTTCACGTAATCGATTGACACAGGATAGCCGATGAAACTGTATCCGACCTTGATGTGTCCCCCGCCTGCCATCTCCGCAGGACTAACATTATCGCGGGTGAAGGCGTTCGAGAAGCTTAGTGTCCCGCCTCCAACCAGCCTGAACACGACACCAGCGCTACCCTGAAGCGTGGCCGAGGTGAACTGATACTCCTTCGATGAGGTCGCGACGTTGTAGGCTGACGCGACTGTGGCAATTAATGCGAGCACGCACACAATGACAACCACGGATAAGCTACGAGTAGTTTTGATATTCAATCGAAGGGAGACTGACTCGTTTGTGATTTAAGACTTCTCTCCCCACTCCTAACCGACGCGCTCCCACGGGCCGAAGCTTGACAGCGAGAAAACGAGGCGTAGTTTGAACAGCACCCGGCGGAGGCTCTGCAGAAACCCTCCCTTCAGGAATCCGTCCTGAATGAGATTCTCTTCGTGATAGGCTCTAGATTCTTTCAGGTGGTGTCTTTTGCCGCCGCCCCTCCGATTCACCTCAGTTGGTATGACGAGGAAGAACCGGAAGGACGACGACGGAGAGAGGAGGGTCAGTCGTTACATAAGAATGGTCAGGGCGGTCTTCAAGGTCTGCAGGAATCATCGTTAAATACAAAACGGCAGACGCGGCGAGCCACATGACCCGTCTCTTCTTCATCACTGACATCCACGCCTCCGACAGGTGCTTCAGGAAGTTCCTCAACGCCGCGAAGTTCTACAATGCAGACTGCCTCGTGCTCGGGGGAGACATCACGGGCAAGGTCTTGATCCCCATAGTCGAAGGGAATGACGGGACCTACACTCTCAGGCTCTTCGAGAAGAGCAGCACCGTGAAGAAGGACCGGCTGAAGGAGACCCAGAAGATGCTCCTCGACGCGGGCCAGTACTCGTTCGTCACGAGCCCGAAGGAGCTCGAAGAACTCCAGGCGGACAAGTCTAGGGAGGAGCGAGTCTTCAACGAGGCGATGGGCTCGGTTCTGAAGTCCTGGATTGAGCTCGCGGGGGAGAGGTTGAAGGGCACCAGCGTCAAGTGCTACATCTCGCCGGGAAACGACGACAGGTTCGAGATCGACTCACTGCTTGCCGATTCGGGGCATCTGGTCAACCCAGAGAACAGGGTGGTGCAGCTTGAGGGAGGGTTCGAGATGATCACCCTCGGGTATGCCAACCCCACCCCCTGGAAGAGCCCGAGGGAGGTGAGCGAGGAGAAGCTTGGCCAGATGATCGAGGCATTGGCCTCGCAGGTCAAGAGGATGGAGACCGCGGTCTTCAACCTCCACGTGCCGCCAATCAACACGGAGCTGGACAGGGCCCCGGCTGTGACCCAGGACTTCGAGTACGTGAAAGAGGGCCTTGGCATCAAGTTCATCCACGCAGGAAGCTCCGCGGTCAGGGAGTCGATAGAGCGACACGCTCCCCTGCTGGGCCGGCTTGGGAGGACTCTCTGCCTCAACCCGGGCAGCGAATACGCGGACGGAATCCTGAGGGGTGCGCTAGTGAACCTGGTCGACGGGAAAGTGAAGGAATTCCTTCTGACGAGCGGCTAGTCTCCGGCCTAGGAAGTGAACTCTTTCCTTTCGAAGAGCCATAGGCCCAGAGCTGCCGAGATGACGAAGTAGACGGCCATTATCACCAGCGCTTCGGGAACCGAGGCGTTGAACGTCGTGAGTGTGAAGCGTTTTCCAAATTGAGTGGTCACGCTGTGGAGGGGGAACGGGACCGCGAGGATGTTGGCGATGATGCCACCCGCGTAGGTGATCGAGAACCAGGGTTCAATCCCCGCAACCGCGGAGGCTATGGTGTCTATTACGTCGAAGGCGAACAGAAGGAGTATGACCGTCATCAGTATCGAGATGGAGCTGCTCTTGAACAATGAACTGAACAAGAAGGTCAGGCCCATCGCCGAAACCAGGTAGACCCAAGCAAAGACTAGAGATTCTGCGAATTGATATGGAACGGAGACCCCAAAGAAGTACGTCCCGTTGGCCAGAGCGATCAGCGCGAAGACCGCCAGAATCAGTGTCGACGCCCCCAAGGCGGCCAGCCACTTCCCCACGTAAACGACCGACCTCCGGAGAGGATTGGGGATGAGGAAGTAACCCGTCTTGTTCTGGAATTCTCCCGATATCGCGTCTCCCCCGAAGAAGGCCACTGAGAGGATTACCACGATGGTAGCGAAGCCCCCCCAGAAGGCGGAGTAGAACGTCAAGGCCGGGTTAGATGAGGTCGAGCTACCGAACCCGAAAGCGGGAGGCCTGTAGTACGCCGCTGCGAAGGTGAGCAGGCCGCTGACCAGCAGGACTATCCCAAGCATGACGTAGAATCTCCTGGCCCTGAAGTAGTTCAGGAATGCATACTTCGTCACTGTCCTGACCTGACTCATGCTGCTGACCCTCGCGTTGCCCCCCTGGTTGTTCGTAGACATCGCGATCACAGGGTCTCCTGTATCAATTTGAGATAGGCGTCTTCCAGCCCGGTTGAAGTCTCTCTGAAGCTGATTATGCCGACGTTCATGCTCGCAAGCTGTCCGAACAGGCGTTCCTGAGTTTGAAGGCCTCCCATGAACCTGATGCTGAGGTGCCTCGGGTCGCTCTTCTGCGCCTTGTCAACTCCCTCCAGGCGCAGTATCCTCGCCAGAGTCGCCTCGTCCACGTCGCGGGAGAAGCCGGCCTCAGCTGCACCGCCGTCTCCGGCGAACTTTGCGGTCACGTTCTCGATCGTATCGTACACGAGGAGCTTTCCGTGGTCTACCATCGCGACCTCCTGGCAGATCTCTGTGACCTCACTCAGGAGGTGAGAGCTCATGAATACGAGCCTGTTTCCGAGCGACTTCACTATGTCTCTTACTTCACTCTGGCCCCGTGGATCGAGCCCAGTGGAAGGCTCGTCCAGTATTATGACCTGCGGGTCGCTGAGTATGGTGGATGCGACGTTTACCCGCTGCTTCATCCCCTTCGAGTAGCTGCCAACCTTCTTGTCCGCCCATTCCTGCATCTTGACCTTCCCGAGCGCCTCGTCGATCCGCTTTGTCCTCTCTTCCTTTGGGACGCCCCGCAGCTCAGACAGCATCATCAGTGCTTCCCGGGCCGTCAGGGCGGGATAGATCTCCGGCGTTTCTATCAGCGATGCGCACGAGCCGAGGGCCCTCTTCTTGTCCTCCTTGATGTCGACGCCGTTGATCAGTGCCTTCCCTCGAGTCGGTGAAATGAGACCCGTGAACATCTTCATGGTCGTGGTCTTGCCTGCACCGTTCGGACCCAGGAAACCGATGCACTTGGTGCCCTCGAGCTTCAGGCTAAGGCTGGAGACGGCGGCAAAGGACCCGAACGACTTTGAAAGATTCACCGCTTCGATTGAGGACCCTGACATACTTTCTTCCCTGCTCTCGATTACCTTCTCCGGAGGCTGCCCGAAGTCTGATTGGTTTTAAACATGTCGAATACTATGCTGTTATGTATATCGCATAACAACAGGTTAAAAAGAAGCCCTTCAATTGCCCGCGGTCACATGGCCACCCCAGTCGCGAGACACTGGACTCATCCTCAGGCGATCCCCAGGGGCTTCCTTAGGGTGTACATCCTGACGACCCTGTCGCGGGGTCCCGCAACGGGCTATGAGATAATGCAGCGGATAGAGGAAAGAACGGAAGGGGCTTGGCGCCCCGGGCCAGGCACGATATACCCGCTCCTCAAGAGCCTCGTCAGGGAGAGACTCGTCAGCCCCTCGCAGAAGACTTCGAAGACCTCCAGGGTCTCGTATACGATAACGCCTTCAGGGGAGGGTGAGCTCGCTGCGATGCGCGCAGAGAGGGCTTCATTCGGCGGTAAGGAGCGGGTCATAATGCGGCTTGCCTCAGACCTCGTGCCGAGCCAGACGCTCGTGCCAGTTCTCCTGAACCGCACGAGGGACAGCGCCGAATTCCTCCGCTCCAAGATTGCAGAACTGCCGGAACCAGACAGGACGGCAGCGCTCCGGGAGCTGGGGACGATAACGGAGAATCAGCTGGACTGGGTCAGGTCGAACCTCGAGCCACGGAGGACGATTCAGGCGCGCCGGAAGCCAGTCCGTTAACCTTAGATTGAATCACCGGCGTCCTTCTGCCCTGTGAGAAGGACCAAGATCGTCTGCACGATAGGGCCTGCGAGCAGCGCGGCAAGAATAGTCAGGAGCCTCGTCTCCCAGGTCGACGTCTTCAGGATCAACTTCTCTCACGGCGACGTGGCCAGCCATCTCAGCGAAATCAGGACCATCAGGTCGGAGGCGAGGCGGGCCGGGAAGACGATCGCAATCCTTCAGGACCTCCCAGGCCCCAAGATCAGGGTCGGCAGGATGCTCAATGGGTCCGCAGACCTCGCAAGAGGCTCCCAGATTCTTCTGACCAAGTCCGTACTGGAAGGCGATTCGAGGCGCGTCAGCGTGAACAACCCTGACCTCATCGACTCCGTGCACAGAGGCGACGTCCTCCACCTCGCCGATGGCATCATCAGGCTCAGGGTGGACGAGAAGCAGGGGGACGGCGTCGTGTGCACCATCTTGGCGGGGGGCACCTTGGGCTCGGACAAGGGGGTCAACGCGCCCGGGATCAGACTTGGCGTTCAGTTCCCGACGCCCGCGGACGTCGCACACCTCAGGTTCGGGATCGGCCAGGGAGTCGATTTCGTCGCTGCTTCGTTCGTCAAGACTGCGGCCGACCTGCGAGCCCTGAGGAGGCTCCTCCCGGACGACGGTCCGCTCCTCGTCGCGAAGATCGAGAAGAGAGAAGCAGTCAGGAACTTCGACCAGATACTCGCCGAGGCGGACGGGATAATGGTTGCCCGCGGCGACCTGGGCATCGAAGTGCCCATACAGACGGTCCCGGCGATTCAGAAGGAGATCATCAGGAAGTGCAACAAGGCGGGCAAGCCCGTCATAGTCGCAACGCAGATGTTGATCAGCATGGTGAATTCCCCGGTCCCCACCCGGGCCGAGGTCACCGACGTCTCAACGGCCATCCTGGACGGGGCAGACGCCGTGATGCTGTCAGACGAAACGACCGTAGGAAGATATCCCGTAGAGTCTGTGAGGATGCTCGACAAGATCTCCCGGGCCACGGAAAAGTCGCCCGAATCCTGCGTCAGGTCCTGGACCGAGTCTGAGACCAGGGACACTGGAGAGGCGATCGGGAGGGCGGCCTGCAGGCTCGCCGACTACGTGGGCGCGAAGGTGATCGTTGCCCCCACAGAGACGGGCTCGACCGCCCGAAGAGTGGCGATGTGCAGACCAGTCCAGCCGATAGTGGCGATGTGCACCGACCCGAGAATCGCCAGGAGGATGAAGCTATTCCGTGGTGTCATCCCTGTGGTATCGCGGAAGGCCAAGACCGTGGACTGGCTCTTTGCAAAGGCGGGCCTCGCCTCCGTCCGGCTGGGCCTCGCGAGAAAGGGAGACCGGATAGTTGTCACCTCGGGGACGCCGGGAGTCAAAGGGACCACGAATCTGATCAAGGTCTCAGTCGTGGGCGGCAGAGCCTAATCGGTCTAGGTCAGGTGAAGTCGAGGAGAGTCGGGTTCTTCGTGCGGCGCCTCGGGGGCTTTTGGTCGGTCCGACCGATGAGTTCTTTCATCCGATTCTCCTTGAAGAGCGTGCTGTAGTAGTAGGCCTCGTCCACCGTCCCCTCCGCAAGAAGGATGACGACCTTTCCTTCGGTCGTCCTGCCTGTCCTCCCTCTCCTCTGGATGTACCTGATCTCGGACGGGACAGCCTCGTAGAAGACCACCAGGTCGACGTCGGGTACGTGAAGACCTTCTTCCCCTATGCTGCTGCTCACCAGGATCTTGAACCCGCCCTGTCGGAACTTCTCCAGAACGTTGGTCTGCGTCTGCTGGTCCATCCCCTCGCTTCCCACTCGGTTCGATTGCCCCACAAACCTCTGAGCCACGAGCCCTTCTCGTGACAGAGCTCCCACGACGTCTTCTATCGTGTCCCTGTACTGAGTGAAGATGATGATTCTGGAGTCGCCCTTCTTCGCCAGTTGCTGCTTGACAACCTTCAGCAAGACCTCTACCTTCGGGTGCTCCACAGATTTCAGCGCCTCAGCCTCTTCCTCTATCTTGAGCCATCTCGGGTCCTTGATCAGTGAAATGGTCGCCTTTCCCTTGTCTTCCTTCTCACGCAGCTTCCTCAGGTATCTTTCGAGGGACGGGGCTCCCTGGGTCTCTATCATCTCATGGGCGTGGAGGACGACCACGGCCTGGGTCTGGTTGATGATCGCTCCGAAGACGTACCCTCTTTGGCCTCCCTGCGCCTGAGCCGTCCTTAGCCTCGCAGAGATCGTCGACCTCGCTTCCAGGAGCGCCTTCTTCGAGACCCTGTTGTCTCTCAGGAATCCGCCGGCGAGCAGCTTCTTCACCTTCTCGTTGTAGATCTCTCTCAGCCTCAGCGTGACATCGTAGTACTCATCCGACGCCTTGACCTTCACCGCCTCGATGTTGGTCCGTTCCACGTACTCGCGGACATCTTCGCTCTGTTCAGTCCTCGCCTCAATCTTGTCGATGTACAGGCTCCTTTTGATCTCGTCGATCTTCTCCCTCGAAGAGCCGGGCGAAGCCGTCAGCCCCAGAATGAGGGGGTGGTCCGAGTACTCCAGGTATGCCTCTGCCAGCTTCGTGTAGGTGTAGTCCTTCACGCTTCGATGGGCTTCGTCGAAGACTGCCAGCGCGACGTCTCTTAGTGAGACCCTTCCATGCTTGACGTCGTTGTATACAGTCTGCGGTGTCGCGAAGATGAGTTGGGCCTTCAGCCAGAGCAGTTCCCGAGAGCCAGGCTCCACTGTCCCCGTCAGCACCACGAAGGATTCTTCGGGCAGGTGAATGTGCTTCCTGAAGGTCTGGAAGTGCTGGATCACAAGGGGCCGCGTCGGCGCGAGTACCATGACCTTCGAACCGGGGCGCTTCCGGAGTACTTCCGAGGCGACCATGATTGCTATCATTGTCTTGCCCAGCCCAGTCGGGAGCACGACCAGAGTGTTGGTGCCAGCCGCCGTTCTGGCTATCTTCTCTTGGTACTCGCGGGCCCGGAAGCTATCTCTGAGCAAAGACTCCTTTCTGCTTCAGTCGACACTTAGTTCGACTAAAAGCCTTCCTGAAACGAGCGAACAGAGATCTGCCAGCCTGCGGTGAGTCCGTTCACGCCACTGGGCTTAAGAACGAGCACGTAGAAGGCTCCACCTCAGGTGTACTAGGCTTGCGCGCCAGGATAAAGAGGAGGCAGACTATCAGGAATCTCGAGATCGTCGCCGTCGTGGCAGTTATCGCAGTCTCCCTGGGAGTTGGCTTCTACTACGCGCTCAAGGTCAGTCTCAATGACCCTCTTACCGGTACACCCGTACCCTCGAAAGTCTATGATTCTCTGTATCAAGCTTCGATACAGACTCCATACGGCACAACGGATTCAGCCTATCTGAAGGATTTGCATAGTATAACGGGCTCGCCCTACGTTACTACCGGAAAACCCATTCTCGTTTATGTCGGAGCAGAGTACTGCCCCTACTGCGCCGTCCAGAGGTGGTCCCTGATCATGGCGCTGATGCGCTTCGGCAACTTCACGAACCTCGAATACTTGACATCGGGCGAAGATAACTACGCTACCTTCACCTTCAATGCGAGCACCTATCAAAGCAGCTACGTCGTCTTCCAGCCCTATGAGGTCTATGACAATTCAAATAGGCCGCTACAGACGCTTCCGACAGACTACTCGTCCGCCTTCACGCAGTATGGGCAGTCAAGTTTTCCCTTCCTCAATTTCAACGACGAATACTACATTCCAGGGGCCATTGTGGATCCTCAATCACTGGGAACGAATAACCAGACCCAGATAATCTCCTCGATCCAGGCTGGGGGCTCTATGGGGAGTCAGATCAAGCAAGCAGCCAATGTAATCACCGCAGCGATCTGCGAGACCACAGGCGACAACCCAACCTCGGTCTGCAGTCAACCCGGCATAACCTCGATCACGACCACGCTAACATCGTATGCTCCTCCGTCCACGAACTCGGGCTCTGAGCTCCTTGTGAATAACGTCTCCTTCACCATGTTCCCGGGCTTTCTCATCTCCGGACGTGACTACAGCAGCTGGAACTAAATGAGAGCAAGCCCTCTGAAACTGTTGATCCTAGTGGTGATGTCCATCGTCGGACTCACCGCCTCGTCGATCGTGCTCTATCTCTACTATTTGCTCGGTCAGTCACTTCCGGCCTGCACCAGTAACCTGAAACTCTTTGGGATAGCGATCGACTGCAATGCTGTCCTCAAGAGCCCTTACAACTCGATCTATGGTTTCAATCTCGATATTTTGGCCGTCGCTTACTTCATCATCAACCTTGCCCTGATCTTCGTCGTCGCCTTTGGAAGCGATCGGCTCTACGGGAAGGCATTCAAGGTCTTGTTCGCCTGGAGGTTCGTAGGACTCGCGATAGTCCCCTACCTGATGACAGTCGAATTCGTCATTCTGAAGACCATCTGCATCTACTGCACGATTATGCATTTGTCGATTCTGGTAGATTTCGTCATTATCACCTACTTCATCTTCTACAAGAAGAGCCTCAGAACATTCCTCACTTCGAGCCCCGAGGTGAGTCGTCCCCTGTCTGACAATCTGGGGCCCTGACTAGAGCAAGCCCTTCAGGCGCCTCCTGCCTGGGTTAGGGGACTGTCGACCCGGCCACTCAAGTCCCTGCCGCCAGCATGTCAATCTTCGTGATTATCCCTAGTACCTTTTCCCCTGAGACTACGAGGACGGCTGGCAGGTAGCCAAACAGAGAGAAGAGTGCCTCTACCGGGGTGTCTCTACCCACGACCGCAAACACCGGTTGGACGTGGTCCCTGACGTGCTGATTCAGGACTTCGGCAGGGTTGGGAGCCGTCGCCAGGATGTTGAGAATCCGCCCTTCGGTTATCGTCCCAACCATTCTTTCTCCAGAGAAGACCGGCATCTGTGAGAACCCGTTCTTCTTCATTATCGCTACGCACTCGGAGAGCTTCATATCGCTGTTCACGCTTATCACCGGCGAGGACATGATGTCGGCCGCCTTCTTCCCTGTGGTGACGATCCTCGAATTCAGAGCTGCCGAGATCGCCCTGAGCGTCTTGAAGGTGGGGTCGACTGCGCCTGCTTCGACCTTCGCCACTATCGACTGGCTGACCCCAGCCGCGTCGGCGAGGCCTGCCTGAGTGTACCCCAACTGCAGACGTATCCGCTTCAACTGCTTGGGGTCAATCAGCTGCGCCGCCATTATTCTCTTAAGAATATCATTATCACGAACCCATATAAGCCATTACTTGCGCGCCTGCTTCAGAAAGCATGAGCAGGCACCTCTTCACTTCAGAGAGCGTCACGGAAGGGCACCCTGACAAGTGTTCCGACCAGATTTCCGACGCCGTCCTGGACGCCATCCTCGCATCCGATCCGAAGGCGCGGGTCGACTGCGAGACGCTGATTATGCAAGGCACTGTAATGGTGACGGGCCAAATCACGACGTCGGCCTACGTCAACATAAGGGAGATAGTCAGGGACGTCCTTCACGACATCGGCTTTGACAACGCGAAGGACGGACTCGATTGGCAAACTTGCGGGGTCCTCGTTTCAATCGAAGAGCAATCGCCCGACATATCGATGGGGGTGACCAGGCCGGCGGGAGAGGTGGGGGCTGGAGACCAGGGGATGATGTTCGGATACGCGTCAAGAGAGACCCCGCAGCTGATGCCCCTGCCTATCATGCTCGCCCACAGTATAGCCAGGGAGCTGGCCAGTGCGAGGAAGAATGGCGTCATTCCTTACCTGCGTCCCGACGGCAAGTCGCAGGTTACCGTCGAATACGACGGCGGGAGGCCCGTGAGGGTCGACACGGTCGTGGTTGCAGCTCAGCACAGCGAGGAGGTCGACCCGCAGGTGGTCGGACGCGATGTCGTGGAGAAGGTCGTCAGGAAGGCGGTGCCCGGTGACCTGCTCGATAAGGACACGAAGTTCTTGGTGAACTCAACCGGCAGGTTCGTTATAGGCGGGACCCTCGCCGACTCGGGTCTGACAGGCAGGAAGATCATCGTGGACACCTATGGAGGCTTCGCCTCTCACGGCGGAGGCTGCTTCTCAGGCAAGGACCCGACCAAGGTCGACCGTTCGGGGAGCTACATGGCTAGGTACGTTGCCAAGAACATCGTTGCTGCGGGCCTTGCCGAAAAGTGTCAGGTGCAGACTGCATACGCGATCGGCGTAGCCAAGCCCGTCTCTTTCATGGTCGACACTTTCGGGACCGGAAAGATCCCAGATTCCCGGATTACCGATGGTGCAAGAGAGGTCTTCGACATGCGGCCGGGGCCAATCATCGACCATCTGAACCTGCTCAGGCCAATCTAC
>JBEKJM010000061.1:0-8827 GCA_050011215.1 Nitrososphaerales archaeon
CAAGGGAAGGCGAGTGCATCGGTATACTCACTGAAAGGGACGTAATGACGAAGGTGGTCGCGAAGTCATTAGACCCGAAGTCCATTAAGGTGAAGGCCGTGATGACATCCCCTCCAGTAACAATCGACAAGGACAGGCCGCTCCGCGAAGCAGTAGAAGTGATGAACAGGAAGAAGGTCAGGAGGATGCTCGTGACAGAGAACGGCAAGATCATAGGCATCTTCTCCCTCAGGGACGTCGCCAGGCACAGGAGGGCTTGCGCGTACTGCAGCAAGGAGATCAGGTCGATTCTGGAGGGGGAGGAGCCTGAGCCCTACATCGAATGCGAGTGCGGCTCCAGATATCACAGAAACTGCGTCGAGACGGTGGCGAACTGCGTGAACTGCGGAAAGACTCTCGTCACCAAAGTCGTCTATCCCGAGCCGTCAGAGACGTTCAGCGGCTAGCCTGTCCCATGCTTCAACGGCCCCGAAGCTGAAAACGCCAGCGCCACATTCAGCGTATGCATTGCCCAGGAGGACGCGCCCCCAAAGGGACCCGTCAACCTTCTTATCTAGAGACTGATGTTCGACTACTGATGACAGTGGATTATGGTGAGAGAGATTGTCTTTGTAGCCTTTGGGGACAGCCTCACGGTGGGATATCAGTCTCCAACTCTAGGGGACGACTTGCCTCGATCCACTCCGTACACGGAGTTCCTCAAGGAGAGAATAAAGAAACTGTCCGACCTTGACACGGCGGGTGCCCCTAGGGTCGAGTTTCTCAACCGGGGGATCGTGGGTGAGCTCACCGAGGACATGCTCAACCGTTTCGACCGGGATGTCGTGAAGGTTGAACCTGACTTCGTGATAATCTTGGGGGGCTCCAACGACCTGGGCTTGGGCATCGAGCCTCAATCCGTGGCCGAGAACCTCATGGAGATGTATCGCGAAGCGGTCTGCCATGGAATACAGCCCATTGCTTGCACTGTTCCGTCGGTACTTGGTTTCGACGAAGGCATTCCGCCGAGACTCGTGTTGAATCGGCTCATCAAGGAGTACAGTGTGGAGCACACTCACGTCTGCGTGGACATCTTCACAGCCACATGTGACTCTTCGACTGGAAGGCTGAGGGAGGAATGCTCGAACGACGGGCTGCACTTGAATACAAGGGGCTACGAGACAATGGCCGAAGCCATCTTCTCCCGAACGGTGCGCGACATCGTCTCAGGACATCTGAGGGGTGCAGCGTCGTCATTGAATGACTCTCGCTGAGCGTGGCGCGGCGCCACCGCTCCGCCGCCCGCGAGATCGACTCTTCAGCTCTTGTGCAGGCTCCTCGGGGGACAGAAGACATGAGTAGATCGCCTCGTCGATGAAGCCTTAATTCCGCCCAGCGAAAAGCACCCGTGAGAGACTTTGCGACCAGTTGACGGCAGGCTCTTCGCCTGGATCTTGGGACTCGGCCCCGGCGCGGAATACAACCTCACGTCGAGCGGGCTGAGCGAACCCGACCTGTCGGCGATGGGAATCGACACCTCGTTCGACAGGTTCGCGGCCGAGAAGGACGAGCACGCCAGGCTGTTTGCCGAGGCCGTCGCTGAGCTGTACCACGTCGAACCAAATAACGTCGTGATCACCAACGGGGCGTCGGAGGCAATCTTCCTAGTGTACTCTGTCGTTGGAACAGGCGGGAAGGTAATCGTTCCCCTTCCCAACTACGAACCGATGTTCTCAGTGCCACTGTCTCTCGGTATGCACGTGACCAACTCGCTTGCGAAGGCATCAACCATCGAAGAAGCCATGTGCGGCCTTACGGACCCAAACAACCCGACGGGAAAGAGCCTCGACGAGGGGATGGTCGAGAGGCTCATCGAGTCTTCCAAGAAGGGTACGATGGTCTTCGTGAACGAGACGTACAAAGAGTTCACATTTCCTAACGCTCCCAACACGTACTTTGGACGGGATAGCAACGTGGTCACATGCAACACGATGACCAAGTTTTACGGCCTCGGGAGGCTCCGTGTGGGTTGGATCCTGGCGGAGAGGCAGAAGGCGCGTAAGCTACTGAAGGCGAAGTGGTTGATTAGCGGTCACAACTCGGAGTACTCCATGTGGATTGCTACCCAGGTGCTCAGGAGAAGGGCGGAATTCGTGAAGAGGGCGCGAAGGATCTGCTCAGAGAACACCAAGCTCGTGCGCAGATTCGTCGAAGCAACTCCGAGCGCATCCGTGTGTGAGCTTGGCGCAGCGCCCTTCTGTCTGGTGGAGTACGAGAGGGGACCGGATTCCATTTCGTTTTCGAGAAAGGTGTTGGAGAGGACTGGCGTTCTGGTTTCACCCGGGGACTTCTTCGGCGCCCCCAATGCGTTCAGGTTATGTTTCACTTCGGACAAGAAGAAGCTTGGGCTTGGTCTTCGCAAACTCTCGGGTTTCCTGAATAAGAAACTCAGCTGAATCTCGTTCCGCGCGACCCACCATCGTTTGACAGTAGGTCCCTTCTGGTCCGAACTCGGAGCGTGGTAGGGAGGGGCACTGCACTGCATAGTCGAAATCCCCCGGAGGGAGGCCCACACCGAGGTCCTTTGGTGGATCGGGCATAGATTCGAGTTCCTCTGGTGTGGGCAAACCTTTCAGGACGAAGTGGAGGGCAGAGATCCAACCCCCGCACGACACTATGACCAAAGCCCCGACCTCCACTTCGACGCCAGTCGGCCTGCCCTGGAAAGCTAGGTTTCGACCTAAATTGGAATCTGCGAGAGCAATTTGTTTGCCTGCCCAAAGGCAAGCCGGTAGAACAGATAGCATACGAATCCGATTACAGCGATGCTGGCTACAAATCCTTCCACTACCTCTGAGTAACCTAGGTTGAACACCGAGGTAATCAGGATCGGACTCAAGGAGATCCCTCCGATCAGAACCGCGGAGGGGAGTGCAATCAACCCGGCTGTCTGCGAGACGAACTGGGCTCTTGGCGATTCCGAGAAGTTGGGAAAACGCATTCCTAGCAGTAATCCTACGAGCGACATTTCAAACGCTAATCCGACGGACAAGACCAAGAACAGGGGCGCAACGACCGCAAGAGCTCTTGAACCCACGAGTGTGGCGACGGTATAGAACGCGATGCCAAAGCCGGAACCAAAGATGATTGGAGGCCCAGCCTTTCCGACGACAAAATCCTTCGTGACCACTGGCGCTTGGTACATATTCATGATCGATTTCCCCTCTGCCCCAACGCTGGACATTGAAAAGTAGAGAGCGGTATAAGCTACTATGAACATTCCAAGATATTCAAAAATTGAGAATCCGCCCGAGTTCGTAGAGCTCAGAAACGCAACCACGAGGAAGATTCCGGGCAGTGCAAGCAGCCGCACCATCTCTCTTCTTCTCACCAGCCCGCGCAAATCCTTCTTGGTTATCGCAAGCTGTGACTGGTTGAGTATCATAGATGCAAACCCACGTTTTGGTGCATACACCGAGGAAGAAATCCTGACAGAGGGCTGCATAGGGACCCAGTATTTCGATCTCGCAGCCACTGCGGTGAAGAATAGCACTACGGCGAATCCAATCGCCAGCAACGAGAACAGCATGGAGACGAACAGGTTAGAACTGAGAAGTGCTGTCACGGCAACGGACGCCCAAAGCAAAGGAACAAGCCACGTCGGGCCGAAGCTCGTGGTGATTACGCCAAGAAAGTGCTCGTACACTGTCGGATAGAACAGCGCCTGAAACAGAACAATCACAACGACGCCGAACAATGCACGCAGGGCTATCGCGGCTCGTCCTCCTCGCCGGTAAAGCGAGGTCGAAAACCGATTCAGTACTGCTCTTGCAATCTCAAGGATGCTTGTAGACGCGACGATCCCAAATATAGAGAGCACAGCCGCAAGCTCCCACGCCCCAAGAATTCCAAACACGTATGCGAGAGAAAGCGTAGCGCCGAGAACCACCACAGGCAAGATTGAGTAGTAGATCAAGAGCGAAAGAGTTGAGGCCGCGACATATTCGCTTGCCGTAACTGGAAGCCAATTCACTGTGTCAGAGCTCGCAAACTGCGCCCCGGCGCTGACTTCGAGTACGAGCCCCAAGACAAGAATGATGGTGAGAATCACTGCAGGCAGGATCACGATGAAGCTCCTCACTCCTCCTGAGACTAAGCTGACTAGTGAAGGCGGAGCCGAACTGGCTATCGATGAACCAACATAGTACGCAACCCCGGTCGCAACTGCAAAGCCGATAACATCGATGATACCAAGAATCAGAGGCCTCCTGAGAATAGAGCGCACGCCTATTCGACTGGTTGCCCCCACCGCGGTTGCCCTAAGTTGGGACAACAGGAGGCTTCTTGTAATAATCCAGACCTTGTTTAGTGACATCATCGCGTGATTTCATCTACGATCCCGCGAACGTCAGCGGAACCGGTAAGGCTCAAGAAGATATTCTCAAGATTGTTGCTCCCGCTCTGTTGATTTGTGGCTTGTGCGCGCAATTCACTCATTGACCCTTCCGCGAGAATCTTCCCTTTGTCGAGTATAGTTATTCTCTGACACATCGCCTCCGCAATTTCCAAAACATGTGTGCTGAACAGTACGGTTATCCCGTCTGAAGCAAGTTTGATTACTGTGTCCTTGACGATCTTCGCTGTACGTGGGTCAAGCCCGTTTAGCGGCTCATCGAGTATGAGGACTTTGGGTTTGTGTATGAGCGCTGCGCTAATCGCAATCTTCTGCCTCATGCCAAGCGAGTACCCGGAAATAAGGTCATTTCCTTGCTCTACCAAGTCAAAGGCCGCAAGATACTCATCAATCCTCTGCTTCTTTGTCTCTGCCGCCAATCCATGGAGATCTGCGACGAAGTCAAGATACTCTATCCCAGAAAGGAAGTCATAGAGACGCGGAGTCTCGGGAACGTATCCTACAATCTGGCGCACGGCGATCGAATCAATCGAAGGATCAATTTGCTCTACGGTGACGAGGCCATTGTCGGGTCGCACTAGACCAAGCAGGATCTTCATGAGAGTTGATTTTCCGGACCCGTTCGCTCCGAGAAGACCCCTGACCTCTCCCTTTTCGATCCTCGTGTTGACGCCGTTAAGTGCCCGTACGTTCCCGTAGTTTTTCGCAATCCTCTCGACAGAAATCGATACAGACATTGTCAATTCACCACCAGGCTGCGACCCGCCGGAGAGAAGGAAGCGAAGTAAGCGCAATACCTCTGCGGCGTCCTGCGATCCACGGGGTAAGTCTCATGGGGTGCCACGCCTTTCATGGATCTGCGCCTCTTTGCGGGGAGTCATGCGGTAGCTACCTAGCCGGATCCACCATCGTCTGGCTTGCTCTGGGGGCAACGAGAGGGCGGGTCCGCTGTGGTCTTATAAGCCCCACCAGCGCCCAGGGGAAAAGAGGTCGGCTGTGGGCTCTTCTAAAGCTCCGCAACCAACTTCTGGACTTCGTACCGGATTCTTCGCACCCGCGATTGGCCCTTCTTTGGCGTCAGGGAGAATCCCAAGATACGACTTCGGTATCTTGGCATGCATCGGCCCGGGGCATGTCTCCTCGACCGAGCAACCCATTGTCACGGCAAGGCCCGCTTGGTTGACCATGTCGCTCTCCGCATCTTGGGTCTGTTGGGCACGAGGTCCCCTTTTCTACTCCGACTACCGGTCCGGGCACTGATTTGTCTGTCGGCACTGAGAGTCTTCCCCATCAGGACTAGGTCGCTCTGTTTCTCGTATCCCAGACCCTCGAAGAGATTCAGCGAAGGGGCGTTCCAAAGGAACACCATAGTGTGCACTCTCGGGACTCGTTTCTCTCTCATTCGGCGCTCAACTTCTAGGAGCATCTTCCTCGCGATGTGTCTTCGGCGGAATCTGGGGTCGACGGCGAGGTGGTAGACCCAACCCCTTCGACCGTCCCATGCCCCAATGACTGAGCCGACAATCCTGGAGTCTTCCACCGCCACGAGAAAGAGGTCGGAATCTCGCTCGAGCTTTCGCCTGATCATTTCTTTCCCATCTCCAGGGCGAATCTCAAGTCCTGAGCGACGCCAGAGCTGAGACACGGCTGCGAAGTCCTCCATCGAGAATTCCCTCGTCTTCATGGCGAGCCATTCGCGAGTTTCGTGTCGTATGCCAAGGTCGTACATTGCGCCTGTATCAGTACAAAAAACCCTTCGGTCCGACCAATCCGGTTATCGCGCCTTCCATTGGGATTGAGGTCCAGGTCCTGTAAGGATCCACCTTTCAGACCCATTCGGGGACGAGTCCCTACGGACCCGCTACCACAGAAACGGGGACTGTTGCATCCGCTAGGCTGTCGAGTTCCACGGGCTGGTGAAACAGGGAGCCTGACTTCCGCCCAGCACATCGGGTCGGACTCCCACGCACCTATGCGGGGGTCGAATCCAGATCGCTGCTGGGGACCAGAAGCTCCACCTTCAGGTAGTGCATCAGGGTCCTGGCCAGGTTCAGGTCGGGCCTCATCTTCTTCGTTTCGACGTGGCTTATGACCGAAGGTTTCACGTTGATTGCTCTTCCCAGGGCCTCTTGAGTGAGGCCCAACTTCTCTCTCGCCTGCCTTACTATCGAACTGTACTCGGGGTCGACTTCAAGTTCAGGCTCGACCGACTCTGCCCTGACGTAGGAACGGGCCCTGACGTGGCGGACTCTCGGCACGGCGCTCGCCAGCGGCGTCCCACGCTTGGCGCAACTCTGGCAGACCCGCAGGATGGCTCCGTCGATTTCAACGCGGCTGAGAGTGGCCCCCATCGGCTTGCCGCAGACCTCGCAGCTTAGCACCATGGTCTCTACGGCCTCTTCTCCGCTTGGGCTAGGAGACGTCCGACCCTTCTCATGAAGGCGCCCCTCTCCCCCGAAACGGCAGGCCCGAGCTGTTCGGGAAGGTGGTGAGCTGCAGGAGGGCTCCCTCTTTGCTCAACGGGGTTCAGTGGCGAAGGTTTTCTGTTAAACCTTCCCTACGGGCCCTGTGGCGAGAGCCAGTTCTTAGGGCAGGAAACCTGGGAGGGCAGGAACCTTCTTACTTCATCCTAGTTCTGAGCACAAATCCAAGGCCTCCGAGGACCGCGCCAAGAGCCGCCAGCATAATCAATGCGCCAATGGGATTTACAAAATGGCTTAGGTAGTTGACGTGGATTTGGTAGTCTGTGTACCCTAGACCACCCGAGGAAACGGCGGCACCCGACCAGCCTGCCAAGTAACCTCCCCACATCATTAGGATCATGCTGCCAGCAACCCCAATGTTCATGAAGACGAGATGCCCCCATGCGAGGTAGTTAGTCAGCCCGGTGTACACCCTCCCCATCGTGCCCTCGATGTAGGAGTAGAAGATCGCGGTGACTGCAGTCGCGACGACGCCTACGACGAGGAACAAGACATAGCCCGTAAACATCCACGTCCCGCCTCCGCCTCCGGCAATCACTTTCGATGGAGGAAAGTACCAGGTGATACCGAAATACGTGAGTGGTTCGGCGATAAGGACTGTAGCGATGACAGCGATGAGACCTTGGATGGTAGATGCCCAGATGAACCTGCCAGCCCACTTTCCGGGCGACGTTGACATCATGCTGGAGTACTTCAGTTCGATACAGTATATATAGACTTCCCTAACCAGTGAGGCAAGGACGCTCTGGGAACCCTAACATTCTGCGGGGAGCCCACCGTGACGGACAAAGCAGAGTGCCGCCTCATCGTCTCTTCTCAGCGGAGTCGACACTCCATACCCTTTCTGTCGATGCTCGTCCTGTTTTCAGGCAGTGGAGTTTTGTGCCGGTCCCGGGAAGATCCTGTCAAGCTCCTGCAGGTCCTGTGCTGACAATCTCCAACCGCTTGCCTCAAGGTTCTCCTTGACGTGGGCCGGGTTCCCCGCTCTCGGAATTGGAAAGACGTTCGGCTGTGAAGCCAACCAGTTCAACGCAACCTGCGCAGGACTCTTCGAGTACTTCTCACAGAAGATGCGCAGTCTCTGCTTCTCACCCGCAAGCCTGCCGTGTCCCAGCGGGAAGTAGGCCAGCACGGCAATTCCCTCCTGTCTGCAGTAGGGGATTACATCCTTCTCAATCCCGCGATGTAGCAGGCTGTAGCTCATCTGGGTGGAAGCAAGACGAGCTTTCTTCAGGGAAGCATTCGCGTCCATCATCCGCTTCAGGGAGAAGTTGCTGACACCAATCGCGCGTATTTTCCCCGCCTCCAGAAGCTCCTCCATCGCTCCCATCGTCTCCCGAATCGGGACGATAGGATTCGGCTGATGTACCTGATACAAATCCACGTATGAAGTCTTCAACCGCCTCAGACTACTCTCTAGGGCCCTGAACATTGCCTTGCGCCTAAGATGCGTCAAGGTGGCCTTCGTCGCGATGAAGAGGTCCTCGCGCCTGTAACCTTGGATTGCCTCTGCGACGAGGGGCTCCGAGCTGTAAACTTCCGCCGTATCAATCATCGATATCCCACCCGCTAAGCCTGTCTTCATCGCCTCAACCTTGCGGGCAGCACCCCTCTTCCAGCCCAGTCTTGCTGGAAGGACCCAGGAGAAGTCGTAGTATGTCCCCATGCCAATCTCCGTCACGCTACGCCCGGTCTTTCCGAAGACCTTGAGTTCCATGCCCCGCTCCTACTCCTCTCGGCTATGAGGTTATGCCTAGCTCCATCTGAGACGGGCACATCCTTTTGGGCTCGGATCCAGCATGCCCCGCCTAGTCTTCAGAAGTCCGAAGAATAGTGACATCCTCCCACGACTGAAGGTCGTGGGCTTCCAGCCCCTGTTTCATGGCGTATAGTTCCCGCTTCCTCGACCGGGCTTGCGACCTCAGTTGGCTGGGGTGGTAGAGGTCCAGTC
>JBEKJM010000062.1:0-9383 GCA_050011215.1 Nitrososphaerales archaeon
ACAAGGCCCGGGAGGCCCTCCACTCACTCGTGGCCGTCCTCCCTTACGGCGGCTCAATCTCTGAGGACATAACGGAGACTATGAATGCCTCCCCCGAACCCAAGGCGTGCGCTTTCCTGCGCGTGTAGGGTACTCTACTGCTTCCCTTCTGTCCTGAAGCCCACGAGCCATCTCTCGTAGCAGAGGAAGAGAGACGCGACCTTCCCGAGGAGCGCCGGTTCGCTCAGGAAGCCTGGAACGAACTCTGTTTGCCTAGGGTGGCTAGATTCTGATTCGCGTGCCGCGCAACGATGAATCTTGCAGAGCAGCAGATTGCTTAAGAGTTGGGGTGCTTCACGTACCCAATAGCCTTCCAATGAAGTGCAGCACCGTAATGGCGTTTCTGTCTCAGATAGAGAATCGGGAGGAGTTTGAGCGCTTCACTCCAATTTCATCAGCTGATTTGGATTACCTGTCCGTCAATGGATTCGTTTCGAGGACAACAAAGGAGGACCATGACAAGGGGGTCGATTCCGTCTCCAGGTTGGCTCAGTTGACTTCGCAAATGAACGCCGAAAAGGTCGAGGAAGACCAAGCAGCTGCGACCTTGCGGGAAGACGAGCGAAAGGAGCACTCGTTCCGATTCATCATCGAAGGAAAAGAGAAGAAGGCGGAGCTGGGTGAAAGGGTTCAGAGCGAGACGGCTGAGGTTTCTAGGGAAGAATCCGAGCTAAGTGCAATCGAGGCCAATGTCAATGAGCTCATCCAGACGAAGTCCATGGTTGATCGAATGGTGCCATACGGCGAGGAGTACCTGTCTCTTACGGACCTTGGGATTGTCACGCTGCGCGACCTCAACGTCAGGAACTACAGAGTTGCTGATCAGGACTTCCCTGACTTCCTAGCAGAGACCAAAGCGACTGTCAATGAGCTGCGGTCCATAGCTGACAGGGCCGCTTCCTACACAGCCTTCCTCAAACCCAGAGTCCCAAACCTAGAAGACGAAGATCGCCCAGTCACCTATGATGAAGGTCAAGGGCCCCCTGGGATCGAGGCTTCATCACTACTGTGGAGCGTAGCGATAGGGTTAGCCAAGCTCCAGGGTGACACCAATCAAATAGGAGAGAGGTTCATTCAGGCCCTCAACGTCCTGCAGAATCTTGACTCCACGACTCCTAACAAACTAATGGCCGCCGAGATCATGACCGCTGCCGGCAATCAGGATCTTCAAAGCCTCGAATCAACTCTGAAGAACCTAGACCAGCAATTGAGAGGTCAGCATGTTCCCAAGGAGCTATCGGCCGGTGTTGCTGCGACAATCTTGGCAGGAAGGAGATACGATGGAACATATCCGACGGATAGGTTTGTTCAGTTCAAGAATCTGACTCAATCGTATGAAGCCGCCGCAATATTGGCGGTAATGAACCTCCCCTATGAGGATCTGAGTGCCAAGTTCCAGTCGTTCAAGTCCAAGTTCGTTGCTTGGGGGTACATGGCATCGGAGGACACAGAGATCGCTTCGGCTTTCCTAGCGATTGGAGAACTGAACGCAGACGAAGTGGCCGAGAAGTTGCAGTACATAGTACTGCAACTGAGGAACTACCTAGAGTATCCCTTGGTAGCGGCGGCGATACTTGCCTCCATACCCGTCTTCGAGTCCCACGAGGTCCTCGATCTGATGGAAAGGGCTGTAATCCTGCTCTCTGCGTATGCCAGAGGGCTCGAACGGTCCGAATTGGTGGCTTTGGCAGTAAGAATGGTCCATGGAGTGCGGAACGAGATAGTGAAGGGTATTGATTCTACGGCCAAGATCGCTGCGACTCCGGTGCAATTCACCTACGCATCACATCCGGGCCTCTTTGTCTGGTATTATCCGGTGATCGTAGCTTATTCGTCCTACCATGCAACATTCAGCGGGATGGGAGGCTTCCACCCAGCTCACAGTCATGGGGTCGGTGGGTTCGCAGGTTGATAGCCGGACGACTGACCAAAGTCTTTGGCGTCATGCTGTTCTCATCCCTGCTTGCAACTGCGGTCGCGGTGAATTCCCATCCGGTTGCGGCGTACACGCCCCAGAAAGGCGACTACTTCCATTACTCTGAGACGATCACTGTAAACAACGGCCAGGGCTACTACACGGGGTACACGGATCAGACCCAGGTGAGCGGAATGGAGCAGATGAACTCTGTCAACGGAAGCACAGTGTCGGCCTCCTACAGTTACTCCTACCAATACAGCAGCAACCAAGGGAGCTCCACCTCGAACTCGTCCTCGGGCAAGTACACGTGGTCACCAGGCAGCTTCACGTATGTCAACGGAACGGATGACCAGGTAGGCTACTCAAAGCCGACATACGTCTGGTTTGCCATGAACACTGCCCTTCCGGTCGGAGGGACATTCTATGTTCTGAACACTCAATTCACGGTGCTGTCGAAGAATTACAGCCTGCAACTGCCTACAAAGGGGAACGAGTACGTTCAGACGATTCAAACCGAAGGAACGGGCCAGCATCAACGGAGCGACTCGTACGGCGTCTTCACAGCGTCGTATACTTATCATGAGTACTTCGATCCGACCACCGGGTATGTCGTCGGCTACAACTACGTGGAGCAGGACACCGGCCAATATCAGGGGCAAGCCGGGAATTTCACGTACACCGACGACCTCTACGTGACTTCAACCAGCTACAACCTGGTGCTGGCAAGTGTTACCGGTAGTCTGACAGCGAACGCGGGGTCGGGATCTACTCTATATCTTGTCTATTCCGCATCGTTCTTGGCGGTCGTGGTCATTGTTGCAGTGGTGGTCTATGCTGCGACTCGAAGAAGAGGCAAAGGCGAATCTCTTCCAAGGCACCCGCAGTACACGCCTCCGCCTTCAACGCCGGGGGAGTCCAGGATTGACTTGGGCTCAAGACCGTCTGAACAGGTTGTGATAAGAGAGGTCGCTAAGGTGAACTGCAAGTACTGCGGAACCCTGATTCCATCTACCGCTGATACGTGCCCGTATTGCGGAGGGCCCAGGCAATGACGCTCGAGTTCAGGTGAAAGAAGCCTTGACAGTGGAGATCAGTAGATCGGTTCCCATCAAGCTCAGGGGGATCCCGATCACTCTCAATGTGTACGATGGAGCCGGGACGATAACCAACAAGTACTTCAGAGGTTTCCAAATGCCAGAGCTCGGCAGAGTGTACCTGCCTGATAGCGTGAAGCCCTTCACAGACACTGACCCAATAGGAACCAGGGAGCTCCTCATGGATGACAACAGGAGCGCCGTCAGCAGGGAACCGTACATGGCCATCGATGGCACCGACTTCTACTTCTCCGTCAAGGGCATAGGATCGACGACCAGCCCGTTCAGTCGTCAGCTTCTCCGGAAGGAGGAGATCAGCGGTCTTCTCAAGAGCAGTGCCATGAGGGAGAAGATCATGAACGCCAAAGAGAAGGAGATGAAGCTGCCGAGGTATCTCACCGGGGAGCTGTGGTCAAGGGGATGTCCCTACGGGTCTCAGGGGCTCGAGTTCGCGACCATAGCAATGAAGGCTGCGGAAATGTCGGATGCCAGCACCACGTCAATTCATGGGTTCAGGATTGCCCCCCTGGTGAACATCGTCAAGCTGCCCAAGACTCTCCAGGAGAATGTCACCCAGGTGTACTGGTACAGGAGGTTCAAACAGGAGATGGTTCAGGAAGCGAGGCTGATCCCATCCAATGTCAGAATCTACTTCCACTCGGACTGGACCATTGGCGACGACACCGGGGAGCTCTTCGACTTCTTCCGCATCGACGACAATGACAAGGCGATGGCCTTCCTGAAGAACTTCGTCAAGAGCGGGATTGCGATTCTCACCCTGTTCGTAAGG
Source organism: Nitrososphaerales archaeon (assembly GCA_050011215.1). Taxonomy (GTDB): domain Archaea; phylum Thermoproteota; class Nitrososphaeria; order Nitrososphaerales; family Gagatemarchaeaceae; genus UBA183. The sequence goes on from JBEKJM010000062.1 coordinate 3,842, forward strand.
TCCATGAGCGACAACGGCAACGGCACATACAGCGGGCTGGACTTCTACGATGTCTGGCTCGACAAGGACGCGGTACTGGCCCCCGATGGCACCATCTTCTGGGCAGACCTGGAGGGGCTCCAGGCCATAACGATTGGAGGGAAGGACCGGGCCGACCTCGAGTTCATCATCGAGGAGAACATGGAGCATCAGATCTACAGATCACTGTACGAGTTCATGTACGCATACGAACAAATAGAAAGGGAGCGAGTCAAGCGGTTCGGTCACATGACCGACCGCAAGGTCCAGTTCGAATACCTCCTGATGGATGCCCTGAAGGATGACGAGGTCGTCGGACTCCATCGCAGCGCCGATAGCCTCGCACTGGTCATTGGCAACATCCTCGGAGAAGAGAAGCTGACCAAGAATTTCACGATCCTGGATTTGTGATCAAGATGAGCAATCTACACCTCGGACAGACGCTTGAATGGAGACGGGAGCGGGTGGCAAGAAGCTCATGATCAACATCGTCCAGATACCTGACACAAAGACCATCGACAAGCAGCTCGGCGATCTGCCTGGCGGGTTGTCGTTGTTTGCCCCGTTCCTCCGTCACGAGGCCAAAGAAGCTCTCGAAGCGGGTGGCGAGGTCTTCATCTCCCAGAGCTCAGAGGAAGAGAAGAACGGCCTGTTCATTTATGACAACTACGAGGCAACAGGAACCATCTTCACAAAATCCAGGGAGGCATTCGACCGCTTCTATGAGCTGAAGCCCTCCAGTTACATCTTCTCGGAGCTTGAGGTAGCAGAGCATCCCAAGGAAGCTTGGAACATCTGGCAGCTGGACGTTGACAGGGCCTCTTCCGACCACAGGTTCAAGCATCGCGTTAGCATCAGCGATGATGCCCAGGAGATAGAACGCTTCATGGCCATTGCACAGCCCGAGACGAACAGGCAATGGGTCAGCGTTGCCCTCAGGAACAGGGACAAGTGCTTCGTCGTCAAGATATTGAACAGAATCGTGGCCATAGCGTGGATGGCCATCGTCGGAGGGATGGCAAGGTCGCACGGCCTCTACGTCGAACCAAAGTTCAGAAGAACGGGAATAATGAAAGACAACTTCCAGGCCAGGCTCATGTACTTGAAGTCAAGGCGCGTCCACACTCTGATCAACGAGATTGCCGAATCCAATGTAGCGTCCTCTAGCTTTGCCAAGAGTATAGGGGAGAAGATCGTCGGCAGGCTATTCCTCTACACCAGCCCTGATTCGAACGTGCCGTCATAGTGGCCGAGGCCTTCCGGTGTCCGCCCGACTTGACGGGGGACTGAATCAGATATTCGGTCACCGGAATTTCCGCCCGCGTTCGGTCGAGTCACCTCCCACCTTGATGGATTCGAACCCACGGACGCTAACCCTCCGGGCCCGAACCCGATGCATTGCAAAGAGGGGCATTGCACCACCCGGTCGGGATTCCCCGGTCTCCGGCTAGATTTCGAGGATTCCGAACCGGCCAGAGGAGATTATGCGCTCCGCACGCCGTCTGAGGGAGTTGACTTCGATTCCGTGGTAACGTGGTGCCCCAAAGTCGAGCTGCTTGACCGCCCGTCTCAGCACGCTTAGGGCGACCTCGTCCTCACCCTTCTGGTGGTGGACAAACGCCGCACAAACCAGGATGATTCCCTGCAGGTACCGCTTCTCGTCTCCGCTCGAGAGCCTCCAGGCGCCTTCCAAGACCTCGTGGCACTCCCAGTACCTCTCTGAATTGAAATAACGACGGGCTTCGAAGAAGAGCTCCTCTTCGGTCTCGTAGTGTGGTGTGACATTCAAATCCCTCCAGAACTCCAGACGCCCAAGAGGTTCGGTCGCGGTAAGGAAGGTCTCCATGTCTGCCCTCGAGGGTGAGAAGATGTCAAGCTCTAACGCTCCGTACGAAGTCCACTTGGGGTTGCGCGCATCGACGCCGACCGACTTCGCCACGGCCTTGATCGAAGAGAGGAATCCGTTCCCTGGGCCGTTGCGCTGGGTCATCCTGATTAGATATCGCATCCTGTGGCATCTAGGCCCACCTCAAGGCTTTAATCTTGAGTAAAGGTCGCGATTCCGTCGGGACCAGCATTCCCTGCTAGCCTCCCGCATGCCACAAGAATCTTAAGTTCAGTCCAATCGCCCTGAAGAAGGAACATACCATGACTGAGAAGAGAATAGCCGAGTTTCAAAAGCGGTTGACGGCGAACGGGGTCGATGCCGCAATGATCAAGACGGCCTCCTCCTTCACCTACTTCGCAGACGTGATGTGGTTGCGGCCTGGCCTCATCATCCCAGCCGAAGGAGATCCGATTGCGTTCATCCCGACGAACGAGGTAGATGCGTTCCGGGAGCGTTCATGCGTCAAGAAGGTAATCCCCTACCGGGGCATCGATGAGCTGATGCCCGGCATCACTCGCGCCATCCGAGAAGGGGGGTACCACAAGGTCGGCATGGACATGAGCGTCGAGAGGGACGCATTCGAGCTCTTCATGCACATCTTCACGAACCTGAACCCCAAGGTCGACGTCGTAGACGTCCACTCTCTGATCATGGAACTTCGGATGTTCAAGGACGCGTCAGAGATAGAGCGAATTCGGAGGGCCGCCGAGACCACTGACAGGGGAATGAAAGCGGCCATCGAGAGCATCGCACCTGGCGCGAGTGAACTGGAGATCGCTGCTGAGGCAGTGTACGCCATGATGAAAGCAGGGTCGGAGCGCCCTCACGTATACGTCAACGCGGGTCCTGTTCCCAGGATCCATGCAGAGCCACGGGCGAGCGTCCGCGTCACAGGAGAAGATGTCGTGATGGTCACAATCGGGGGCGACTCCGAGGACTACTACTGCAACGAGACCAGGACATACGTCCCTTCCGCTGCGTCCAAGGAGAAGCATCGGGCATTCGACTCCCTGCGATCCGTCTACGAATCAATCACCCCGAAGCTGAAGCCTGGGACCGTCCTGGGATCTGTGGAGCAGGAAATCGGGGCTTCCCTGACGGCTAAGGGCTACTCGGCCAACTACGTGAAGGGATTCGCCCACGGGGTCGGGCTGCTCGTAGAGGAGGACCCGATCACGACAATCCTGATCCCCCACCGGCGTATGGCGCTTCGTGAGGGTATGGTCATCGCCGCCATGCACGCCCCTCTGGCTATCCCGGGCGCGGGTTCGTTCAAGATCGAAGACACCTTCTTGGTGACGCCAGGTGGACCAGAGCGGCTCACAAAGCATCCCACGATTGTTGCCTAGGTGCCGGTGAAGGCAGTGTCCGAGTGAGACGAAGCACCTGTGCCAGATGGGTTGTTCGAGTGTGGACTGCGACGATCGAACCAAGGGCTTCGTAGCTTAGCTGGGCTAACCAAGGCTTGGAATCCACTTTCAGAACCCGTTTGGGGGCGACTCCCACCGGGCCCGTCAATCACTATCGGCTCTTCTATGGAGGCGCGCGCGCGTACACACATAGAACATCTGGGACCCGAAGCCTCTTTGTCTTGACAGCCGTTCACACCTTGAAACTTGTCGAGCCTTTTTCAAGTTCAATAGGCTTATGTCCTTGGGAAGCCAAATCATCAAGTATTTTCCTCGTTCCGACTGCCCCAACTGCCAACTTGCTCAGAAAGCCCTCATCTGATTTTAGGGAGAGAGGTCGCGACAACACCAAAAGTTCTCGAAGCTAGCCAATAAGTCATGAGGAGCATGATTGCGTCAACACGCTAGGGCATGAGATTGGGGTTGATCAGCAGGATTGAGGGGATTGATTAGAGCGCGCGCAGCAGTTCCGACAATAAGCTGAACTCACTCCGAGGGAGTGTGCTGCCGAGGCCGAATTGACACCTGACTACTGCAGGAGCCTAGTTCTTCCCGAAACCTGGGGAGCACGCATCTCAGAAAGCAGGCCCTCGAATTCCCCAGGGCCGATTATCCGTATGCCATAGCTCGAGGCGAGCCGGCGGACTTCGCCTCCAGGGTTGCCTTTCACGCAGACTACAAATGCCGTTGCGCCGGTGTCGAATGCTTTGATGTATGTCCGGAGCACGTCAATCGTCCCCGGCTCTTGATAGATGTCAAATCCGAAGAAATGAGAGTCCTTCTTGCCAACGAGGCTGAATCGATCATTCACACCGGACTTCCCCAAGATAAGGGGTGGTTTGATGATTTCAAGTCCCGCCAGGGACAGCTGGATTTCTAGGGCGAGGCTTTCGTAGCACACGAGACTCAGCTCGGAAAAGCTCTACTTGAGGAAAATGAGAGATTCAGAGCCTCGTGAGCGGAGACAATTAGCGATTCGGCAACAGTGCAGATGGAACTCGACTTGACCGCGAAAGCTGATTTTGGCTCACTATACGATCAAGACGAGAGAAAAAACGGGCCTTTCTTTCAGCAGGTCCAACTCGCACTCAGAGACGAGGTTGACCCTTGCACGTCTAGAACCAGTGTTCCGGCAGTGCAAGACTTGGTCCCCGCTCTGTAGTAGTATATGGTGACAGTATACGTTCCGGGGTTGGGGAGTGAGACCGTGTAGTTCCCAACATTCATCCAAGCGGAAATCGACCCGAAGTCGATTCCTGATATGGTTCCTCTCGTGGTTGACGCATTTCCCGACAAGCCAACGTAGGAAGGAGGAACCTGCGATGTCGTAACCGTAGAAGTCGACACGGAACTCACAGTCGAAGTCCGAGTGACTGTCGTCGCTCCAGATTTCGAGATAATAGTAGTGGTCGTTGGGGATGTCATCGTTGTGGTTACGGTATTCGTGACCGCGGGAGAGGATTGTTGGATTGTCCTGATAGAGGATGCCCGTGGCTATGCCGACGACCAGTACCGCGAGTGCGGCCACCATGCCAGGTGTGCCAGCGATACCCTTGCGTCTCACCTGGATGCACTTCAACCCTGTTTCGTAAATGCTCGAAAGCATAATAGTCTTATTAATTGAAAAGCTGAATTCTGGATTCATTGGGTTTGGCGTTCCTGGTTCGTATCAAGGGCTTTGGTAATTTCCAGGGGCATCAGACTAACACTCCTCGTCTCCAAAATCAAGGGTCCACACAGATTGAGAATCCATAATAGGTAATAAGAGTAGTCGGGTCTAAAATCCAAAGTGAATGTCGACTTCGAAAAAGGACAGGTTGTCGCGGGAGGAGAAGTTACGTGAACTGGTCCGGGCCTCCGTTACAGAGTCCATCAGGGACGCGCTCGGAGATTCCGCGATGAAGGCTCTTACTTACTACGTTCAGCCGGACCTACTCATCTCGTCCCCCCGGGAGTTTCATCAGACACTCGAGAAAATCATCAAGGACGCGACACCTACTCTGGAGTACCTCATCGTCAAGGATCTGTCCGAACGTCTCGGTGTTCAACCTCGGTTGGGCGCCTCCGACCTCGAGGGAATCATTCAGATGGCCAAGGAGGCTATGCTGGACGGATATGGAGGAAGCTCGGAGTGGTGATCAGAACTTGAGTGGCGATCAGAACTTGAGTGGCGATCAGAACTTGAGTGGCGATCAGAACTTGAGTGGCGATCAGAACTTGAGTGGTG